>JAPLNJ010001165.1 GCA_026692885.1 Planctomycetota bacterium | reverse complement strand
CCGAGCTGCGGTGGCTCGGCCGGAGCCTCGCCCTCCCAGAACCAAGCTCGGCCGGAGCCTCGCCCTCCCAAGACCAATCGCGCCCTTCCAAAGCCAAAGAAGGGCGGCAAGAACAACATCGGCATTCGCCGTCCCACCCCGGCCCTCTCCCCGGAGCACCGGGGCGAGGGAGCTATTTCTCGGCCGCGCCGACACGTCAGACTTTAAGTCGCCGAAACGATTCGGCGCAGGCCCGGTAGTTCTGCGGGGACATGCCCATGCAGCTGTACTCCTCGATGTAACCAATGAAACCGCCTCGCGGCGTGCCGAGCACCTGGTGCAACCGTTCGGCCTCGGCGTAGATCTCGTCGACGGTACCGTGGATCGAGACGGTTTGGTAGCTGATCGGGATCAGGAAGCACTGCCGGCCCCGTAATCGTGAGCCGACGGCGTCCACGTCGACCACGTTGGGCTGCGAAATATTCAAGACGTCCACGCCGATCTCGTGGAAGTCCTCGGCGATCGGTGTGAAATCGCCGCAGCAATGATACCAGACGTGCAACCCCAGTTGATGGGCCAAGGCGAACTGCCGCTGGTACCCCGGCTGGAATAGTTGCCGCCACATTTCCGGCGCGATCATCATCCCGCGTTGCGTGGCCCAGTCATCGGCGAAGTGGATGCCGTGGAAGCCGTGCTGCGCGGCCAGTCGCAGCAGTTCGCACTCGAAATCGAAGATCATGTTCATCAGCCACGCAAACCGTTCCGGCTCCAGCAGGAAATCCTCCATGGCATGCTCGAAGCCGCGGAGCAGCGTGTAGACCGTGAAGCCGCTGAGGTCCAGTGAGGCCAGCCGATACCGGTCTTCGCAGCGGGCCAGGTAGCGTGGCAGACTGGCGAAGCGTTCCGCCTCGCGGAGTAGCGGCGGTCGCAATTCTGCGGCGGTCGCCCAAGTGGGCAAGAGCGGCTCCAGGGGGTGTCCCATGGTGCCGTCGTCGAGCTTCTCCAGATGATAGCCCCATTCGTTATCGGACCAATCCCAATCGTTGCCCGACCCATCGCCTGCACGGCCCAGCGACAGATGGTACATCAGCACGTCGCCCTCCGTCTGGTCGCAATTCACGAACCAGAGCGGGATTCGCGGCGGATTGGCAAAGGCAATGGCCTGATCGACAAGGGATCTACGTGTGAGCATAATTCGTTTCCGTTGGCCGCGTATTATCTACGCTGGCAGTCCCTTCAGCAACTTGGCATGCGACAAATTTGGAGTGCGGTGACCCGTCACCGCTTTTCAACACGCCGTGCCGAGGTCAGGCTACACAAACGCCGACAGGCAGGTGCGGATGGTCCGCGCTTTGGAGTGCGGTGACCCGTCACCGCTTTTCAACACGCCGTGCCGAGGTCAGGCTGTGCAAACAACGAGAGACAGTTGCGGTCCGCGATAGTCGCGGGCGCGACGGCAAGCACGGACGCTAGGCGGCTGCGTGAATCCGTGAGCTTTCCGTAACAGAAAGTCAATGAAAAGCGGTGACGGGGTACCCTCTGGGTCCACCGCACTCCAAATGAACTCCATCACCATTCCCGTTCCTGACGAGTTGCTGAAGGCCAGCGGTGGTTCCCTGGAGGCACTGGAACGCGAGTTGCGTTGTCGGCTCGCGCGCCAGTTGCTGCAGGAGAATCGCTTGTCCGCCGACGCGGCGGCGTTGATGGCTGGCGTGCCCTCTTTGGACGGCGGTGGACCCCAAGCGGGTATCCCGTCGCCGCTTGCCTTGACGCCCAATTCCGGGATACCGCTCCCGTCGACGTTGCCGCATCAGCCCACGAAGGATTGGCCGCACGCTCCCGTCCATCGCCTGTCCGAGCACGGCAACTACATCGTCACCGCTGGCACTTGGCACAAAACACGCTTGTTCGATACTCCCGAGAAACTCACGTTTCTGGAGAACCAATTGCTTTCCTTGGCCCACCAGTATGGCTGGCAGCTGGAAGCTTGGGCCGTTTTCGCGAACCACTACCACTTCGTGGCACATGGACTGGATGACGCAAAAGGCATACGATCTATGCTCAGCCAATTACACGCTGATTGCGCCCGAAAGTTGAATGAACTCGACGGTCAGTCGGGACGCAAGGTGTGGCACAACTTCTGGGATACGGAACTTACCTACGAGAAGTCCTATCTTGCTCGGTTGAATTACGTTCACCAGAACCCCGTGAAACACGGCTTGGTGCGAGTCGCGAACCAGTATCCCTGGTGTTCAGCCGCCTGGTTCGAACGCACCGCCACGCGGGCCATGATCAAGACGATCTACGGCTTCAAGACCGACCGCCTCAAGGTCCCCGACGACTTCTGACTTGGAGTGCCCCTTTGGAGTGCGGTGACCCGTCACCGCTTTTCAAGACGCCCTGCAGAGGTCCGGCTGTGCAAACACCGAGAGACAGGTGCGGATGGTCCGCGATGGTCGCGGGCGCGACGGCAGGCATGGGGACGAGGTGGTTAAGTAACTGTGCCTGTCGGACGGATGCGTCAATGAAAAGCGGTGACAAGTCACCGCACTCCAAAGGAGCAACGTGTCATGCTAGGGACGATCCTATTATCCCTCGCGATCGTAGCGGATTCGACCGCCTTCGAGAACGCGGTCTCGACGGATGACCTCGACGCTGCGGTGTTTGCCCAGTAGGTCGATGGCGGCGAGCAGCCGCTGGACGCTAAGAACGGCCCGCGGCACGTTGGGCGGTTAACGCATGGCATCCCAGGCCGCGGTGACTTCGGCCAGCACAGTTTCCGGTTGCTCGGCGTTCAACACCAGGACCGGGCCGTGCTGTCCGTGTA
Organism: Planctomycetota bacterium; assembly: GCA_026692885.1. The sequence continues at coordinate 8,534 of JAPLNJ010001165.1, read as the reverse complement.
GCAGGATCTCGTGCAGTTCGGCGCCCATTTGGTGTCGGACGAGGAGCGACTCGTGGTCCCGGTGGGCGGCCGGCTGGGGCGGCTCGTCGCGGCGCGATTCCTCCGGCAGTTGAAGCAGTACAATCAATTTCGGCGACACGACTTGCGACCGCAGTCGGAGCCATTCGTGGGCGAGGTCAAGACTCGCTTCGGGCGTGAGTGGCGGGGGCCACTGGGGGCCGCCGCCTCCCGCTGGCGGCGACGCTTCCAACGCCTCCTGCAGTCGCGCATAAGCGAGGGATTGGCCGATCCAGAAATCGCTGATCGCGCCGGAATGGTGGGCAGACCACGTGTCGACACTCAACAAGTCCGCACGCCGACGTAACAGCGCGGGTTCGGAAATTTCAGACGGAGAGGCTGGCCCGACGGGACAATCGGCGATCAGCCGTATTCCCCGTATTTCGGACACGCTGCGCGCCACGCCTGTCTTCCCGGTCGCCGCCGGGCCCGTCAAGGCGATGTAATTGGCCGCGGTATCGAGGTGTTCGCGCAACTGCTGTATGGTCCAACCCCAGAGCGGATGACGCATTTCCGGAGCGACTTGCGCGGCTGGCTCCAGGACGAAACGCCGAAACGCCATCCGCGGATGAGGAATCGTCAACTGCGGGGTTTGCAGAACTCGGTCGCCGTACAACAGCAGATCCAGGTCCACGCGGCGAGCTGCCCAACGCTCGCGGCGCTGGCGACCCATAAGTTGTTCAAGATGGTGTAGCACTTCCCACAGCGATTCGGGCGCCAGCGACGTTTCCACGCGCACCGCGGCGTTGACAAACTCGCCTTGGCCCGCGGGACCGCCGACGGGTTGCGTGCGGAACCAGTCACTGCGGGCCAGCAGGTGGATGTCCGGATGCGAGGCCAGTTGCCGGATGGCCTCGGTCAAGACCACACAGCGATCACCGAGATTCGAGCCGAGGGCAATCAGACACGTGACCATAGCGTGGGGGACCGATCTACCAACAGGCGCGCCTGAGACCCACGAGGCTTCCTCGGCGCGCAAAAAAGCGACGGATCGAGTCTGACTCGATCCGCCGCCATTTGTACCAACCGTGGCATCCCTTCCCGGATGGAACAAGAAAACCTGGGGGGGACCTCCGAGCCACAACCGAGGCTGTCGACGGTCGCTTCCATCAGTCGCCGCCCCCCGATGATTCTAAACAATATCCCGCTGCTTCACGCTCCCGCCGTTTCACAAAGCACTTCGCGAGCGTCCAGAACCAACGTCGCGATTGCGCATGGTGTTCCTGTTGCCCAAACCAGAACGGTTCACACTACCAAACTTTCCGGGTGCCGAATGAGTCCGGCAAGTGGCACACGAAATCCCCTCAAACTCACTAAGGATCGGATCTCGGCGGAGCGTGGTGACCAGTCTGAAAACCCGACCGTGATGCCCTTCGCAATCCTCAGCGGACATTGTGCGGAGTACCAACCAAATGTCAAGCAACCGAGCAGCGAGTTTTTTAGAATTCTCACAAAATGGTCGAGACCTGCTGCGGTGCCATGCACGGGACTCACGTTGCGTCTTGACTTGCCAAGCGGCTCGCGCGCCGCGTAAGATGACGTGACTACGAACACTTTTGTCGCGATGTAACAAGCCGACGAGCACAAGATAATCAGTCCGCGAACTGCGCAGCGGGCGGCGTGGCGTCGCCTGTGGATCAGCGCGGCACGCACCGCGACAGCACGATCGGAGAGAACAACGATGTCGGACAATTCGGAACTGCGACCGCTGGCCGGCACCGGCCTGCTGGTGTCGCCGGTGGCGATCGGCGGTTGGCCGATTTCGGGCATGTCGAGTCTCGACGTCAACGACGCCGATAGTCTGGCGACGCTGCAAGCCGCCGTCGATCACGGTGTCAACTTCCTTGACACCGCGTACTGCTACGGCGCGCACGGTGAAAGCGAGCGACTGATCGCGAAAGCGCTGGGCCATCGCCGCGACGAGCTCGTGATCGCGACCAAGGGCGGCATCCACTGGGAGGCCGACGGGACGCGCGTGTTCGACGCGCGGCCGGCTACGCTCCGCCGGGAGTGTGAGGAAAGCCTGCGGCGTTTGAACACCGACCACGTCGATCTGTTGTACCTGCACGCTCCCGACCCGCAGACGCCCGTGGCGGAGTCGGCCGGAGCCCTGCAAGCCTTGCTGAAAGCCGGGAAGACCCGTGGCGTGGGCGCGTCCAACGTCAACCTGCAACAGTTGGAAGAATTCCACGCCGTGTGTCCCGTGGCGGCCTTCCAACCGCCCTACAACCTGCTGCAGCGGCAGATCGAGCAAGACACCTTGCCGTGGTGTCGTCAGCACCAAGTGTCCGTCATGATCTACTGGCCCCTGTTGAAGGGCTTGCTGGCAGGCAAACTGCCGCGGGATTACGTGTTCCGGCCTGGTGACGGTCGCGCCAAGTACCCGATGTTTCAGGGTTCCCAGTGGCTGAAGAACCAGGACTTCGTGGACGACTTGCGGGTGATCGCGCGGCAAGCCGGCAAGACGGTAGCCCAGGTGGTTGTGAACTGGACGATCCACCAGCCGGGAATCACCGCGGCGTTGTGTGGAGCGAAACGGCCCGACCAGATCGCAGAGACCGCCGGGGCCATGGGGTGGCAATTGTCGCCCGAACAGTTACGCCAAATCGACGAGGCCTTGGCCGCCCGCGGCGAACCACTCATCAAACTGCCCGTGTGAGACGGCCCGCAGCTCCGCAGGAGCGTCGCCCTCCCCACGACACATGGTTCCCTCGCCACTACACGTGGTTTACGTGTCCGTTACATGTGTCTCAAGGGTTAGCCCCTGTATGCCAATTTACGCGGAACCGGGAAGCAACGTGCTGTCAGTACTAGCACCCAACGGTCTTGGGGGTTGTCGGTGTCAAGCATGGGGTTTTGCGGTTTCGCATAGACGGATCGCCAGCTGGGGTCAGACGTACAGATTTCAGTTTTCGCGGTCGTGTGCCCACACCCAGCGAAAGCCTTCTGCCCGCGAAAACTGAAATCTGTACGTCTGACCCCTTGTCTCACGCCCCGGCTCTGCTGAACCGCTAAATCTCATGCTTTGCGCGCAGGGGCCAAAATATCGTTTAGTGCTACTGTTCTCGTCCGTTCACCGGTCTTGTGCAAACCCATTCCTGCGTTCGGAATACCCTGGGTGAGAATTGTCCTTGACGAGGATTTCCTCCAGGGGCATATTACCCATCCCAGCCAGCAACCTAGGAAAGGAACAACCGACCCTATGTCCCAACGATCTTTGACTATCGTGATCGTCGGCGGCGTCGCCGGTGGAGCTTCGGCCGCAACCCGCGCCCGGCGGATGAACGAACAGGCGGAAATCATCCTCTTCGAACAGGACGAATACGTCTCGTTTGCCAATTGCGGACTGCCCTACTACCTGGGTGGCGAGATCACCGACCGGAAGCAGCTGTTGGTGGCGACGCCCGAGTTCCTAGCTCGCCGGTTTCGACTGGATGTAAGGACCCGGCAGGAGGTCCAGCGGATCGACCGGACCGCCAAGACGGTGTCCATACTCAATCGCGGCACGGGTGAAACCACCACGCAGCGCTACGACAAGTTGATCCTCGCGCCGGGCGCCTCGCCCGTGGTCCCACCGCTGGAAGGTGCTAACGCCCGCCACGTGTTCACGCTGCGGAATATGGCGGACACCGACCAGATCAAGGCAACGCTGGACGCCGTGGGTGCGAAACAGGCGGTGGTCGTCGGAGCGGGTTTCATCGGGCTCGAAATGGTGGAACAGTTGGTGCACCGCGGCTTCCAGACGGCTTTGGCGGAGTTGCTGCCCCAGGTGCTGCCGCTGTTGGACGCCGAGATGGCGCAGCCGCTGGAGCAGGAACTCCGTCGTCAGGGCGTGGCCCTGTACCTGGGCGATGGGATCCAACGCGTGCTGCAGGACGCGGCCGGCGCAGCGGTCGGGATCGAGTTGCAAAGCGGCACGAGAATCGAGGCCGGGGTCGTGATTCTGGGTTTGGGCGTGCGGCCGCAGGTGCGGCTCGCCCAGGAAGCGGGACTGGCGATCGGACCGACCGGCGGAATCGCGATCAATGCTTACCTGCAGACCAGCGACCCAGAGATCTACGCCGTGGGCGATGCGGTGGAATATCCTGACGGTCCCACGGGATCTCCGGCGCGTGTGCCGCTGGCCGGACCGGCCAATCGCGCGGGACGTCTGGCCGGCGAGCATGCGGCCACCGGCCAGTGCGCGAGCCTGGCTCCCGTGTTTGGTACCGCGATCGTCCGCGTGTTCGAGCAGACCGCAGGACTCACGGGACTGACCACGAAAATGGCGCGGCGATTGGGCCTCCCCGCCCAGAGCGTAACCATTGTGGCGCGCGATCACGCGGGTTACTTTCCGGGATCCGAGCTGCTGACGCTGAAGTTACTGTTCGCCCCTGGAACCGGCAAAATCTTGGGCGCACAAGCCGTCGGGCGTCGCGGCGTCGACAAGCGTTTGGACGTGATCGCCACCGTGCTGGCGTTGCAGGGCACTGTCCGCGACCTGGCCGGCCTGGACTTGGCGTATGCCCCGCCCTTCGGAGCCGCGAAGGACCCGCTGCACATGGCGGCCTTCGCGGCGTGCAACCAGTTGGACGGTCTGGAGGATTTTCTGGATGCCGATGCGGACCTCCTGGGCCAACAGGTCGTCGACGTACGGACCGCCGCAGAGGTCCAGAGCCAACCGTTGGCTGGCGCGTCCCAGGCCCGCAACATCCCGGTCGATGAACTCCGCCAGCGGCTCGGTGAGTTGGATCCCCAAGCCCCGACCGTGGTTTCCTGCGCCGTCGGAATGCGTGGGCATGTGGCGTCTCGCATCCTCAGGCAAAACGGCTTTGCCGATGTCAAGAATCTGTCCGGCGGCGCGACGGTCCGGAACCGGGCGGTCCGGCCGGACTGAAGTGTGGGGCTTGTCCCCACTACTGTGAACATCTTGGAACCCCTCGTTCCCAGGCTGCCTGGGAACGCATTGCCTTGCCGGCCCCGCCGGCCTGCCTGCGAGGCAGAGCCTCGTTTCCAGTGGGTTACGAGGCAGAGCCTCGTAACCAGAGCACAAATTCCTGTTGGTTCAAGTTTCCAAGGATCTCCCCGCCGACGATGAATCCAGCTTTTTCAAATTCCCCTGACGAGGGTTCGAACTCCTGCTCCACAGCCGGTCGAATTCTCCACCTCGCCGTCTTCTTGGACCGCGACGGCGTGATCAATCGCGATACGGGATACGTGCGTCGCGTCGAGGACTTTGAATTCATCGCGGGCGTGGTCCCGGCTTTGCAGGAAATCCAGCGGCGTGGGTATCTGCTGTTTGTCGTTACGAATCAGTCCGGCATCGGCCGCGGCTACTACACGCTGGAAGACTACCAGCGGGTCAACGCGTGGATGCTGGCCCATCTTGCTAGCAATGCCGTCACCATCCACGGCGTCTATGTTTGCCCACATGCTCCCGACGTCCGCTGTGCCTGTCGCAAACCGGCGCCCGGCCTGCTCCTGCAAGCCCAACGCGAACACGGTCTGGACCTGCCCAACTCCTGGCTAGTCGGGGACAAGCCGAGCGATATCGAAGCGGCGCGACGGGCGGGAGTGGGGCAGACTCTGCTCATCCGCCGCAGCCAGGAGATCGACGTTTTGTCGGTCAAACCTCTCTTTGTCGGGGATTCCCTTCGTGATATGATTCCGCACCTATCAGGAGTGGAATAACGTGAGTTGCGCTGACATCGATCTGAACGGAAAAACGGTGCTGATCACCGGCGGAGCCGGCTTCATCGGCTCGAACCTCGCCCTGCACATCGAGCAGCAGTACCCGGCCTGCCGGGTGGTCGTCTTCGATGCGTTCGTGCTGGGCCATTTTCGGAATCTGCGAGGCTTTCGCGGCGAGTGTTTGGCAGGTGACATCGCGGTGGCCGAGGATCTGGAACAACTGGCAGCTTATCGCTTCGACGCCATCTTTCACCAAGCGGCGATCAGTGACACGACGGTCAGCGATCAGCAGCGGATGGTGCAGGTCAACACCAATGCCTTCCGCCGACTGCTGGACTTGGCCGCGTCGATGTCGGCCCCCGTGGTGTACGCGTCAAGTGCCGGCGTCTACGGGAATTCGCCGGCTCCCCACCGGGTCGGCTGTGGCGAGGAACCCGAAAACGTCTACGGCTTCTCCAAGCTGATGATGGATCATGCCGCCCGCCAGTACGCGTGCAGCCACGAGGTCAAGCTGGTCGGTCTGCGGTACTTCAACGTTTACGGACCGCGGGAGTCGTACAAAGGCCGCATGGCGTCCATGATTTTGCAATTGGGGCTGCAGTTGCTCGCCGGGCAGCGTCCGCGGCTGTTCAAGTTCGGCGGGCAGAAACGGGATTTCGTGTTCGTCGAGGATGTCGTCCAGGCCAATCTGCGGGCGCTGACGGCACAGCAGAGTGGCGTGTACAACGTGGGCAGCGGTCGAGCCCGCGAGTTCCGCGAGTTGTTGGAAATCCTGCAACGCGTCCTGGGCACGCAGCAGGAAGTCGCGTGGATCGACAACCCGTGGGAGTTCTACCAGGACCACACCGAATCCGACATCGCCGAGACGATGACGAAGCTGGGCTATGTGCCTCGGTTCACGTTGGAAGCTGGGATTGAAAGCTACGCAACCGAGATCCGCCGCTTGGCAAAACCCCTGTCGCCACCAAACACTCCCGACAGCAACCCGCTCGGCGCGGGCCCCCCGAACCCGCCGTAACGCCAAAAGGAGCCTACTGAAAAATTCGTAGGGTGGGCTGTGCCCACCACAACTGCTTGTGCCTGGTGGGCACAGCCCGCCCTACACCTTGTGCCAGCACTTCGGCCGATTTGACTTTTTCAGCAGGCTCGAAACGAGCTCGTTCAGGAGCCCGAGCCGCCGCCTAGGAGGCCGGCCACCACGGAGCCGTACGAAACGGAATTCGCCATGCATCATTTGAGAAACCGCTCGCCGCACATCCTGGTTCTGGGAGACGTGATGCTCGATCACTACCTGATCGGCGGCTGTCACCGAATCAGCCCGGAAGCGCCGGTACCGGTCGTTGAGGTCGAAAAGGAAAGCCTCTTTCTGGGCGGCGCGGGCAACGTGGTCAAGAATCTGCTGGCCTGGGGCGCCCGGGTGTTCACGCTGTCCGTCGTCGGGGATGACGACAGTGGCCGGGAATTGCGGGCCATGCTGGAACAATACGGGGTGTCTACCGCCGGCATCGTGACCGAGCCGACACGGCGAACACCGCGCAAGACCCGGGTGGTGGTGACGCACCATCAAGTGGTCCGCTACGACCGCGAAACCACCTCGGCCATCCGCGCCGAAACCGAACGCGCCTTGTGGCAGGCGGTCCAGAGCCAGGCAGCTCCCTTCGATGCAGTGCTCGTGTCCGACTACAACAAGGGCGTCGTAACCCCGGCGTTGTGCCAGCAGCTGATTGCCTATGCTCGCGAACTTTCCATCCCGGTGCTGGTGGATCCCAAAGGCGCGGACGGCACGAAATATCGCGGTGCTACGCTGGTGACGCCGAATCGGCGGGAAGCGGTGGAGTTGACGGGCATCGCCATCCAGGACGAAGCCAGCCTGCGACGGGCGGGCGAGAAATTGCGGCGGGACTTGGCTTTGGACTATGCCGTCATCACGTTGTCGGAGGAAGGCCTGGCCTTGTTCGACCCCGGCCTGACCCGCATTCACTCGGCCGCCAGAGAGGTTTTCGATGTCAGCGGGGCTGGAGACACCGTGCTGGCCGCCTTGGGGTTCGGTATGGCGTGTGGCTTGTCGCTGGCGGACGCGGCGGCCTTGGCCAATACAGCGGCGGGCATCGTGGTGGCAAAGTCCGGCAGCGCGACGGTCACCTTGGACGAAATCGAAGCCGCACAGCGTCTGTCGTCCGGCCAACGCGATTTGGCCATCCAGACGGCCGACGAGATCGAACACACGGCGCGCTTGCTCCGCAGCCAGGGCCAGCGGATCGTGTTCACCAACGGCTGCTTCGACTTACTGCATCGCGGCCACGTCGAGTACCTGCAGGCCTCCCGCAACTGCGGGGACGTGCTGATCGTCGGGCTGAATTCCGACCTCGGCGTGCGGCGTCTGAAAGGACCACGGCGTCCGATTGTGGCCGAGGAGGATCGGGCGGCGATTCTGGCGGCTCTGCAGGCCGTCGACTATGTCGTGCTGTTTGATGCCGACACGCCCTACGAATTGATCCGTCGCATTCGGCCAGATGTGCTGACCAAAGGCGCCGACTACCACCGGGAGGAAGTGGTGGGGCACGACTTGGTGAGTGACGTGAGACTGCTTCCCCTGATGCAGGGCCGGTCGACCTCGCGGACCATCGACCGGATCAATCATGCGGCCTAAGGCCGCGGCCGAAAAGTAACTCCCTCGCCCCGGTACTCCGCAGATTGTCCCACTTTTAAGCTGCCATTTCTTCCAGACTTACGTCACTTTGCGGCTGGTTGATTGGGGTCGGCCGTGCCTTCGCGATGGTCAATCCGTTATGTACCAGCACCAGCAG
>JAPLNJ010001164.1 GCA_026692885.1 Planctomycetota bacterium | reverse complement strand
ACCACAAGGTCCCCCGAAATCCCTGCCCCGAAAGGGCGCAATCTGGAACGGGTGGTACCCTTTCAGGGCACGTGATCGGGGTCGGCCCCTTTCCCAGGGCTGCGCTGGGCTGATTTGTCTTGGCCCCTTCGGGCCGGAAGAGTAGCGAATCACGCCCGCCTCCGCCGGGAAGCCTTCCCCAGACCCAAACGCAGAATAGAACCGGGATCAAATCAACTGGTCTTGACGAGCACAAACTGAATCCCAGCTGGCGGTCCGTCTCTGCGAAACCGTAAGACCCCATGCTTGACACCGACAACCCCGAAAACCGTTTGGTGCCAGTTGCGTCTGACCTCACAGAACCGGGGCTCGTTCCTCGGTGGTCCGCGCGCCGAGGTTGTCGCAGCGCCAACGAATCTTCCGGACTACAGCGTCCAGCCTGGGCGGTACTCGTAGTGCAGGTACTTGTTCGCCTCGGCCAGGTTGGTGACCAGCAGCTTCTCGCTGTCCCAGAGCAGCTGCCGGCCGCCCAATCGGACGCACACGGTGCCCAGCAGGAGGGCTTCCGTCAGCGGGCCGGCAAAGGCGAAGTTCGAGCGCGTCGGAGTGCCATGTTTGCAGGCTTCCAGCCACTCCTGGTGATGCCCGATGGATCGCGGGAGCGTCTTCGGAGGCCGCCGATACTCCCGCATGCGTTGCTCCGGGATCAGACGCGGGCTGTTACCGCCCCAGCCCTCGACCAGCAGCTGGCCCTTGTCGCCGACGAACAGCAGGCCATCCTCGCGATTCAACTCGCGGCCTGCTTCCAGTTCCGCCGGACGCGCCGGCACCAGTCCGCCGTCGTACCAGTGCAGCTTGACCGGCGGCAGGTCGCCTCGGGCGGGGAAGTCGTAGTGCACGCAGGCTGCCAGCGGGAGCGTCTCGCTGTTAACGGTCGTCGAACTGGCGTCGACGGAGGTCGGCGCGCCCAGGTTCAGCGCTGCGAAGGCCGGCGCGATGTTGTGGATGCCCATATCGCCCAAGCCGCCGGAGCCAAAGTCCCACCAGCCGCGCCAGCGAAACGGGGCGTAGGCCGGATGATACGGCCGCCAGGGTGCCGGGCCGAGCCAGAGGTCCCAGTCGAGCGATGCCGGCACTGGCACCTGCTCCGTCGGCCGCAGGATGCCCTGTGCCCAGTACAAGGGTAACTTGCCGCTGTGCGTCGGCCGATCGGACCAGACGTGCACTTCGCGGACCGGACCGATCGCGCCGTCCGCGAGCCACTCGTTGATCAGCCGGTTACCCTCGAAGGCCATCCCCTGGTTGCCCATCTGCGTGGCGACCTTGTGTTCGCGGGCGGCATTGGCCAGTTGCCGAGCCTCGTAGACCGTGCGCGTCAGGGGCTTCTCGCAATAGACGTGTTTGCCGCGTTGGATGGCCGCCATCGAGACGATCGCATGCGCGTGGTCCGGCGTCCCGACGACCACCGCGTCGATGCTCGGTTCCTTGTCGAGCATCTCACGGAAGTCCTTGTACTTCTTCGCGTCGGGGTACTTCTTGAAGATCGGGGCTGCATAGTCCCAGTCCACGTCGCACAGGGCCACGATATTCTGGCTCTTGACCTGTTCCAAGTCCCAGCCGCCCTGACCGCCCACGCCGACACCCGCAATATTCAGCCGTTCGCTCGGCGGCGTCTGCCCGGGGCCGCCGAGCGTATTGCGCGGAACAATCGTCACAGCAGCCAACGCGGCGGTGGTGCCGAGAAACTGTCGGCGAGAGACCGGGGACAAAGGCAGGTCGAGGCGAGTTTCAGGACGGTGCATAGTGTTGCTCCTGCAGGGGTCAGGTGTCTAGGGCTTCCCGAACATGGCCAACGCGAGCGGCAGGAAATAACTTACCCAACTTAATGTAGGATGGTCTTCCAAGACCGTCCCGATCGGCCTGGAAAGGCCGACCTACGGGTAAGTTATTTCCTGCCGCTCGCCCAACGCAATCCAGCCGGTACGCATCTTACGGGCGCCGACCTCTGCCTGTCCACCTTCCCACACGGCGAAGGCGTTGCCTCAGCTCTGGCTCCCATCGGCTCCCTGGTTGATCCAAGTTAACTCGACCGTTTCGCCCGCCGCGACGTGCACCGGACCCGGCGGGATGCGGACGTAGCAGTTGGCGTGGCACGGGCCGAAGACGTCCGCCGAACTGCTGCCGGCCGCCGGTGCCACCCGCCAGCCGCCCGGTGCGGTCGCGTCATACCGGGCTTGCGCCAACAGGAAGAACGTCCGGCGATGCTGCGAACTCACCGGCACATCCAACTGGCCCAGCAGCGCCGTCGCCAGTGGCCGCTGGCCTTGCATACTGCGCAGCGCCGCCGTCACGTAGCGGTGAAAACCGAGATGACAGGCCAGCGGATTCCCCGGCAGCCCGAAGATCAACTGCCTGTCCTTGCGGGCCACCAACAGCGGCTTGCCGGGCTTCTGCGCGACGTGATGGAAGATCGTCACGGCACCATAGCCTGCGAGCGCCGCTGGCACAAAATCATAGTTGCCCGCTGAGACGCCGCCCGTGAACAGGATCAGGTCTCGGTCCGCCACCGTCTCGAGCGCGCGCCGCGTAGCAGCGAGATCATCCACCGTGTGCAGATGCGTCAGCCGCTCGAGGCCCCACTGGCGCGCCATCGCCAGGACCATCGGCCCGTTGGACTTGCGGATCTGACCAGGCGCGGGTTGTTCGCCCGGCGGAACCAATTCCGCGCCCGTCGTGATAACGGCCAGCGACGGCCGCGGAATCGCCAGGACCCGTTGGCTGCCGATGGACGCCAGGACGGCCACGGCCAGCGGCGTCAGCGTTTGGCCGGCCTGCAATACCACGGCACCGGCCCGGCACTCGCTGCCTTGCGGCGCAATGTGCTGACCGAGCGGGAGCGGCGTCGGCAGGGCGACTCGATTGCCACTCCGCTGCACCTGCTCCTTGGGAACCACGGCCTGGGTGCCTGGCGGACACGGCGCTCCGGTCATGATTTCCACCGCGTTGCCGTCGGCCACAGGCATATCCGCGGTGCGCCCCGCCGCCACCTCGGCCACGACTTCCACGGTCCGTCCGGCGTCGGCCAAGCGGACTGCGTAGCCGTCCATCACGGCGCGGGGAAACGGTGGATAATCGCGGTCAGCGCGAAGTTCCTCGGCCAGCTGCAGGCCGCACGCCTCGCTCAGCGGTAGCATCTGCGGCGATCGCGGCAGCGCGTGCTCCCAGACCAGTTTCAGGGCCTCGTCGGGGCTGATCATCTGTCGGGGGCCAATCCTGTGTTGTTGATCTTCAAGAACACGCTCTAAGTGGCTGGAAAAGAACAAGTCCGTAGTTTGATCGTGGGACGGATTGGCATTTCGGCCCGATGTTTCGGGGCCGAAGTGCCAATCCGTCCTACCACCGATCTGCCAGGTTATTTCTTTCCAGCCACTAAGCGAAGCCCCGATCCACGGTTGCTGGGGCTTCGCTTAGGCTCAACCACCAGCCACCCTGCTGGCATTTCGCAAGTACCAGTCCAAGAACAACTCCGTGTTTTCGATGCAGAGCGGACTTTAGTCCACTCAGGCGGAATGAATTCCGCCCTACGAAATTGTTCTTGGACAGGTACAAGGTTACGATCAAGGCCTCATCCGGGCTAACGAGGCAGAGCCGGCTTGGTCGGTTGGCCGTAGGCCGGCTTCCAAATCCACGGCAGGACGCCGGCGCGTCGGGCCCAAGTTTCCCACCGGGCAGCGAGTTCCTGTACCCGGGCCGGCTGTTGCGCGGCGAGGTCGTTCATTTCAGTGCGGTCGGTCGCCAGATTGTAGAGCTCCCAGGACCCGCCAGGGCTCTTGGCGACGAGCTTCCAATCCCCGACCCGCACGGCGCGGTTGCCCTCGTGTTCCCAGAACAGAAGACGTGGAGACGCGGAGCGAGAAGACGCGGAGAAGCAGGGGACGAGGCTGGTGCCCTCCAGGGGCTGAATGCGTTGGCCCCGGTACTCCTCCGGATACCGCGCCCCTGCCACGTCCACGCAGGTGGCCATAATATCGGGCAGCTGGCCAGGCTGCCGCCGCAACTCACCCTGCGCTGCAATACCCCGCGGCCAGTGTGCGATCAGCGGCGTGGCGATGCCACCTTCATGCACCCAATGCTTGTATTCGCGGAAGGGCGTATTGCTGACATTGGCCCAGGCCCGCCCGTAGGCAATGTAGGTGTCCGGCGGGCCGGGCATGACGTCGGGACCGGTGCGTACCGGCCGGCCGTCGCGAGTCTGCATCGGTGGCCAGATGGCGGGCTGCAGGTCGTCGGGGGCGAAGGGCGGATAGGTCACGCCCCGGATCTTGTCGGCGTTGGACTGGCGGCCCATTTCCTCCGCGCAACCGCCATTGTCCTGCAGGAACAGAATCAGCGTGTCCTCAAGTCGGCCCGACCGCCGCAACTCGGCCACGATACGCCCGAGACCCTGGTCCATCCGGTCGACCATCGCCGCATAGACCTCCATACAGCGCGCTTCCCACGCTTTGTGGACAACGCTTTCCCAATCGCCGGCCTGCGGCGAGAGCGGCCAGTGCGGATCGAGCAGGCCCAGTTGCTTCTGCCGTGCGAAACGCGCGGCGCGGATCGGCTCATATCCGCCGTCATACTTGCCTTGATATTTGGCGATGTCCTCCGGCGGCGCGTGCATCGGCCAGTGGGCCGCGGTGTAGGCGACGTAGAGGAAAAACGGTTGCTCACCTGGCTCGCGCTGATGCTCCTGGAGGAACTTCACGGCGTTGTCGGAAATGGCATCGGTATAGTAGAACCTCTGCGGCTGGTATTCCAGGTCGTTGTCCGGGGTGATGAAGGTGTCACCGCGACACAGCGTGGTGGGATCGTAGTAGCTGCCGCCGCCGGCGATGGTGCCGTAGAACTTCTGGAAGCCTCGTTCCAGCGGCCAGTTGTGCTTGGGCCCGGCGGGTCCAGCGTGGCGGGTGACGTGCCACTTGCCGCAGAGGTAAGTGCGATAGCCGGCTGGCCGGAGCACCTCGGCGATCGTGACACAACGCGTGTTGAGGTTGCCCGCATAGCCTTCCGGCTCGCCTTGGCCGCCGGTCATGTGCCCCATGCCGGCCTGATGCGGGTGCAGCCCCGTGAGCAACGAGGCGCGGGTGGGGCAACAACGGGCCGTGTTGTAGAACTGCGTGAACCGCAGGCCGTTCGCCGCCAGGCTGTCGAGCACAGGCGTCTGGATCTCCCCGCCGTAGCAGCCGAGGTCGGAGAAGCCCATGTCGTCGGCCAAGATGACGATGAGGTTCGGTCGTTTGGCGGCCGCGTTCTCAACCTGCCCCAACGCCGAACCACATAGACCGACCAACACCAGTGCCATTTGCGGCAAGTACAATAGCACGACCGCCACCAGGGCGGTCCCTCGGAGGAATACGGGAAACATCGGGAAGCGTCTCCTTGGGACTAGAATGATCTCGCCCGTTAGTCATGAGGTGCCTGCACGGGCGAATGTCGGACGCGAAAAAGACTCACCCTTTTCTGAGCATCAATCGATCTTGGCTGGTCCCACGCCGCTCAGGTGCTCCTCACCCCCGGCCGGGGCCGCGCAGAACAGCGTCGCGAGGCAGGCTAGAGTTTGTTCCACTTCTGTTCCGCCCGCAGACATGGGTCAGTCCTTCAAATTTCAGTTTTTTGCGGCATCTGGGCAACGCGGGTGGAGAGTCTCGCCACCGCAAGAACTGAAATTTGAACGACTGACCCTGGCCGCTGTTTCCGCCCAGCTTTTGCGCGGCCCCTTTTGGCGGTGGCTGCGTCATGCCGAAATCTCACTTCTCCCGCGGGATCTGCTGCTCCAGAGTGCGCGCCTGTCCGGACACGTCGCCGAAGCGGTTGGGCCAGCCTCGCGAAGAGATCTGACGGAGCGTCTCGACCGCCTCGGGCCATTGCTTCTCGTGAATCAGCGCCGTAGTCAGCTTCAGCAGCCCTGTTGGCTCCAACTCGCGGATCCGGGCCACCTGCCGCCACTGGACGATGGCGTCCGGCCAGCGGTTCTGCTCCTGACGCAGTTCGGCCAGTAGCGTGTGGCTTTCGGACTCGGTGGGCAGGACTTCGACGATCGAGGTGTACGCCCGTTCGGCCTCCTGCGGCCGCTGTAGGTCGCTCAGCCGCCGGCCGAGGTCTTTGTACAGCGTGATGTCCCGCCGCGACAGTTGTACGGATTCAAGCAACTGACGAATCGCGCCGGCCTTGTCGTTCTGCTTGTCGCAGCACTCGACCAGCGCCCGGTGGGTTTCCGTGTCGTTGGGTTCCAGGCTGCTGGCCAGTTTCAATTGCACGACGGCCTTGGCCCACTGCGACTTCTCGCTCAGCACTTGGCCGAGGGCTTTGCGCACCAGCGGCGTGTCCTGGCCGTTCTCCGCGGTTTGCTTGTCCAGTTGCGAGACGTAGGCATCCAAGTCGGCCGACTCGCGGAGCACCTGCCGAAGTGCGTCGAGGGCGTGGGTCCGTTGGTCGTGTCGCGGCCCCCAACTGACAATCGCCCCGCAAGCTGCCTCGACCGCCTCGGCCGTCTGCTGCAACCCCGCGTAGGCCCGTGCCCGGTAGGCGTAGTAGCTCGATAGTGTGCCGTTGCCGATGCCACGGCGCGGCTGTGTTCGTTGATGCCACGGGATCAGCTCTTGGTAGTACTTGACTGACGGCTCGTACAACTGCGTTTCCAGACAGCCGTGCGCCAGACTGGCCAGGACCGGCTCCGTCCAGCGGCTGCCCTCGTGGAAGTACTTGTCGGCCTGCTCCAGAATCGCCAGCAGTTGGTGCTGTTGGCCGGTGTGGAAATAGGCGTGCATCAACCAGACGCGGTACTGGATGTTGTCGGGCCGCAGTTCGATCAGCGGCTGCAGGATGGCAATCGACTCGCTGTGCCTCTGGCGTTCGTGCAGCCATTGGATCAACTGCGACTGCCCGGACTCGTCCAGCAACTTCTCCCGGTGCGCGACCAGCAGGATTTCAATGCCGCGGTCGTGCCGATCCAGGGAGTGATACAGGTAGTCCGCGATGTAGGTTGCGGCGGCGCCGGAGGATTTCCGTTCGGCCAGGACCTCCTCAGCGGTCTTGGCAAAGGCCTCGATCTGTTCCGCCCAGAAATGGCCGCCGTGGCGACGATCGTACGTGCTTCGGTTGCGAGACTGTCGCGAATCCAAATCACGGCGTAACTCAGCCAGCACGATCTTCAACAGCCGCGGTTCCAACTCGCCCAGATCCTTGACCGCCGCGCGCCACTCGCCCAAACGCCAAGCGAATTGGTTCCAGCCGTCCTGATAGTTGTAGCGGAACCAGCGCGGTTCCTGTTCGAGCCGCTCGATCAGGAAAGCCAGACTATCGCGGGCGCCGGCTACCTGGCGCAGCGTTTCTGCGACTTGGCTGACCAGCGACTGGTAGTCGTTCGTCTGCCGTTTGAGCACAGTAGGAAGCTGCTTGAAGGCGAACGTCCGCAGGTCGTCCGATACCCCAGCGAACTTCTTCTCCGCGTGGGCGACCGGATAGATCGAACACAACCGCTGGACCAACTGAGCCCGATGGCTGTTATCCGGGGTCGCCAAATCGGCCTGGATCCGCTGCTCGGTGGCCCTATACAGTTTGTCCTTGCTGCCCAGCGACACGTCGCCATCATTGCGAGTCGCGCTTTCGGACCGTTGGTAGAGCCGACGCGTCAGCCACAGCGTTTGCTGCGGGCCAGCGGGGTGCTTGAGTTGATCGAACAGGACCTGCTCGCCGCGCGCAAAGTGCCGCGTCTCTTCCAGGTAGTAGACGAACCGGTCGAGCGGGTCATTGGCTTGCACTGGCAGCATGTCGTCGTGGGCCTGCTGGTGCTCGTCCAGATTGGCCTGGAGCAAGTCGACGGCCTCCTGCCGCCGCCCGTAATAATAAGTCACTTCCGCCAATCGCCAAGCGATGTGCAGACGGTCCGCGGAACCCTGGGGCTGCTGCTTGTGCAGCGTCTGCAGTTGCTGGACTTGTGCTTCTGCCAGTTTCGGCTGGGAGATGGCGCCGAGTCCGCCCAAGAAGTCGGCCATCAACCGGTGCTCGCCGGACGACCAGCTGCGTTTGAACGCCCGCTGCAGGGCGGCCAGAGCTTTTCCGGCGTGCGGCCCCGGCTGATTCAGCAATTCGGCCGCCCGCCGCTCGACCAGCAATTCCAGCAGGTCGAGCGCACGGTGGTCCACGTCGGTCTTGGCCCGCTTGCGGACCTTGGCAATCTGCTCGACGATCGAATCGGCCGTGGCCTCGTCGCGGACCTCGGCGAGAATCGAGTTCAGATTCTGCAGGAACGGGTAGACTTGGCCGGCCGTATGCCCAACCACCGCATCCGCCAACCCGGCCGGCAAACGGAAGTCGCGGCAGGCGACGTAAAACTCCCGCAGTTGCCAAAGGTAGTTCTGCGGTTGCGACGCCTTTTCGAAGAGTGCGGCAAAGACCAACAACACTTCCTTGTCGAGTTCGCTGGGCAGGTGACCGTCGCCCCGCTGCCAAGGACGCAGCTTGCTGGCGAGCAGTCGGTAGAGGTTGTTTTCGCCCAGCATCGCGTAAGCCGCAATCTTGGCCCGTTCGTAACGGTCCTTCTGTTTGACGGCCAGATACCAATCGGCCAGCGATCGGTACTCCGTCGGGCCAAGTTCGTCGGCCTTCTCGATCGCCTCGAACAGGCCGATCGCCTGTTTGAGCTGGCCCTGTTCGGCCAGCAGGTAGCCCAGCGCCTGCCGCCAGCGGTTGGCGGCCTCGCTGCCCTTGATCCACTCGGTCAGCACGGCCTCCAAGTCCTTGGGGCGGTCCAGCGCGATGAGCAGCTCGTACTTTAAGAGCTTCCACCGCGGGGCTTCGGCGTCCGCAAATCCCAGGGCCTGATCGATATACTTCAGCAGCCGGTCGATCGACGCCGGTTCGGCCCCTTTGCGTGCCGCCAAGTTGGCCAAAGTCAGCAGGCACCGGTTGTGCAGAATTTCGTCCAGGGCCAGTTGCGGGTCATCCTCTTCGGACGCCGGCCGCGGTTGCGGTCCGAGCGTCTCCCAGCACTCCTCCTCGACGTGTTTCAGGTTCCGGCCCAGCAGGGTCTCCAGATAGAGCCGCTCGACATTGATCCACGGCCGCAGTAGCTCAGCCTTTCCAGGCTGACGCTCCCGTAGGTCAGCCTTTCCAGGCTGACGCTTGTCCGGCTGCGGTTTCGGCGACGACTTGTCAGGCTGGAAAGCCTGACCTACGCGGAGTTCCTTTGCCAGGCGGTCGGCCAAGCCTTCACGAGCCAGACGTTGGTTGTCCTGTTGTCTGGTACGCAATTCGATCCGGGTCAGTTGCTCCTGATGCTCGACCTGCTGCATCAGATTCTGGTAGCGGGCCTGGACCATGCGATCGGTCCAGCGATGTAAAGCAGCCAATTGCGATAGTAATCCGCACACTCCGTGTGCGGGATCGGCACACGGAGTGTGCCGACTACTTTCGAGCAGGTCGGGATCCGCTATCCGGTCCAACAGGGCAAATGCCTCGTCTTCGTACTTGGCCGACCAGGGCTGGCCGAGCAAGGCGTCAAACAGTTGCTGGACGTGGTTCAGCCGATACTTCTCCGGCCCGTGCTGGTATTGGAGACGCAAGAACGCCAGCCACTCCTCAGTCGGCAATCGGCCGGAGAGAATCTGGTTCAGCGGCGGAGCCCACCGCTGCTTCACCTCCGGGTCCGACTCCGCGGACCAACGCCGCCTCAGCCGATCCGCGAGCTTGTGCCACACGTCCTGCTCGACGGCCGGATCGTTCGACATGATCCAACCGACCAGCCTTTGGGCTTCCTCCGGCGTGAGCTTCTCGACGTCAGCTTTAAGGATTTCGAGGACCGCCTTGCGGACCCGCCGGCATGGGTCGCTCTGGACGAACCGCCCGTGGCTCATGATCTGGTCCGCGGTGCTGGCCTGGGTCGGATGTCGTGCGAAGAACAGGGCCGCATCGGCCAACGGCTTCAGCCAGCGCTCGTCAATGCGATCGGTGTACAGGTTGTAGCCTTGCCCCAGCGTCTGCTGGACGGCTGCGTACAATCGCGACGCCACCGGTTGCGGCAATGTCCCCGGCACCTGTCCTTCCTTGAGCCACTGGGCAATCAATTCGTTCGCCTGTTCGACCCGGTCCAGACGCACCAAGGCGCTCAGATACTGCTGATAGACCGTGGTGCCGTCCGGATTCTGCTTCAACCAACCAGCCAGATAGTCAGCGAGTTCTTCGTACCGTCCCTGGCCTTGCAGCAGCTGCGTGTAGGTGTTGCGGAGCGATTCAAGTTCATAAACGGGCCACTCGAACCCGCTGTCGATTACCCGCGTCAACCAAGCGTAGGCCCCAGCGTAATCGCCCACGTTGGCCAAGGCCTGGGCGTATTGCTGTTGTAGGCTGTAATTGCGAGGGTGCTGTTCGGCCGCCTGTCGTTGCAGCTTCAGGGCCGCTTCGGCTTGGCCCGTCTGCTGGAGCTGGGAAATGCGCTGCTGTAGCCAATTCTGCATCGCCGCCAGGTGCGGCGGCTGACGCTCGAAGATCGGCTTCAGCGACTCTAACAAGGCCAGCATTTCGTTGGCCTCCAGGATGCCACTAGCTTGTCCGAGCACATGATTCGCCAGGAAGAGTTGCTCGTCGGCGGGGAGCTTTGCCAAGTTGGTGGCTTCTTGAACCAGGCGAGTTTTCAATTCTTCGCGATGGCGGGAGATGTTCAGGATCGCGCTGCGCACCCAGCGCAGGCCCGGCTTGTCCGCGGCCAGTTTCTCGGCCTGCTCCAGATGGCTCAGCACCCGCGTCCATTGCTGGCTGCGGACAAAGTGCATGAGCAGTGTCAGCTGATCGTCGAAGTCGGCTTTGCCCGCGGCCAACGCTTTCTTGGCGGCGTTAAGCGCCACAGGCGGCTCGTGCAGGAACTGGACCTGCGCGCGGCCCGCCAACTCTTCCTGCATCCGCTGGGTGAAAACATCGGCCGCGTGTTCCGTGAACTTCTGCGTGGCGACCGACGTCGGCCGGCCTTGATCGTCGACCGTGACGACGCGGTTCGCCCACCAGGCGCCCGCAATTTCCACAAACTGTTCGAACTTCGTCGCCGACGTGACCTTCCCGTCGCGGTGGTGCTCGATCGACAGCATCACCTGCCGAGCCGTATCGACCAGCAAATGGATCTCGTCGTTCGGACGAGTCGGATGCTTCAGGACCAGCAGCGTTTGCTGCTTGGCCTGTGGTTTCAGCGTCACCACGTAGCCCTGGTAACTATGGTCCAGCGGTGAGAGCACATAGCCGCTCAGATTCAACGGCCAGGCATGCAGCTCGAGATTCAGCGGTTCGGCAACTCGCAGGCGGCCGAGTTGGAAGGCTCGCGAGAGCAGGCCGCGTTCTTTCCCGTCGCACCACTGTACGGTCGTCTGCGCGCCGTCACTCTGGACGCGGACCAACCAAGCCTTCGACGATACCAACGCCAAAGTGTGGGACCGACTCGACAACTCTCCTGTCCGCACCTCGAAACTGTCGCTCTGTAATTCGAATCGCAGTCCGCCCTGGAGTTGGGCCAATTGCTGGGTCCGCAGCAGGCTGAGGGCGATCGCCCGAGCCTCGGCAGGCCAAGCCTGGGCAGGATCCGCGGACCGTTCCTTGGCTGGCGGTGCCGGCAATTGCGGGAACAGCATGTCGAACCATTGCCGATACTGGTGCGTGATCCAGTAATCCCCGTCGTAATAGAATTGGCCTTTCCCCGACCTGCTGTCGAAGTTAAACGAGGCTTTCAGCCGCCGAGAGCTTCCGCTGGAACTCATGGGTCGGTTCAAGCGATCGCTGGTGCCGAAGTAGCTATCCAGGCCGGCATAGTCCCGGTCGGCACGATACTCCAACGGGCTAGCGGGTTTCGCGGCGGGCATCGGTTCTTCTGCCCAGTCGCCGGCCGACGCGGACATCGGTTCCGCTGGGGCGTCTGCGAAGCGTTCCTTCTTCTCCTCTAGGGACTTTTCGCCTGCCAGAGATTCCGCGTCCGTGGCCTGGGCGAGGAGATCGATTTTCTCCCCAAGTTGCTTCTCATCAGCGATCCCATAATCACCCAGGTTGGACTCGGAACTGGAACCTACGGGACCGGACATGGCGCCGGAGACATCGTCGTCGCCCTCGCCGCCGGAAAAACGGCCGAGGTCTTCGTGCAGCCCTGGCCGCTCGGCTCCACCTCCGAATCCGCCGAACCCGCCGCCCATCCCGCTCATCCGACCGCCAGAGTTAAAGTACCAGGCGTCCGACTCGGATGGTGCGCCGGTAAAGGGCGGCCGCCCCTGGCCTTGAAACACCTGCGGGTCGCGGCCGAGCGTGGAAAGTTGTTGGAGCACCAATCGCCGCAGGCCGAGCCGCCAGGTGCCTGCGCGCTTCATTTGCTGTTGGACCAGTTCGTAGTCCGCCCGATCGCGGCCCTCGGCAAAGAACTTCTCGCCGTCCCGCATCACGAACCGGCGATTCACTTTGAATCGCTCGCGGTCGGCGTCGCTTTCCAGCACCAGCAGCGAGGTGTATGGCGTCATCAGGTGGTACTGCTCGGACAACGCGATGATTTCGTCCCGGATGGCTGGTGAGGTCCCCTGCTGCAGCAGCGAGTCCAGATGCATCCGGGCCCACAGTCGCGGGATGAAGGAATTGCCCTGCTCGGCATCCTTCAGCGAAACGCGCGCGGCGAACCGCACGAGTTGGTTGGCCTGGGTGCCGGTGACGAGGACTTCGCCCTCCTGGTCAACACCTGCGGGCAAGTACCGGCCGAGGATAATCTGCTGCGAGCCGGCCGGAACGTTGGGCAGTTCCTCGGGGTACACACGGGCGGTGTGGAATCCCTTGAATTCCACCTTCAAATCACGGATCCCAGGCCGCGCGATTTCGGCCAGCAGTTCGCGGGCGACGACCTGCGGTCCCCGCTCGCCGCTGATCTGCCGTAGCGAGCCGCCGCCCAGCGAGGCGATGGTCTTCAGGACGACTGCTTCGTACGTGCTACCGACCGACACGGCATAGCAGGTGGGCCCCTCACCCCCGGCCCCTCGTTCCGGCGTACCCGGGTTCTCGTTCCCACGCTCCGCGTGGGAACGCGAGTCAGGACGCTCCGCGTCGGTGTCCGCGCCACGACGCGGAGCGTCGACATCTGGCGTTCCCACGCGGAGCGTGGGAACGAGGCACGCAGCCTCACGCTGATAGGTCTGCTTGAGCCGCTTGCTGAAGGCCACC
Source organism: Planctomycetota bacterium (assembly GCA_026692885.1). The sequence continues at coordinate 4,928 of JAPLNJ010001164.1, read as the reverse complement.
GGATCAGCATCGCCGGTGGTGGGCGCGCCGTCGCCGACGTAGATCAATTTGGTGTTTGGCCCGCACTTTGCCAACGCCGCCGCAAACGCCTTGTCCAGATCAGTCCAGCCCAAGGAAACGCGATCAGCCAGGAACTGCCGGGCTGCATCGATGTTCTGCAAAGTCGCCGATAAGGTTGCTGGGAAGGCGAGGTTCCCGCCGAGCTGCGGCTTCGCAGGAGCGGCGCCCTCCCGAGTCGGCGTCCCATCGAACACCCAATCACACTCCACGTCACATCCCGCCAGATTGAACGTGTCTTTCGGTGTGAGCGATCCCAACAACGCTGCGATGAACTGGGCCTGGGCAGCTCGCGCACCAGCGTCCAGCGAAGCCGAAGTGTCGGCGAGAATCAACAAGTCCCACGGCCCGCTGGCGGGCAAGACCTCACGCTGCCAGTCGCCCGCAGGTGCCGACGGAGTGACCTGGAGCATGAAATAGCCGTCGTCGCCGCGACGGTGCGGAATTAAGACGACGTCCGACTGCTTGCCATCCAACTCCACGACCACCTCGAAGTCCCGGGTCGGCGTGTACTCCTGGGCTGTGAACTCGACGTGGGCCGAGTGCTTGGTCTGATCGAGCCGCACGGTGTGCGTGGGCGAGCTGACGTTGGCCAGCGGCAGCACCGAGTTGAGCTTCACATCGATCGCTAACTCCCGCAGGGGATGCAGCTTGAGCATCTCGCTCTGCAGGGCGTAGCTGTAACGGGTGCGGTCGCCGCGCAGCGGCAGCACCTGAGTGTAGGTGATTTTGATGCGTTTTTCCGCATGGGCTTCGATCGGGAACACGCGGGCCTTGAATAGGTTTCCGCCCGACCATTCCAACAGCCCCGGATCGCGCCGCTCGCGCAGAATCTCTTCGTAGATCTCCCGCGCCCGCTGCTTCTCGACCACGTCCGCCTCGACCAGTTCGTTGCCGATCCACATACCGAAGCCCGAGATCGAAGCGTCCTGCGGCAGCGGGAAATAGAACACGCCTTCCAACCGACCGTCCGTATTGTTGACGAATGACTCCTCGACCACGGTCCGGGCGATTTGGTCGCGGATATCGACACTGACCTTGTGGTAGCCGACCGTCAGCGGCACGTTTCGGCCTTCGACCTTGGCCACCAGCGAGCCGATCGACTCGCTGGCCACGGCGCCTGCGAAGCTCTTCAGCCACACCGGCTCCTGGGCGAGCGGCACGAGTTTGCCCTGCTCCACGCGGTAGATTTGCGGCTCCCGAATCGTAACTTGCTGCTGATCAGGGCCGCTCACTTCGACGGCCGACTGGCTGCCGGGCACGATCTGGATGTCGCCCGAGGACACGCGAATCCGGTTCGGCTTGATCAGCTCCACCAGCCCCCCGGGACCCAACGTGACGCGAGTCTCGTTGACCAGCCGGACACTCACCGCGTTGGCCCCACGGAGGTCGGTCCGCAGCCAGTCGCCAGGTCGGACGATGATCGACTCGCAGACCGGCGTCCAACGGTCGGCCAGCACCGGCTTGATCGCCACGAGCCCTTGGGCGTCGACGACTTTGCCGATGCGTCCATCTTCGGTCAGCGTGTCGCCAGCCACGGACAAGGACGAGAAACCGGCCACGACCACTGCTGCCGCAGCCGCGGTTGCCGCGGCGGGCCAACGCCTTGTATGATGGATAAGACCCGCACCGCGAAAAATGAATTTCTGAACACCCGACCCCTAAACCCAAGCTCACACCTTGTCCAACTGTCCGAGCACGTAGTCGCGAGCCCGGGCTACGTCGGGCAGCGTCAAGTGCTCGACGATCAGATCGATCGGACGATCCAACTGGGCGAGCAGGCGCAGGTAGAGTGGATAATCGAGCACTCCCTGGCCGGCCGCGGCTTTGACATCCTTGGCGTGGGCGATCACGATCCGGTCGCCAAGCCGTTGGAACATGTCCACCAGCATCGGCTGCATCTGCGGCAACTCTTCCTTACGGAAGAAATTGCAGGGGTCCATCACCAGCTTCAACGCGGGCGAGGGCACATCGCGGAAGAGCCGCGCGGCGCGATCGATCGAGCCGATGACATTCTTCCAGTAGGCCTCGATCGAGATGGTCGCACCGGTCTTCTCGGCGGCGTGGGCCAACTTTTCGAAGGCGGCGCGGCATTGGGCGTAACCCTCCTCGGTCGCGTTCTCCGGCGCATCCAGCCATTCCGACGTGCGATTGAACGTGCCGGTCTCGGTGGAGATCACGGGGCAACCGAGCCGTTTCCAGTTGGCGATCAAGAGCTCCATTCGCGCCTCGCCGCGTTGCCGCCGGGCGGGATCCGGATCCACGACGTTGTAGTAACCGAAGAGGGCGGCGACCCGCACGTCGTGCCGCTCGAAACACGCCGTGATTTTCTGCACCACTTCCCAATCGGGCGACCAGGGGTCGAAGCGGACGTCGGCGAAGGTGAAGGTGGTCAGCGCGCTACGGAAACCGTCATCCCGGATCCGGCGAACGGCTTCCTCTAAGGGCAGCTTGCTGTACACGCTGGCGTCGATACCGAGTCGAATGTTCGCTTTGGCCTTGGCCCGCAAATCGGTCGGGGCCGCCAGACCATTCACCGCACAGGCCGTGGCTCCGACCAATACGGTTCCCATGGCTTGCAAACACTCGCGACGTGAGCAAGTGCGACTGGCTAGTTCTGCGTGGCTGCGAATCGGGCTGGACGTGGGCGTCATAAGTCGATCCTCCGAAAGTGATGGACAACGGGGAAGGGGCTGCTCGCTTGCAACGCGGTTTGCTCGGCTTGTGTCGTTCGTCTGCACGCATGTTGTAGGTCAGGCTTTCCAGCCTGACGTTCGATCCAGGCATTTTCGGAGTGCGGTGGACCCAGAGGGTGTCCCGTCGCCGCATTGGCTTTCTGTAGACGTGGATCTTTCGCCAGCGCCAACTTGCATCCAGAACCCACAAATAATCCTTGTCGGTTTCGAAAAAGAAAGCGGTAACAGGTTACCACACTCCACGAGTGCAATCGATTCGTGTCAGGCTGGAAAGCCTGACCTACTTGGCTGCGGCTCAGCCGCGTTACAAATCACTGGTCTTAAACGTATCGCCGTCGCGAATATCCCCGGTGTCCCAGCCGCGACGGAACCAGCGGGCGCGCTGCGCCGAGGTGCCGTGCGTGAAGGAATCCGGGACCACGTAGCCTCGCGCCTGACGTTGCAGGCGGTCGTCACCGATGGCGGTGGCAGCCTCCAGGGCTTCCTCCAGGTCACCCGGTTCGAGGATGTGACGCATCCGCTGGGCATGGTGCGCCCAGACTCCGGCCAGGAAATCGGCCTGCAGTTCCAGCTGCACCGACAGCCGGTTGGCTTCGGTCTTGCCGACTCTGCCCTGCTTGGCGTGGACTTTGCCACTGATGCCGAGCAGGTTCTGCACATGATGTCCAATCTCGTGGGCGATCACATACGCCTGGGCGAAGTCACCCGGTGCCCGGTAACGGTTCTTCAGATCCTCGTAGAAGCTCAGGTCGATGTAGACTCGCTCATCCGCCGGACAGTAAAACGGCCCGACGGCCGCATCGGCGAATCCACACGCCGATTGCACCTGTCCGGAAAACAGCACCAGATGGGGTTCCCGGTAGGTCTTACCCAGACGTCGGAACTGGTCCTGCCAAACGTCTTCCGTGTCGGCCAATACCACCGAGACGAAATCCTTGAGTTCGTCGTTCTCCGGATCGACCGCTTGCCCGGCCTGCGGGACAACTTGCGGATTGCCTTGGAGTTGATCCAACAGCGCCACGGGATCCGCGCCGGACAGCAGCGCCAGCACGACAATGACCAGCGTCCCGAGGCCGCCGCCGATCACGATCCCGCCAGGCACGCCGCGCCGTTGATCTTCCACGTTCTCACTTCGTCGTCCGTCCTGCCAACGCATTGTTCCGCTCGCCTAAGTGTTCCTGGTGGGCCGCGGTCGCTGTGCCAAACGGTGTTGCGCCGTCGCACCACGAATCACGGCGGGGACGACTTGCCTAGGTCCCTCAAGATATTGCGCTCCCTTGGCTCACCCTACGCAAGTCACTTGCCGGAGGCCCAGCGGATGCCCTGGAACACCAGCTTCGGATAGTTCGGATTGGCGTAAGCGGCCTTGTCGTGGCCCAGCATCAGGTAGAACACGCGACTCTTGCCGTACTGCGTCACCCAACCGATCTCCGGGTTGTTCTTCGGATGATCGGTCTTCAGCAACACCTTGGCATTGGGCGCCGTGTAGTAGCCCTGATAGGTCTCGTCGTGAATCTTGAAGTCCGCGATCCCTTGCGTGATCGGATGCTGCTTGTCGACCACCGCGATCGATAGGTCTTCGTCGTGAGACCACTTGGAAGTCGCAAACGTCTTGCCTTCCATTTCCGTCGGCCCCAGGAAGAACTGGCCGCCGATGATCTTGCGGAACTCCGGCCACTTGTTGTGCGCCCCGAGGTTGTGGTGGAGCGACACGACCCCAAGCCCCTTGTTCAGCAATTCCACAAAGGCTTTCTGCTGCTCCGGCGTGAAACCGCCGACCAGGTCATACATCACCAGGCAGTCGTACTGCTGCTCGAGTCCGGGCTGGAACAGGCCGGCACTTTTCGGTAACTCCGCCTTCGTGGTCTCGACGCCTGGCATGGCGTCGAACATGGCGAAGAACTCCTTTTCGTCGAAGCCGTGTCCGCCGAACGTCAGCAACACGCGAATCTTTCCGGACGCCGCGTCCGCCGCCGCGACGGGGGCCGCGGTGATCAAAGCCAAGCTAGCGCAGGCCAACAACAAAGCGAAGAATCGTTGTCGAGTAGGCATAATATGGTCTCCTTCGGTAGGTCTGGTTTGTATTCCCTGTTGCTCTTCTCTTTCGATCTGAAGAGTGTCACAATATTCAACCGTTGAAGGCGACTTCAACGCCCCTCACAGAACCGGACTTGT
>JAPLNJ010001163.1 GCA_026692885.1 Planctomycetota bacterium | reverse complement strand
TGACGATTGGCCACTTCGTAGTTGTGCGTGACAGGATCCTGATTGACATGCGAGCGGAGATTACCTGCCTTGCCAACCAGGCGGAAGATCGGCTGGGCGGCGTCCAGCAGCGGCTGTAGCGCGTGCCCGGAGGCGAAGCAGCAATCGTCCTTGACGTTCTTGGTCAACAGCGTGGGCCGCGGGGCCAGCATGGCCGTCAGGTGCGTGTAGTCGACCAGCGTGGCCAGGTCATTGGGTGTCTGTTCCGAATCGCCCAGGTCCGACAGATGATAGGCCCGCGTGATGAAGCTGGAATAGCCGGCCACCGGATTGGTCAGCTTCACCCGCAAGTCGAGCGCGCTGAGGACAATCGTCTGCCAACCGCCGCCGGACAAACCCGTCACCGCCACCCGTTCCGGATCGGTGTGCTCCAGGCTCAGCAGGAGGTCCAGTCCGCGGCGCATGTTCAAGTAGAACGGAGCCAAGCCGCTGGTGCCACACAGATCGAGCTGGTTCATGCGGGCATGCGAGAAACCGCCGCCGCCCAGTTGGCCCATGCCGACCCACTCGATATTCAACGACAACATGCCCCGTTTGGCGTGGTTGATACAGCGGAGTTGTTTGGGCACATAGGCCTTGCCGGGTGCGCCGGTATGACCGTTGACGTTCAGTACCGTCGGCACCTTGCCCGACAGGTTCTCCGGCTCGTAGAGCAAGGCCGGAATCCACAGGCCCGGCAGCGCCTCGTACCGCAACTTCTTGATCCGGTAGCCGGGCCCGCCGGGGATCGTCTCCAACCACTCGACCTTGGTCGCCGCATCCCGCCAGGCAGCGGCTTCGCCGCGGAACACGATTTTTTCGAGCACGGCCGCCCGGAGCCGAGCGGCCTCGGCCTGCCACTGCTCGGCGGTCTGCACTGGGGGCATCCGCGGCACGCGTGTTTCGCAGTAGCGTTGCACCTCGGCCAGCGGCAGCACGGCACCGACCAGTTCGCGGCTCAAGATTGCCTTGACCTGCGCCTCGTCGGCCGCACGGGCCGCTACGGGTGCCGACAGGATGAGCAGCCCGACGAGCGACAGGAAGTAGTAGACCGCACACTTCGCGTAGCAGGGATCTCCAAAGCCGTGCGGATTCGCTGGGAATATCGGGCGCAACTGCACGGCTCTGGAGAGCCATGCTACGCAAGTACCGACTACGATTCGAGCGCGGATAAGCCGGATCATGGACGAGCCTCCGTCAGAGCGTTGGTTGGACCGGTAAACCGCGTCCAACCTATCACCCGTCCGATCCTAAGGCAAGCGTCAGAGGAGGAACCGGATGCCGTCCGGCCTTGGTCGGAACGTCGCGAAATCCTAGCAGCGATATCCTGGGAGTTCGATGCCCCCGGCTTGGCCCTCGTCGCTATACACAATTGAACTATGGCGTGCGGTGACTCGCCGCTTTCTTTGTCTTCGTTCTCACACTTTTCTGAGTTCGAACAACCGCTGGCGAAGGAGCTTCAGGTGAGGCTGCTGCTTAGAGAAAAGCCTCGCAAAGCTCGGCAAAGCGGTGACAAGTCACCGCACTCCAAAGAGCACCCTGCTTGTTCTATGGCCGGCCAACGCAGGTTGCTTGCCGAATACCGAATCTGCTAGGATACATAAGTAACAGCCTCTTACAGGAGCGGTCACAGATGAATCCGGTGGCAGTCGAACGCAACTACACGCCTGAAGACTTGCTGGTCCTGCCCGACGGCGACAACTTCGAGCTGGTCGGCGGTGAGTTGGTGGAGCGCAATATGGGCTGGGAATCGAGCTGGATCGGCGGTCGCTTGCATCACTTCCTTTCGACGTTTTGCGACGCCCATCACGCCGGTTGGGTTGCACCCGCCGATGCCGGTTACCAGTGTTTTCCGGACGACCTGGGCAAAGTCCGCAAGCCGGACGCTTCCTTCATTCGCCTGGAACGACTTCCCGCCGAGGAGCGACCTGAGGGGCATTGCCCGATCGCCCCGGACTTGGCCGTGGAAGTGATCTCGCCCCATGATCTGTATTCTGACGTGGAGGCCAAAGTAGACGAATACGTCCAGGCGGGCGTATCGCTGGTGTGGGTCATTGACCCGCCGACACGGAGCGTGCGTGTCCACCGGGCGGACGGCACCTTGGCCGACTTGCGCGAAGACGACGAATTGGATGGCGAAAACGTGCTCCCCGGTTTTCGCTGCCCGGTTCGCGAGCTGTTCCGCACGCCCGGCCGGAAGTAACCGCCCCGAGTTGGGGGCGCGATGCGTGAGCGGCAAGGCGCTAGCCGCCGGTTCCGAACGCCACCGGCGGCTAGCGCCTTGCCGCTCACAACCCACATTTCATTGCGGCCCGACTTGGGCAACGGGCGTGGCAAGAAGGTGGGCCGCGAGTACTTGGCCCACCCTACGATTTCTTCACAGCCTCTTCCGCGACGGTCACCGGCAGGCGTTGAATTTCATTGCGGCCCGACTTGGGCAACGGGCGGGGCATGGGTTGCGCGGTGCCGTTGGCGTCCAGTGTGCGGCAGCACAGCTCGTAGGCGCCCGCGGGCGGCGCCGTCAGCAGCGTGGCCCAGTGCGCGATGGCGTTGCGCAGCGGCCAAGTCTGAGGGCGTCCCTGCGCGTCGAACTGCCGTACGTCGGCCGGCAAACGGCCCTCGGGCAACCCGCCGCCCCACCGCTCCGGTGGCGGCAGGATGTCTGCGTCTCGCCAGTCGGCCTGGGCCAAGTACGGGTCGTCGGGCGAGGGGGCCGATCCGGCTGCCCGCCAACAGTACTGTACCTTCGCTAAGCCCGCCGGGCCCACCTGGGCCACACCCGTGACGGCTGTCGGTTGGCCGGCCGTGAATTTCGCGGGGACGTTCAAGAATCTCGCGAAAGTTTTCATCGGGCTGTCCACGTCGTTGTTCTGCCCGGCATAGGTGTCGTTGGGTTCGGGCCGGTTGCTGAGCACCACGCGCTGCAGCCACTTGATCGACTTGAAACCATAGCCGTCGGGGACCACCAGCCGCACCGGCCCACCCCGTTTGGGCGCGAGCCAGTCGCCATTCATCTTGTAGGCCAGGATCACGGGTTCTTCGCCAGGCGGGTCCTCCAGCACACGGTTGATCGACAGCGAACTCTGAAACCCCGGCCCCGGCTTCGCTGCGTCGTGGTGATAGCCGTGATACCAGACGCGGCGCACGTCGGCCACGGGGCGCGTCAACCAGAGCACTTCGCGCAACGGCACGCCCTCCCACAGCCCCATGCCGAAAACCTTGTCCACGTTCAAGCAGGTCATCGCCTTCAAGTAACGCACGGTGTGTTTTTCGGCCAGGGTCATCAGGCCCGGCCAATCCAACGCGGTGCCGAGTTCCTTGGACAGCGGGCGTTCGATCTTCACGCCGCTCTCCTTGTCGGCGACCACTTCGAGCTGCCAGGTGTCGCGGTCCAAACCGACCTCACGGCGTTGTTCGGGCGACAGCTCGAAGGGCGGTGGATTGCCACGTCCGCCGCCGACGAATCGCGACTCGGGCGTCAGGTATTCGAGCTTGGCCACGGCCTCGGCCAGCAACTGATCGGATTCGGCCCCTGGGGCAAACGCGGGGACCAGACCCAGACTGGCCACGCCAGCCACGCCGAGTTGCAGAAAATACCGCCGCGTGAGATCACGATGTTCTTCCAGCAGCTGCACGTGATGGTCCATGACAGATTCTCCGAGGGGTCACGCCGGGCGTTCGACCGGGCCTGCCGACGTCAGCGCCAGGTCCGTTGGTTGCTGTGAGTGTATCCGAGGGCGCCGGCGGCAGCCAGAGTGCGACGCGGCGGGCCTTGATCGTAACCTTGCGAAATGCTAGCCGCAGGGTGGCTGGGGCAGAGCGCAGCGATGCCCCAGAAATCGGGGGCGCAGGATCGTTTTCATGATGCTCGTGCTACCATGAAAATTCGACTTTGAAAGTCGAATTTTCAAGGCTCCACACTCGTGCGTCGTCAAGACTTTATCTTGGGGTGACCAATGCGGTGGCGTAAGCTTCCAGCTTGCGTTTGACGCGATGCATCGAAAGGCAAGCAGGATGCTTACCCCACTTTTTAGCCTTGAAGACGCACTAGCACCAAACGGTTTTTTACGGTGGGAGTGGCAAGAATGAGGTTTAACGTTGTCGCCTGGACGGAGCTTGCCGCGCGGGCTCAGACGTACAGAATTCAAAATTGGCGGTTTGGCGAGTTTGCCAAGTCAGAGTGGTTTGTCCGCCAAATTTGAATTCTGTACGTCTGAGCCCTGCCAGGGGCCCGGCACTGCGAAACCGTAAAACCCCATGCTTGACACCGACAACACCGAAAACCGTTTGGTGCCAGCTGCCAGCTGCCTGCGTTGGTCTTGAGACCGTGTCAGGGGGCGTTGAGCGATGGTCAAGCAGTCTTCCGCAACCCGCATTGCTCGCCGGCCTCGGGCAGGTCCTGAACCTGCGCGGACACGGGGGTGCCGGGGAGCGCATGGCTCGCCGGTCCGCCCGCGGAACTCCGCATGGGAAGGGAACTCGCGGGGACTTCCGTATGGCGCTGAAGCTCGGCCCCGGTGAGCCGCCAGGCCCAACTCAGCGTGCGACGGTAGGTGTGAAATAGGCCAACCATACCGAAGAGTTGAATGCCCGCATCGATCAGGTGCGCGCGCGTCTTCAAGTAGATCTGGCGGCGGAGTCTCGCCCAACGCGAGTAGCGTTGGACTTCCTCGGGTGTCCGCGTTTCGGTCGCGGCCAAGGGGATGGCTGATTTCGAGTAAACCAGGGCCAACAGCAGACGCAAGGGATTGAAGAAGTAGGTGTACCCGGCCAGCAGCTTGAGCTGCTGGATCGCCGGCCGCGGATTTCGCGAAGCCACCACGTAGTTGCCATCCACGAGGTAGGGTTCGATTGCGGCGCCGTTGACCGTCCGAATCGCCAGCCCCGACGTGTACGTGTCTTCGTACCACTTGGATCCCGGCGAAGGTGTCAGCATCAGCACCTGCGTGTACAGCGCCCCCGCCTTTCGTAGGACCCTCAATTGATTGAGAAGTCCATAGTTGCTGCTCCAAGTGACCAGTGGTTGCGCGTCGTGGTGCATCAGCATGGGCACGGGATAAATGCCGTTTTCCCGCAATAGCCGAAAAGCCTGGATGGTCTTGCCCTCGTTCTGTCCCTTCTTGACCAGCGACGCGGTCAGATCTTCCACGCCCAGCCACAACGCGGTCAGCCCTGATTGGCGAATGACGGGCAGATGCTCCCGGATGCGAAGGGTGTCGTGGATCGTGGCCTCCGTACCCCAACGGATCTTGCAGAGCGGCCTCTTCCGGGTGCTGATCTGGCGTGCCAGCGTCTGGACGATATCCAGCGTGCGGTTGGTATCGTTGAAAAAATTGTCGTCCGCACCAAAGAAATTATGGATCCCGTAGGTGCCGGCGATTTGTCGCATCTCGTCAGCCACGCGTTCGCCACTTTTCCCTCGAAATTGCCGCTGGTTGTAAGCCGGAATCGGACAGTAGGGACAACGAAACTTGCACCCCACGGTCACGACAAGGGACGAGACGAGGCAGTGTTTGCGGACTCGGTCTGCGGGCAAGGCCTGCAGGCCCAAGGTCGCCTGGTGGCTGGGGGGCTCCAGCAGTTGGTACCCAAGCACCGGATGCGGCAGCTCGTCGAGGTCCTGCACGAGACGTTGGATTCCCGTGTCCACCAGTTCCTCGATGGGACCTGCGGGCCTCGCCGCACGGCTGTAGACCAACCCCGCCACGTCGTCCAAGGCGCCACTCTGACGCGCGCGCTGGAACGCCGACCGCAACGATTCGTTGCGCGCACGCAGCGAAAGCAGGACTTCCAGCAGATTCAAGAGCACGTACTCTTCGCCCGTGACCGCGGCATCGGCGCCCCACGGGTTATCGGGATTGTCGCCAAAAGCCTTCCAAGGTTCGTAAATCATCCGGGGACCGCCAGCCACAATCAGGGGCCGCCGAGCGGGATCGATGCGGCAAGCATCTTGGATTAAGCGGTCGCACTCCGCCGAGTGCAGGTGCATGCTGGACACCAGGTACAGATCCGGAATGCGGCCATCCAATCGCATCAGCGACGGCTGGAAGTTCTTGTTCCATTGCTGGAGCACGATCCGGGTCTTCGGGAATCCGGCATCGACCAGTGCAGACCCAATGGCGCGCACGCCCGCCGGAACCATCTTCAGATCGGCGCCGATGAAGGGCAGGATTCGCGTCCGATGATCAAACGCGCAGGCAATCACCGTGGTCAGGTCGTGCCGAGAGGCCAGACCGCGAAGACGCTGCCGGATGGCAGTCATCTCGCCGGGCGGCAGGAAGATATCCCCACGAGCGCGACCGGGTAGTTCCATCGAAACCTTAGCTAGTTCAAGAGCAGGAATCCGTTCGCCTTCAGCAGGTCGGCCACGACCTGCTAGCAATCAACGGCATTCGGTACGCGAAACGTTAAGTTGGCAGCCTGACGCCGCATTGGCGTTGGGGTCAAAATGCCTGACGGCCTTGATGGGAACGATGCGCAACGTTCCGATCAAGGCCGTACCTGACCCAACCGGAAGAAATCGGCCGGGCACGAGACTATCGCAGAAACGGGAGCTCGCGTCCAGATGAATCTGATCAGGAGCCAACCGATGAAATTCGTCTTTCTTGGTGGTCCCTAACCGGCGGTCTTCTTCTTGGCCAAGCCGGCCTTCAGTTCCGGGGGCAGTTCGGTGGAGACGCCGGAACGTACGCGCAGACTCGGCGTTTCGATCATGACCGTGGTGAAGGGTGCGACGCTGTGCGTCAGCCACACGCTCGACCCGACAACGGAATCGTGGCCGATCACCGTCTGGCCGCCGAGGATGGTCGCATTGGCATACACTACGACGCGGTCTTCGAGCGTCGGGTGGCGTTTCATGTTGCGAATCAGATTGCCGTTGGCGTCGGTCGGGAAGCTGAGCGCGCCCAGCGTCACGCCTTGGTACAACTTGACGTGGCTGCCGATGTCGCACGTCTCTCCGACCACCACGCCCGTACCATGATCGATGAAGAAATGCGGCCCAATTCGAGCGCCGGGATGGATATCGATGCCAGTCTGCTTGTGCACCCACTCGGTCATCATCCGGGGAATGAACGGCACGCCAAACTGATGCAACTCATGCGCCAGGCGGTAGACCGTGACGGCTTCCAAACCGGGATAGCACAAGATGACTTCATCCAGGTTCTTGCAGGCCGGATCGCCATCGTAGGCAGCCTGGACGTCCGTAGCTAGCAACCGTCGCACGTCGGGGATCCGTTCCAGGAACGCGATGGCGATTTTCTGGCCACGCGCCTGGTAATCCTCGCGGTCCTGACAGGGATCGACGCCCCGCTCGGCACGCGCCTCATGCTGGAGGGCACGGGCGATTTGAGTGGTCAACCGATCGTGCAGCCCGTCAATCAAATCGCCCACATGGTAGGTCACGTTGCCGATGTGCAGCCCCTCGCGGCGACGATAGCCCGGATACAGAATGTCCTTCAGATCCTCCACCGCGATGATCACCTCGTCGTACTTCGGCAGCGGGCAATGGCCGAGATGGCTGGTGGAACTGACCGAGGTGTACGTCTCGACAATGACATCCGTCAGGGCGGGCAGATCTTCTTTGAGCCGAACGTCGGAAGCCATCGCAGGAACTCCTTGATCACGCCGGAAGCGAGCACGCTGAGAACGGGCAGGCAGGGAACGAAGCAGCGGGGGTGGAACGAGACACGTTGCGTCCGGTTAGGCCGGACACGCGCAGCGACATAACGCGAACCGAGCAACGTGAGAGGCTGGCATCGTCCGTGGTTTCCAAGGGGCTGGGAAGACGAGCCATTCGTCTCTAGCCACCGGAGGTATGGTAGGCGCAACAAGCGGAAAAGGCAACTTGCCCATAATGGTCTTCGGCTCGCTTGTCCCGGAAGTTTAAGCAAATCTACTCCGCCGAATCGTTGAGCGCCTCATTCAGCACATCCTCGGACACGTAGATGGGCAACGGCGGATCGCACGTCACCGCCACGGCGATCGCATCGGACGGACGGGCGTCGATCTCCAGCAACTCGCCACCGTGGCGTACCCGCAGCAGCGCGAAGTAAGTGCCCTCGCGCAACTCGTTGATCACCACGCTGTCCAACTCACCCTCCAACTGCTCGACGATGCTGACGATCAAATCGTGCGTCAGCGGCCGGGGCGTCTGATACCCTTTTACGCGACGGTCGATGCTCGTGGCTTCGAAGATACCGATCACGATCGGGAACTGGCGATCGCCGTTGACCTCACGCAGGTAGATAATCTGCTGATCGTGGATTTCGCTGATGATGATTCGCGACAACTGCATTTCGACGGGCATGGGCAGCTCCTCGTGAACAAACGCACGGGCGCATTATACGCCGAAGCCTCGACCGCCGGCTAGCGGCGGTGCGGCGCGCCGGTCCGAACACCATCACTTGATGCGCTCGGCACGAAACACGACGCGATACACACGCTGCGGATCGCAAACCTGGGGGTTGGGAATCAGCAAGAAGTTGTCCGTGATCAGCGGCCGTAGCTCCTGACCCTCGACGATCTGCACCTGGCGGACGCGGTGCGGCAGGAATACGAAAATTGGGCGTCCGCCGCGCTGCGAGCCGTTGGTATTCCGCGGTGCGAAAGTCTCCTGGCCCAACTTAGGAACCAGTTCGAAGGTGTACCGTCCCTGCTGTTCACGGAGCTGTTGGTCCCAGGCCAACGGCCCCGGCGCGAGGCGGGCCTCCCAGGCCGGGTCTCCGTAGAAGGCCACGACGTCGCGGTCGTACCGCAGTCCGCGCTCGTCGCTCGTGGCGCCCGCCGCGGTGGGGGCGACAGCTCCTTTCCCTGCCTCGCGGGAGTCCCTCTCGATCCGCTGCAGCAGGGCCTGGTGGTTGGCGAAAAACGCTTCGGCGAACGTGTAACGCCCCGGCTGCTCTACGAAATAATCCAGACATCCCCAGCCGCCGTAGCCGAACCACGTCGGCACCGTGTAGCCCAGCATTTGGTACACGCCTGCGCTGTTCATAAACGCCAACGCCATTGCATCAGGTCCGTCAATGTGCCCCATCAAACAGTTGCCGATGGGCAGATAGACTTTGGGGTTTGGCGAGTTGATGGCATACCGCTGCCGGGCCGTATCCACGCCTTCCAGCTGCCCCGCTTTCGAAACAAAGGCGCCGTTCCGATAGCGGAATCCGATTTGCCAATCACGTTCGGTGGCGTGGCCGGAGGTCACAAATAGGTCCGCATGGTACGCATTCAAAGCGTCAACGAGGGCCTTGGTCGTATCGCCGGGGCCTTGCTCCTGCCGCGCCGGTTCGCCGCGTTTCTTTCGGACCATGCGATGCTGTTGCGATTCGCAGTACCAGACGCCTTCCTCGCACAAGTCCAAGGCGACCTCCGTGCCCGCGGCGACGCGACGAATGGTCAGCGGTTCCTGATACCGGGCGATCCGCAGGGCATTGTCCGCGTCGTATCCCGTCAGGATGCCCCAGATCACGTCGGTGTACGGGTCGTCGTCCAATTGTCGCGTCAGGCGGTGGACTTCCGCCACAAATTCGCGACTCGCCTCGGCCGGGGTGGCCACAAAACACGCGTAGCGCGGAAACAGCTTAGCCAGTTCGTCACGGGCCTGCGCGAACGATACATACGCGATCACCTGCCCCCGGTGCTTTTCCTGGAGCGTTTCGACGACTCGACGCCAGGCCGGGTCGGCCAGCGTCTTCTGGGAGACCAGCACGGCGTAGTCAGACTGGCGCTGGTCGGCCGCGTTCGTGGTGACGGAGAACCCCGACGAGAACACCAGTACGACGGCCAGATTCCGGAGCAACAGCATGCGTCGATTCCTTGGCAGCGTCTCAGCGGATCAAGCGGATCGTCAGCGGATAACGGTAGGCGATGCCCGATTCAGGTGACACAGCATCGCCCACATCCGCTCGTCCGAGTTGGTGGTATCTCCGGTCGGTAACTCTTGCATGGCTCAGCTCCTAAGGTTTGGCTCGGCTGTGAATCTCCGCTGGGACCGCCCTACGGCCTTCGACAGCCCAATTTCTTCTCACCGCGCATCCGTATCATACCGATTCCGGCAAGCGACCACAAATCTCCGCAAGCTTCCCCGGAGATTCACCCGGGAACCTGGACACCACGCTGGCACACGCTACATTGTCAGGACCAGCGGCGCGACGATGGTTCGCGGCCTGGCGCGGTCAGCACGCTCTGCCGTGATGACCACCTTGATTGCGGCTCGGCCGCCTGCAACTCGCCCCCAGCCTGAGTCGCGAAAAATTGTATCCCAGAGAGTCTATGCCATGGTGAGAGCTGGTCCGGATTTTGTTCCAGTTTGGCATGTCTGGTCCCCCTCCGGGCTTGCCCCGGTGGAATTAGGTTTCGTACACAACGGCGGCAGACGCTATCCGTGCTGTCTTCCGCCGCCTCCCGCCGCCGGAGGCGGCGGGAGGCGGCGGGAGGCGGCGGAAGAAGTGAGGCGGTTGCGGACCCGTGGCGTAGTCCAGAAACCTCGCTCCACCGGGGCAAGCCCGGATGGGGGCGGAACGAAAACAGAACCATCCGTTTGACACCCGACTCCCCAATTTTGCGTGCCCCTCACCCCCAGCCCCTCTCCCCTGAGTACAGGGGCGAGGGGGCAAGCAAACGGCACCGGCCGCGGCAGGAGATGCTATTTTGCCCCACGAACCCACGCTCATCCACGTCGCACTGGGCCAACGCAGTTACGAGATCGCCATCGGTGCCGGGAATCTGCCCACGCTCGGCCGTTTCATCACAGAACGCTCCCGGGTGACCCACGCGGTCGTGATCACGGACACGCATGTCCAGCAACCGTACGCCGAGCAGTGCGTCGCCAGCCTGGCCGACACCGGCGCCCGCGTTGACGTCGTCGTGATCGCACCTGGCGAGGCGAGCAAGTCGGTCGAGACAGCCAAGCAGTTGTGGCTGGAATTCTGCCGGGTCGGTGCGGACCGCAAGTCCGTGGTCGTCGCCGTGGGGGGCGGCGTGATCGGCGATCTGGCCGGCTTCGCAGCCGCCACGTTTGCCCGCGGACTGGCCTTCGTGCAGGTACCCACGACGCTGCTGGCTCACGTGGACAGCAGCGTCGGTGGCAAAGTGGGCGTGAACCTGCCCGCTGCCAAGAACATGGTCGGCGCTTTCTGGCAACCCCTGGCCGTCTTGATCGACACCGACTCCCTGACCACCTTACCGGTGCGTGAATATCGCGCGGGGCTGGCGGAAGTTGTCAAGTACGGGGTGATCCTGGACGCCGAGTTCTTTGCCTATCTGGAGCACCACGTCGACGCTTTGAACCGCCGCCAGACGGACGTGCTGCAACACGTGATTGCGCGCTGCTGCCGAATCAAAGCGGACGTGGTGGAACAGGACGAACGCGAAGTCACGGGACTGCGCGCGGTGCTGAACTACGGCCACACCTTTGCCCACGCCTTTGAGTCCGAGACCGGTTACGAGCGATTCCTGCACGGCGAGGCGGTCTCCCTGGGTATGGTCTGCGCCTCGCGGTTGGCCGAAAAAATGGGGCGCGTCGACGCCCAGCTCACACGGCGACAACACGATCTGCTCGCAGCGCTCGGCCTACCCGTGCGCGTGCCGGACTTGGCGCACCAGGCGTTGCTGGCGGCCATGCAGCGCGATAAGAAGGTGGAACATGGACAACTCCGGTTTGTGCTGCCCACGCGGATGGGCCACGTCGAGTTGGTGCCGGGAGTGCCGGAAGAACTGGTCCGGGCGGCGCTCGCCGACTGAGGCTCTATTGCTTTGTCAAGGCTAAAAAGTGGGGTAAGCATCCTGCTTGCCTTTCGATGCATCCCGTCAAACGCAAGCTGGAAGCTTACGCCACCGCATCGGTCACCCCAAGCTTAAGCCTTGACAAAGCACTAGCACCAAACGGTTTTTCGGGTGTTGGGTGTAAAGCATGGGATTTTACACTAGCCCGACGCGCAAGCGAGGGACAGCCGTGGTTCCCTCGCTTGCGCGTCGGGCTAGTGTAGCTTCTCAAACTTAACGAAGAACCACCGAAAAACCGTTTGATGCTCGCGTGCCGCGACCGCCTGGGCGAGCGACCACCAGCGGTTTACAATGCGACGCATGCACAACCACCCCGACGACATCTGTCCCGCCCCCGCGAAACTGTCTTCCCCACCGCCTCCGCCCTTGGCGCCGCCGCTGTATGCGGCCTCCGTCTACCCGTGCGAGAGTCCGGCGCACGCCGACGCCGTGTTTTCCGGTGCGGTGTCGGGCTATGCCTACCAGCGGGACGGACATCCCAACGCGGATCTGCTGGCCGAGAAGTGCCGTCAGTTGCATCAAGCCCCCCGCGGCGTCATCGCGGCTTCCGGGATGGCAGCCATGTCCGTGGCCATGTTGTCGCAACTGCAGGCCGGCGACCACGTAATCGTCAGCCGCCACCTGTACGGTCGCAGCCTGCAACTCTTGACGCAGGAAGCCGCTCGAATCGGGATCCACAGCACCGTGGTGGACACCTGCGACTTGGACCAAACGACCGCAGCGATTCGGCCGGCCACCCGGCTGCTTGTGGTGGAGACGATTGCCAATCCGCTGTTGCGAGTGGCCGACATCCCGTCACTGGCCGAAGTGGCCCACGCGAGCCAGGCCCTGCTGTTGGTCGACAACACGTTCGCGACTCCCGTCCTCTGCCGCCCGCTGGAACTCGGCGCGGACTTGGTGCTGGAGAGTCTGAGCAAGATGATGAATGGCCACAGCGACGTCATCCTGGGCCTGCTCTGCGGCCGCGAGGCCGTCTGGCAGCGGGTGCCGTTGGTACTGTCGGCGTGGGGCTTGGCCAGCAGCCCGTTCGATTGCTGGTTGACCTGGCGGGGCTTGGCCACGTTGTCGCTGCGGTTCCAACGCGCCGCGGACAATGCTCTGCACGCGGCGCAGTTCCTGGCCGGCCGATCCGAAGTGGCCAGCGTGGACTACCCCGGACTGCCGAACCACGCCGACCATCAACTGGCCTGCCGTCAATTCACCGGGCAGTTCGGCGCGATGGTGACGTTCCATCTGGCGGGCGGCCGCCCGGCCGCCGAGCAGTTCATGGCCGCCGCACAGCAGATCCCCTTCTGCCCTTCCCTGGGCGAGGTCTCCACCACGCTCAGTCACCCGGAATCGACCAGTCACCGAGGCCTGACGCCGGACGAGCGTGCGCGCTTGGGCATCGGCGGCGGTGCGATCCGTTTGTCCGTGGGCTGCGAGTCCAGGGAGTTTGTGCTGGAAGCACTCGCGGAAGGTTTGGCCGGATTGAGTTCGGCCTCCAGGTGATGCTCGCCCGTTTAGTCGCGCGAGCCCGGGGGCGCGAGTCGACATGCGCGGTCTGCGGCAGGCCCTGGGGTGGCGCTGCGCAAACGTTTGGGAGCAAACGCTTGGCGCTCGGGCCCACGTTAGGTGGCCTCACGATAAGGGGGAATCAGACCAACTGTGACGGCGTAGCCTAGCTCCCTGCATCCCGGAGAAGTCTGCTAATCGGAAATTGGTGAGCGCCGCCTCAAGGTCCACTGGTGGACCGTCGAAGGAAAATTCTGCACGTAAAATTTGGGGATGGTGCCCCTCCCACCTCAACGCAAAGGATTGCCAGTCATGCGACAGCTCGTGATCTGCCCGTTCCTTCTCGTGTTGTTGTTCAGCTCGGCCGGATGCCATACGCACAATTTCCTGCGCCGCAACGTAACCAAGCAGACCGCGACTCTGACGGACATCTTATACACGCAGGTACTCGACAACTTGGCGATGTCCGTCAGTAACCCTGCGTCACTCCCGCACTTCGCGATCATTGGTGAAGGGACAACTCAGGACGTCGATGCCGGCCAAGGCACGGCGGGTCTAACCTGGAGCCCGTTCACCCTCGCAACTGAAGCTCTGACGATGAATGGGTCACGATCGCTGCAGGAGAACTGGAAGCTGCAGCCCGTCATGTCAGCAGGTCGCCTACGGCGCCTGCGGTGTGCCTATCAGCTTGCGCTGTCCGGCGCCCACTACCATCTGGAAGCGGCACCGAAGCAGCAGTCGAAGATCGTTCTTGAGGGCGATACGTGCATCGACTGTGTGGGGGAAATGATCAAAATGAAGCTACTCCCCAATCCAGAGAAGTTCGAAGGTTGGAAGGAATCCCTCCAGTTTGAAACGGAGCTGAAGGCACAAGCTTACGCGGAGGAATTAGTCAGAGTTCTGAACTGTAACTTTCCGCAAGGGTGGTACGGCGTCGGAGAATGTCACGGGTCGGCACAGGATGTATGTTACCGTGGTCGCCACTGCGGGACCCAGGTCTGGGTGAACTCGGCTGGCATTGATGCACTGTCCCGTTTCACGATGACCGTGCTACAACTGGCAGCCAACGATCCTGATCCTCCCAAGACTCCTGTAGGAATCGCGGATGTAACTGCACCAAAGCGATTGCCGGCTCTTGAGTACAGCCCCTTCGATCGCTCGGGAAATTCGCCATTCTCGCGAGGGGGATCCGGCATCGAGTACAATGGTTCGGGCGGCGGGGTCGGGCCGATGCCTTGACACAGGCTCAGCGGCGGACGCTGGGGTCTCGCTTCGGGGCCACATGCCAGGGGGTGGCTGTGGCCTGCTGCCAACACGATTCAGTTCGTCAGCCGCGCGCGGATCTGGATCAGCATCTGCTGCTCCAACGAGATATCACGGCCCAACGGGATCCAAACCACGGCGGGTAGATGTGACGCGGAACGATCCCGCGGGGAATCGAGGGAAGCTCCGTTCTGCACCGCCGCGCGCGAGGCGGTAGCCCGTTCGGGGCCGGTTAGATCTTCCAGTTCCTTGAAGACTGCCACCTCGATCAGGAAACCGTTGTCTGCGGGCATGACGCGAACCGTGGCCCGGCGACGGACGGTTTGCAGTGTACTGTGCAGCTTCTCGAAGCCCGGCGTCGAGTCCTTACGCCAAGGTTCCAGAATCGTAGCGCCGTCGAGCGGGAACGTATCGAGGCGGCCTTCCAGCAGTACCTCGCCGACCTGACGCACGCGTTCTTCCCGCTGGATTCGGAAATAGTCGTCGACCGTGTCGACCACTTGCGACCACAGGAACTCACGATCGACCCGCGGCACCAATAGAGGATTCTGCAGCGGGGGCGGACCGCCGGGTGCTGCCGGTATCGTGTGCCAGGACTGACAGCCGCCGAGCGCCACGGTGACCACCGCCCAGGCGATGTAGGTGCGAATCCGCTTAACCACGCTTTGCTCCTCCCACGGCAGCCTTCCCGGCACGCATGGCGTAGGTCAGGCTTTCCAGCCTGACTCAGGAATGCCGTCAGGCTGGAAAGCCTGACCTACTGCATCGAAGCCTACGCCGCCCGAGCCTGGGGCGGGTGATCGACGCCGACCAGATCGTGATCGAAATTGATCAATTCCCGGACCGTATAGTGCTGCTTGTCGCGACCGAAGTAGATTCTGGCCCCCAGCTCGCCCAGCAAGCCAAGGCTGAGGAACTGGATGCAGACCAGCAGCGAGAAGACCGTCAGCAGCAACAGGGGATTGCCGGTCATGTCGATCCCGCCAGGCCATTTCATGACCACGGTCGCGATTCCAGATAGGACGGACAACAGGGCGCAACACAAGCCCACCATGCCAAACAGCTTCATCGGACTGGCAAAGTAATCCAACAGGAACTTGACCGTGAGCAGGTCCAGAATCACCCGCAAGGTGCGCGAGATGCCGTACTTGGTCTGGCCGAACTGACGCGGATGATGGTTCGTTTCCACCTCGACGCAGCGGGCGCCTCGCGCATGGGCCAGGATCGGGATGAAGCGATGCATTTCGCCGTACAGTTCCAAGTCCTGGGCGATCTCCCGGCGAATCGCCTTCAGCGTGCAGCCGAGATCATGGATCGGAAACCGCGTGGCCTTGGAAATCAGCCAGTTGGCGATCATCGACGGCAACCGGCGATTGAGCAGAGAGTCCTGCCGCTTCTTCCGCCAGCCATGCACGAGATCGTAGCCCTCGTCAATCTTCGCCAGCATCGTCCCGATGTCCGCCGGATCGTTCTGCAGGTCTGCGTCCATGGTGACAATCACGTCGCCGGAGGCCATCTGCAGTCCGGCCTGCAACGCGGCGGTCTGGCCGTAGTTGCGACGGAAGTGGACGACTTTCACCTGCCGGTCCATGGCGGCCAATTTACGGAGTTCCTCGAAACTGCCATCCCGTGAGCCATCGTCCACGAAGACGATCTCGTGATCGCATTCGAGTTTCCGGAGGGCTTCCTTCACTCTGTCGTACAGCAGGGGAATGTTCTCTCGTTCGTTGTACGTGGGCACGACGACCGAGACGCTGTTCATGGATCGGCTTCCTGCTAGCAAGTGCGTAAAGACTCCCGTGGAGGGGGAAGTCTAGGCAGATCGGCCAGTCGGGACAATGGCAGTTTCGGCCTTGTTCGAAACGTAGTGAAATGCTAGCAGTGTCGTGATCGCCCCCGAGAAGCTCCTGATGTAAGTCAGTGGGAGTGTTCCCGCCCTGTGCCTAACCCGGAGCCCCATCTCCGACCAGCCCGACTCGTCGGCTGCCCGCAGCCTCCGCAGATTGTCCCACTTTGTTGGATGGATGGGGGGTTGGGGTAAGAAACTGGTCTCCAGCGACTTGGGGTTTTCGGGCAGAGTATGGGTGCAAAGAACTGCCCCCCCAAATCCGGAGATCGACAAGGATGGTAATG
>JAPLNJ010001162.1 GCA_026692885.1 Planctomycetota bacterium | reverse complement strand
GAGTGGGGCGACTGACAGCGAGGTCTACGGCGCGGTCATTTACGATAACGGCTGGAACGCGCCCGACCGGGGCCACGGCCACGCGATCTACACGCAGAACCAGAACGGCGTAAAGACCATTTCGGATTGCATCATGACGGGGGGCTTCAGCTACACGATGCACGCCTATGGTTCGTCGCGAGCCTATGTCGACAACTATCTGATCAACGGCAATATCTGCTATGATGCCGGGCCGTTCCTGGTCGGCGGCGGGCGGCCGAGCCAGAACATCCGCGTGCTGGGCAACTCGCTTTACGGCGTCGGCATGCAACTGGGTTACTCGGCGCCGAGCAACGAGGACTGTGAGGTGCGTGACAATCTGATCGTGAACGGCGGTCTATCGATCAACAAGTTCCAGCGCGTCGTGAAAGAAGGCAACGTGGTGTTGGGCAAGGGCGACCCGCGCCCGGACGGCCCGGTGCGGGTGGAAGTTCGGCCGAGCCGCTACGATTCGCGGCGGGCCCATGTCGCTGTGTTCAACTGGTCAGAGCAGGCGAAGGTGGAGTTGCCCGTGGACAAGTTTCTGAAAACCGGCGAGCGGTATCGGTTGCTGAATCCGCGCGAGTTCTTTGGTGCGCCGGTAACGCAGGGCGTCTACCAAGGCCAGCCGATCTCGGTCCCCGTCGCCGGCGAGTTCGCCGCCTGGGTGCTGCTGAAGGACGCTGGTTCGTGGTAGAGCGGCAATTCGAGCCGTCTAACTCGCGTCGGTAGCGACACAGCGGGGCCCCGGATAGGGCGGACAGCCTCCTATTCGATCGCCGGCACGACAAACGGCTCGCGATAGGGGCGGCTGATCAGCGCCTTGGCGGCGGGACTGTTGACGAACTGCTCTTGCATCGGGTCCATGGCCAACCATGGTCCGAGCGTGGCGTGAGTCTGCTCCAGGTCGATGCCATTGTGGGACAAATGGTCGCAGAATGCTCCGAAACGCTCGGCCAACAACGCGTGACTCTGGACCTGCTCGCGGATGCGACTGGCGGGCAAGGGTTGTCCCAGCCGATGGGAAATCATGCCCATGTGGCACAACGCCGCGGAAACGTGCCCTTCGAGCGCCTCGGCTGTCAATCCGGCCGGATTGCGAGTGCGGATCGCTTCGAGCCAATTGCGGAAGTGGTAGTTATCGCCCTTGCCCCAGCCGCGGCCGAATTGCGGATGGACTTGGTCGAAACGGCGGATCGTCTTGCCCTCGCGATCAACGGCCACCAGCGACTCGCCGCCTTCGATCACGGCCAACCGTCCCCCTTCGCAAACCACGAGCACCCCCACGCCCCGCCCGCGGCTGAAGCCCTCAAGCGTGTCCATGTTTTCGCCCCACAGCTGCCCCGACGCCTGAAACTCCTTGGACGTCGGCAGCCCCCGGACTTCGAACACCAGCGGCGGTCCCTCGTAGGCATGGTAAATCAGTTGCGTGTTGGGCGTCTCGCCATCATCGTCGTAGCCCAGCCGTCCGCCGATGCTGATCACCCGCGGCGACACGGCGGCCTGACCCAAGAACCACCGGGCGATGTCCATCTCGTGGACTCCCTGGTTGCCCAGATCACCGTTGCCGTAATCGTACATCCAGTGCCAATCGTAGTGCAGGTTCTTGCGGGTCAGCAGCTTCTTAGACGCTGGACCAAGCCAGAGATCGTAGTTCAGCCCCGGCGGGATCGGCCCTGTCCCAGCCTTGCCGATCGACATCCGCGGCTTGTAGCACGTGCCCCGCGCGTATTCGATTTTCCCCAGATTTCCGGCCCGCACCCATGCCACCGCCTCGATTAGGTCGGGATTCGACCGAGCCTGAGTGCCGACTTGGACCATTCGCTGGTACTTGCGAGCGGCTTGGACGAGTCGGTGGCCCTCGAAGATGTTGTGCGAGACGGGCTTCTCGACGTAGACGTCCTTGCCTGCTTGGCAAGCCCAAATCGCGGCCAACGCATGCCAGTGGTTCGGCGTGGCGATGGTGATCGCATCGACGTCCTTGCACGCAATCAAGTCGCGGATGTCCTGGAACCCGCGGATCTGTTCGCCGCGATTCCGGACGGTCTCGACCACACCGCCCAGCACAGCCGGATCGACATCACAGACCGCGGCCAGGCGGAACCCGGCAATGCTGGAGACCATCGACAAATGCAACTGGCCACGGCCGCGCAGTCCGACGACTCCCACGCGGACCGCATTATTGGCGTCCAACGTGTGACTGGCGGCCCGCCTTCCAACGATGGTTCCCGCGGCGCCGGAGGCAGCGGTGGCCAGAAAACGACGCCGACTGACTCGCAACATGGCAGACATCCTATAGCGTCAACTCGGACTGTGTTTGAGGCAATTCCAAGATGGAAAACGAAGGGCCGACGCACGTAATCGTGTTCCCCGTAAACTGAAAACCGTTCAACGTGTTCAGATTCAGGCCGGTGACATTGCGGCCGCCGATCGAAGTGTCGATGGTGAACTGGTTGTCCTGGGCAGTGAACCCGAACGATTCCGTGACCGCCAGCGGTTCCGGGCCCTGCACAATCAGGTTTTTCACGCCGACGTGGGTCGTCACCAGGGAAGTCACGTTGGCGATGAGCGGGGCCAGAAACGAACGCGCCAGAGGATTCTTCAGGCCGAGAACGCCTGTGGCAGCCTCCACAGAAGTGATCTGCGACGTCTCCGTTGGGATGACGTCGCCGATGTTCTGGGCATAGATGGCCACATAATCGCCTGCTGTAAAGTGCGATGCGTCCCGAGGCTGGACAAGCGTCACCGTCGTGGCGCTTGCCTGCGTGGGGTTCAGCGAATGAAAACCACCGTTGTAGGCGGCATTCTGAAATCGAATCGTGGTGTAATCCAAACCGAAGGCGAGCATCGTATTGCGGACCTCCGTCGCTCGATCGGGGAGGGTGTGTCGACCCCCTGGACCCTGGAGGAGCCTGGCGCCCTGCTCTCCGGACAGCGTCACATTCGACCCGACGATCAGGTTGTAGAACATCCAAGGATGACGGCTCGGAGAGTGCGAATTCAGCAGGTAGGTGCGTGCCGGGAAATGCACGGTGCTTCCGCCGCCAGCTTTCGTGGCGGCATCAATAGCCCGTTGAATCGCTGGTGTGTCATCGGCGACACCATCGCCCACGGCTCCGTACGCAGTAACATCGAACGTGTTCCCGCTCGATACTTGAGCGGACGAGAATCTCGTGTCTGCCGCAAGAGCGTGCGTTGGCCCGGCAGTGACCAAAGCGAACATGACAACATAGCTCGACATGTGCAGCACGAGCACTCTCCTGGAAACGGTCGGGAGGCTTTGTGACTCTGTTACTTAGGCGTTGGGGCACCGCCACTCAGTAATCGCGGACCGCCCCGTCCGGTGACACGGGTGTGGGCCATTTGAACTTCCGTTTTGGATCGGCATTGACTTTCTCGAACATGGATTCGTCCACTTCCACGCCCAGCCCCGGACTTTGAGGCAACGTCGCGTAGCCATCCTTGTCGACCTCCCACGTCTTCCGCGCTACACCAGGCGGCATGAGGTGGCCGTCGAGATAGGCCTCGTGGATCAGGAACAGCGGAATCGATGCGGTCACATGGAGGCTGGCGGTCAGCCCCAGTTCCGACATCGTGCAATGGGGCGCCAGCGGCACGAAGAAGGCTTCGGCCAACGTGGCGATCTTCTTCATTTGGCTGATTCCGCCCGCGTGGCCGCAGTCCGGTTGCAGAATGTCTACGCATCGTTCCGATACACGGGCACACCCCAGGCCCGGCCCGTGATGTCCCACAAGGCCATGTCGATGGCGGAGATGACATGGGTCATGAACGGCCCGCCTCGCATGTCGCGGTGCGCCCGGTACAGCTTTTGCCACAGGTGCTCGACGCGCGTCGGGTTCTCGCCATCGAGCAGCTCGAACAGGGAGTGGGCCAGTGCCACAGCTACGCTCGGGTCCAATCCCGTCACCTCGCCCCAGCCGGTCAGTTGGCGATTGGTCTCGACCTTCACGTAAGCCTTTGTGCCAACGCGGAAGCCGCGCAACGCCGTGATGCGCAGGTTTGCCCCACGATCCTCGACGCCAGCCGACCCGTCCGCGGCGCTACCGACGTTCTTCCCGGCCAGCACTGTGCCCAGCGCCGCCACGCCAGCCGATCCCAGCCAGCGGCGCCGGCTCACGCTGTTGCGCAGAATGGTATCGCCCATATCGTGTGCCTCCCTGGTGAACGCGGTTTCCGATGTCCTGGAACCCGCGGAACTGTTCGCCGCCCCACGGGACCGTCTCGACCACACTGTCCAACACAGCCGGATCGACATCGCGGACCGCGGCCAGGCCTCCGACAGTGTCAACTCGGACGGTGTTGTTCTCCTGCATCTTACCAACAAGCTCACCGCCCGTGTCTATCGCCCCAGCGACTCCGCGGAATCATCAGCGGGAGAATCGCCTCATCTGCCCACGGGCTGGAAGTGTCTGGGCAGGCGAGGCAGTAGATCGGCCGCCTCAGCGAGTTCGTGACGTTCCCGATGGTGCGGTCTCCGGCGTGGCGGTACAATGTGCCGAATTCAACCCCAGCACCTACAGCGGCCTGTCGCGCCACGTATGAACGCTCCCGACCTATCGAATCGTGTAGCCCTGGTCACCGGAGCTGGCGGCGGGATCGGACGTGCGGTCGCTGAATCCCTGGCCTCGGCCGGAGCCATCGTCGGCGTCCATTGTCACCGCAGCCTGAGTGAGGCGGAACAAGTCGTCGAGGGGATCCGCGTCCGCGGCGGCCAAGCGGTCCTGCTGCAAGCCGACCTCGCCAATCCTGCACAGGCCGGCACGCTCGTCGAACGACTCGTGCAACAGACAGGTCGGCTGGACATCCTTGTGAACAATGCTGGGTCACCCATCCGTCGGTCGCGTATCGAGGACTGTGCACTCGATCTATGGCAGGAGGTGATCGCCACGAACCTCACGAGCGCTTTCCTCGTCACGCAGGCAGCCATCCCGCACCTTCACGCCACCGGCAACGGCGCGATCATCAACAATCTATCGCTTTCGGTCCAGACGGGCGGCGCGAACGGCGCGGGTCCGTACGCGATTGCCAAGGGTGGACTTCAGGTCATGACGCGCACGTTGGCCCGCGAATTGGCACCTGCCGTCCGCACCAACGCGATCATGCCCGGTGTGATCGAGACCCGTCATCACGAAGTCTTCTCGACGACCGAGCGAATGCAGCAGTATCGCACCGAGACGCCCTTGGGCCGCAATGGCACGGCAGAAGAAGTTGCCTCGGCCGTGCTATTTCTCGTCAGTGATGCGGCGAAATTCATCAACGGCGCGTTGATCGACATCAACGGCGGTCGGTTCCTGCGGTAGGCCAATCACGCAATCGGCGCGCGAGAGGCTGGGGCCGCCAGCACGCCGGGAATCCAGACCCTCCCGATACCTGGATCGAATCGCTGAACCCAGTAAGTCTGATCGGCGGTGATCCAGCACTTGGGCACATTCCCCGCAGTCTGCACACGATATAGAATGCGGCCGGAGGAAAGAGCCATGTCGAGCGTCGCAGGACAATTCGGAATTCGCGTGCTCATCGGGAGCATACTGCTGCTGACTGTGGCAGTTCGTGACCAGGCAGCCGAGCCGGACAGGATCCCACCGCCGTTCCCCCGGATCGGTAACTGTTACGGCGCTCAACTGGGCAGCGAAAGCTGGGAGAAAGGTGGTCGCTATTGGTCGAAGCTGGGCCTGATTATTGGCGGCGGCTACGACCTGCACTACGACTGGGAACACGCTCGCTGGCAAGCAGTGCTCAAGCGAGTGGAACAGAACCTGACCCAACTCCGCCAAGTGAATCCGCAGGTGATCGTGCTGCCGTACGTGGATGTCGTCGAAGGCCCCGACAACCCGAACGTCCCTAACCGCTGGTGGGCACTGAAGGAAGGAAAGCGGTGGAGCGGCTGGCCGGGTTATTTCCGCATCGACACGGCGTTGCCCGAAGTGCTGCAGTTCAACCTCGACAAGGTGCAATCCGAGATCCTGAGCCGAAGTTGCTTCGACGGAGTGTTCTACGACTGCTGGCGCCCCGATTCCTGGCTGGTACCCAAAACGGCCCAACTCCGCGATGGCCGGGCCATCGTCATGATCAACGATTGGAACCTGCCGACTACCGGGTGGGAGCATCTCAACGGCTGTCTCGCCGAAGACGAGTTAAACCGCGTGATCGAGGGGAAGGTCGACTTTGAGGAGTTCCTGAACCGGTACCTGCGTTGGTGCCGCGACAGCCGCCGCCCGGTCGTGACCATGCTGGTCGGACACCCGCGGCGGCTCGACATGGACCCCTGGCATTGGGCCAAGACGCCTTGGCGCGAGCGTACGGAAGTTCGTGCCGGCTTGGAAAGGTCCGACCTCCAAACGATGCGATTCGGCCTATGCACGACGCTGCTGGGCGACGGCTACTTCGGCTACGACAGCGCGAACCTGGGGCGTGGCGACTGGTGGTGGTATCCCGAGTACGAGGCCCCGTTGGGCGATCCTTGCGGCCCAGCGAAGAAGAACTTCGATGGAACCTGGCAGCGGGCTTTTCAGGGCGGGTTGGTGATCGTGAACGGCACGCTGTACGATGCGGTCGTGCGACTGGAGAAGCCGCATCGCAACTTCAGCACAGGGGATGTGCGGACCCAGTTCACCGTGCCGAGCTTTGACGGGCGAATCCTGGTTCCTACTGACGAACCGCTCTCGCCCGGCGCCGATCCTGCTCCGCGGATTACGTATCAGCTGCCGCAGACGCTGCGTGCCACGCCTTTGGATGACGGCCAGTGGGCGATCCAAACGCCGAGCGGTCTGGAACTGCGCATGGCCGAGCACGGCGAGTTGTCGCACATCTTCTGGCACGGCCGACGATTGATCACGGGCGGCTGGCCCGTCGTCTTGGCGACCTCGCAGCGGTCGTTTGCGGCCCAGACCAACGCTCCCGCGGAAGTCCAAGCCAACGCCGAAATGGCCGTACTCAAGTTCCAGGGCGTACTGACCTCCGAAGAGCAGCGGGTGAAGTACGTCGAAACCTGCACCGCCCGGCCAGACAACTCCTTCACGCTACGCTTCGACTTCACCGCCGAGACGGCCCTCAAGTTGCGGATGTGGCGGCACTACTTTGCCCTGCCGGTGTCGACTTACGTTGGCGCCGAGGCACGGGGCGATGCCGTGACCGTGAAGCTCCCCAAGGAGCGAACGAGTGAGCCCCTTCTGCCCGCCGCCAAGCAGCTGACCATCACGACCGGCGAAGCGGTGATTGCCCTCGAGACTTCCCTGCCGCTATCCCTTGTGGATCATCGCCGCTGGGGAACTGAGGAATACCTGCTGGCCGGTTATCCAGTACAGGGCGAGGTGCCTGCCGGGAAGCAATGGTCTGTAGAGATCCGGCTGGCCGTCAGTCACCCGGCCGGGCGATGACTTGGCCTGCTGGGGCACTCATGAACAGTTTCACGACGTCGAACAAGGCCACCTGCGAATGACCGGCACCGCGATAGACCCAGTGTGCATGAAGGATGTCAGCGCGTCGTCTTCAGACGCTGCAGGTGAACGCGGGCCACGGCCCCCATGTAGTGCGGGGAGGGATATTGCGTGGCGGCGGTCTCGATATGCTTGCGCGCCAACTCCTTTGCACTGGCTGCTTCATGGAACAAGCCGACGTAGAGGTGCGAGTAGAAGAGACTGTCCTTACGCATCGCCTCGGAGCGGCTCTCTTGCTCTGCTTGTTTGAGCACTTCCTCGGGCGTCCGCCGCCCCTGGAACATGCGGTAGACCGGCAAGGCCCACGGGCGGCCGTCCCGGTCGATTTCGATCAGTGCGGTGCGGGCTCGCTCGACGCCTTCCAGGCGGGCCTTGCAGAGGTAGTGCCAGACGGCATTCTCGACGTCCTGCGGATTCACGGTCTTGTGGATCTCAAATTGCCGCGTGCCCTTAGCGTATTCGCCCGCGTAGTAGTAACTGATCCCACGCTGCCAATGATACGGCTCTTGGTCAGGTCGGGCCTTCAAGTAACAATCGAAATCCTCAATCGATCGAACGATGTGTCCGGCTTCGAAGTGCAGTTCTCCGCGATGCTGAACAACATCCGCCTCCTCGGCATGACGGGTGACAACTTGGGTCAGATCGGCGATCGCCAAGTCGAGCTTGCCCAGTTGTTCGTAGGCCGCAGCCCGGAGACGGTACGCAGCGGTCAATTCCGCATCCTGTTGGATCGCTGCGGTCGCCAATTGCACCGCCTCGTCGTACTTCGCTTCCCGGTATCGTGCCTCGGCGTGAACCAACGGTCCGGGGGCATCCGCCGCGAAGGCGGAACTCAGGCCCAGAGTCAGTGCCACCAACGTCAATCGCCATTCTCCTGAATTCCGCATGGTCACCTCCAAATGGGCCAAGGTCTGCGTAGCATTATTGTGCGATAGTCCGTGCGGATGTAAGCGGCCTTTCAGCGCGCGACCGAAATGGCCTTGGCCAAAGGTAACCTTTCCACGGACGTCCGTGGAATCCGAGGACAATCCCGAAATCGGACAAAATGTCCTAATCGCCCGCCAGCAGACCACTCTGCCGACCCAATGCACCCGCCACCCCCAGAATGCCATCCAAGAATCGCCAGGGCGACCATAGGGCACTGGTGACGCCAGCCGGTTCCTCTTCAGCAACTACTAAGGTGAACGCCAGCGTGAACTGCCCATCGGGAAACCGAAACAGGAGCCACTTCACGCCGCCGCCGTAGAACTCGATGACGCGGCCACGGATACGGGCGGGACCTCCCGTGCAAACGCCGACCACGCCGATGAGCAGGCCGAGCAGCATGTAGGATTATAAGCTGTCGGTAACAGGATGAATTGACCATCACTGGAAAAGGGGGTACAGGGGTACAAATCTCGTTTGTACCCGCCGACTATGACCGCGGAATCTTCTTCTTGGATTGTACCCGCAAGAAAAAGAAAGACCTTACGCAAGTCGTTACTGCGTAAGGTTTAGTTGAGTGGAGACGAGCGGGATGGAACTTTCGATTCTGTAAGGTGTTTGCAGGAAACACGTTACGCCAAAACAAGAAAACCGAAATTCGCCCAAATTCGCCCAAGAATTCGCCCAAGAAATCCCACTGGTGGTAGTGGTCACTCGTACCATTCTTGACACGGAAAAGCGGTCACCAAGCTGCCTCTCGGCACGCGGTCCCTCGTGTGTTGCCGCGATGTGGATTGTCGGCCTGCTTGGTTGGCATTTGGGCGGCATGGTGTCCTACGGCATGATTTGAACTGACGGGGTGTAAGTACGGGGAAACGGCTGGCACTGTCCTGAACACGAAAAACATCCCCGAAAATCTGACCAGGGAACCGTTGTCCCACGTTAAATCCCTTTGGGCGGCAATTCGCCACAACGAGGAAGGCCATTCGTCACCTACAGCAGGCTGGCGTATCGCGTGCCGAGGCGATGAAGCGGGTGGCGTCCATTACCGCTGTCCCGCGAGCAATTCCGCGATGCCCTCTGCAAGGGATTCGGGCGGGCAATGCTTCACGTTCGTCGGTTTGGGACGGACGGGCTTGAAGACGACATTCTTGATGCCTGTCTGCACAACCGCGTGCATGATCCCCAGATGGAAGGCATTCGCGGCTGGTGGCTGTTCAAGCTCCTGAAACGGACTGGCCACGTCGAAGACTCCCGTGAGCCGATCCTGGCGAAGTTGAAGAACGCCACCCCTGAGGCCGTCCCCTACTGGGATTGCTGCCAACTGATGGTCTTGGCTCACATCTACGCGGATGAGGGAAGCAAGGAGGCTTACCAGATCATCTACGAGAAGTTTGGCGAGCAACTCTACGACCCCGACATTGGTGGGCCGCAGATCATGATGCTTGATGGCTTGAGCGGGTTCCTTCATGTACCGCCTTAGCACAGGTCAAGGCCAAAGCCGTTCGAGAACTGGGGCTACGATTGCTGGAAGAACAGGATTTAGCCCTGCGGAAAGACGGCATCGAACTTCTGTACGTGAACCACAAGTCCAAGGACATCCCGCGAATCGTAGCCGCACTTCCGAAGGCAGGACCGCCCAATGTGCTGCACGGGATGGCTACCAAGTTGATGATGATTACCGACCGTCAGCCAAGGGATGTGGAGCTTGCCAAGTGGGTCTACGAGTACAATCCCTGCTCATTCTGCCGAAACGGTGCCTTTAGCAGGCTCGTGAAGTGGGACGCACTGTCCAAGTTCCAATTGGCCGAATGTGCGTGGGACGGCGACGACGATACACGGGCGGCGGCACGGCGAATAATCAGAAAAAGGCGAGGAGGCGGGTGATTGCCGAACCGTCGCCCAGCGCATGGCGAAAATAAATCCGTAGACGAGTCATGGACATAGCGGAACGAAGGGGCTAATCGATGAACGAGAATGATGCCAATGCCCTGGGTTACGATGCCTATTGGGAGGGCGTTGACGAGAGCGACAACCCGTTCGATCCAGACACGGAAGCCGAGAACCGTCTCGCGTGGGACGAGGGTTGGCGCAAGGCCCGTGCGGACGACTATGATGAACGTGATTGAGTGGGTGCATATTCATGGCGCCGTATCCCCGACAAGTCGAACACCACATGAAGTCTTTCTACAATTCGCTGTCGGAAAAGGACCGTCGTCGTTATGCGGCCGTCGAGGCCGAAAAGCTGGGGCATGGAGGCGCGCAGTATATCGCGGAGTTGTTCGTTTGCGATCCGGATACGATCCGCCAAGGGTACAGCGACGTACAGGAGTTGCCCACGGACGAGGCGACTGGCCGAGTCCGGAAAGAAGGGGCGGTCGCAAGAAAGCTAGCACCGTTCAGCCCGGGTTGAAGGATGCTTTGAAATCGGTGGTTGCAAACCACACGGCAGGCTCTCCAGTCCGGGAGGGTATTCGTTGGACCAATCGTTCGCCGCGAGAGATTTCTGAGGAGTTGCTGCAAACAGGTTTTTCGGTTTGCGAGGATACCGTTAGAAGAATGTTGCTGGAAGATTTGAAGCTTGGAGTCCGACAGGCCCGCAAGGAGGAGGCGACTTGCCACTACGCCTTCCGCAACGGGCAGTTCGAATATCTTGCCGAACAGCGGGATTGGCTTGGGTGCTTACTCGCACGCCGATGTGGTACGGATTCTCTGGACGAACGGCACGCCCTGCAATACGATCGATAGCGAGTCCAACCAGCTACTGTCCAAGGACCAGAAACACAGGGGCATGTAGC
Organism: Planctomycetota bacterium; assembly: GCA_026692885.1. The sequence continues at coordinate 17,395 of JAPLNJ010001162.1, read as the reverse complement.
TCCGTCCGGCCAGCGTCTGAGCGACACGCAGGTGGTCCACGTGCATGCCGGCGACTCCCTCGCGCTGGACTTCCACCTCGCCGACCAACGCGTCGCACAAAAGTAGCGACGGATGCCTTGGAGGAAGGCGGGAATGGGATCCGCGTGTGGGTAGCAAGAAACGGAAGTATCCCCCGAACAAGCCGGGGGCATTCACCAGTTGCGGCCGGTATTCGCGACACCCCCAGAACAAACGGGGAAGTTATTTCGTGGGCGTTGCTAGCTGACTTCGCCAGAATTCAGCGCCGATTCTGGGCCCTTACTATCTCGTGCGAGATTTGCCGGTGATGTCGTGACGAACTGCACGGCTCTGGAGAGCCATGCTACAGTTCTGCGCGAGACGCGCACGGAACCGGATGGCCTGCTCCGCATGTTGACGCGAGTTCATGCCCCGACGAGGCGCTCACTGGTCCTCCGTCAAGGCGGGAATTGACGGGGCCACCGCAAACAGAACGAAACTCGCCGCATGGCTCAGAATGTATTCGACCCAGGGCTCTCGGAGCGCATCGGCCGCAGCCGATGCTTCGCGGTCCAACGGTAGTACGATCAGGTCGTGGTTGCCGGCCCGAGCCGCTTCCACGATGGCCGGCCCCCAGGGACCCGTCAGCGTCAGCAGATCCATGTCTCGCTTGAGCTGCTGAGCCCGTGCGTGATCCTCCGCAATGCGGTCGTGCTCCGGTGCCACACCCTCGGCCGGCGCCTCGTGGCGAACCACGGTCAGCTGGACGTCCGGATCGAGGGCGGTCAGCAGGGCCAGGAACAGGTCGTGCCCGGCGGGGCTGCCGTCGTGTACGAACAGCACCCGATCGGCGCCGACCCCGGCGGCCCTCAGTTCTGCCACGTTGCGCGCGCGGCGCTCACTGATCTTCGGGATGCGGTTGCCACCGGACAGGTCGAAGTAGAGGTCGCGGTTGCGGCTGACAATACGGACCGTCAACGGCGCCGGGGCGCCTCCGTGCAGGCTCACCCAATAGAGTGACACCTGATCGATCTGATCTTCGGCCGTGAACTTGTTGGACGCGCCCAGCACGACCTCCTGGGCCCCCAAGTCGGTGGCCGTGCGCAGCACCGCGTGCAGCGGATTGTTCGTGGGCACGATCAAGGGCTTGACCTCTTTGCCCGCCAGTTCCGCGCGCTGGACCACGGCGGTCATCAGCTGCTGCTCATAGTCGCTCAACACCGGGATATCCTGGCCGGGAGTCTCGTCGGCCAGCGTCAACTTGGCGGTCATCACCACCAGTTCCGTCGTTTGCGGATCGGTTTCGGCCAGCGCCTTTTCCAGCATGTACATGCTGTGCGGGGAACGAATCGCGACCAGCTTGCGGTAGGGTTTGTCTAGGCCCAGGACTTCGAGCGAGACCTGGGCGGTACTCTCCCGGTTGAACTGTTCGACGTGCGCGTGCGCCGCGCCTCGCCGACGCCGCAGATTGATCCATTCGGTAACCGCGAAGACGACCAGGAATGCGGCGGTAAAGCCTACGCCCCACTTGGTCGCAGTGTCCTTGGTCAACAAATTCGCCAGCGCGGACAGGAGCAGAACCAGAAAGACCAACCCCAGTCCGAGCGGCAGTTCCCAGCGGCCGAGGCGGATGTTCAGCGGGACGGAGAACTCGCGGGGTTGGCGGTTCTTGAAACGCAGGATGAGCATGGAAGCGGTCATGAAGACAAAGCTCCAGACCACCCCGAACGCATAGGCCTCGCCCAACACGAGCACGTCGCCGCCGCTGACCAGCAGCGTGGCCAGTTGCAGGAGTAAGATCAGTCCCAGGATGCGGTAGGTGGTGCCATACCGGGGATGAGGCCGTTGCAGCCAGGCGGGCACTACGCCGTCTTCGGCCACACGATTGAGCACCCCGTTGGAACCGATGATGGCCGTGTTCACGGCTCCCGAAAGAATCAGGAACCCGACCACGACCACGAACGCGTTGAGGATCAGTCGGACCCAGTGCGGTCCCACAAAGCTCATCGCCAGCCCGCCGATCAGATTGTCGGCGTAATGGGACATGCGGACGTCGTCCGGGATGATCAGCACGGCCAGGAAACTGATACCCGCCGTAAAGATCAAGCTGTAGAGAAAAACGATGAAGGCCGCTTTTTTGAAGTTCTTGAGCTTGGGCGACTCCACCTCGCGGTACACCTGGGCCAGAGTCTCCTCGCCACTCATGGCCAAAATCGAATGCCCAAAGGCCACCAGAATGCCAAAGACGCCCAGCAGGCTCAGGAACTGGCTGCCGTGGAGGGCCTCGAGACTATCGCCCCAGGCCGTGCCACGAAGAAATCCCAGCGGACTTTCTTCGTGCCCCAGCGCGAAATTCATCTTCGGCGTTAGATCCGGCAGCCAAGGCACCGCATTCCGGGGACCGTCGATGACCAACGTGGCCGCCCCCCAGCCGAGCACCACCACTGCCATCACCGTCGTGGCGATCATGATCTTCATGGCCTTATCGCTGGACTCGTGAATTCCCACCAGATTCTGCCGATAGAAGTAGACGGTGACTCCCACGGCAATCAACACCGCGCCCCAGTTGCGGACTCCCGGCGGAATGTGGCCACCGCTGAGTTCGGCGAGCAAGCCCATGATGTATTGTCCGGCCGACACGCTGCTGATCGGGCCCGTGAGCACGTAGTCGAACAACAGCGCCGACACCGAGATCTTCGCCGCGAAGCCGCCCAAGGCTTCTCGCGTCACCCGGTAGACGCCGCCCCGGACGAACAACGAGACGCTCTCGATGTACACGGCCCGTACGGCGTAGCTGAACACCATCACCGCCAGGATGAACCAGGGAGCCGCCGGACCGATCGCCTGTTCAACAATCCCGCCGATGTAATAGGCTGTACTGCCCAGGTCCGACAGCACGATGGCGGCGGTTCGCCAGTAGGAAATGAAAGTGAACATCACACTGCTGACGATGATCACTTGAGACGTACGCAGCCGTCGGCTGCGCGCAGAACCCTCGCCGGGGTTATCCGAAGGGGACATAGAACACCGTACGGGACGCAACATCCCAGAAATCGCAGGCACTGCGTCGGTGCAGAAACGAACAGGCCCTTTCAATCCGGTCCGGACAAAACGCTCCGGCCATACCGACGAGGTTAGCTGACGGGCTAGGACTTGAAAGTATCCCGGGCGGCTCAAGCCGCCCTGCGCCCCGGAATCGGCCCAAGCCGATTCGTTGGTTCCCCCGCTTCTCCCCGTTTGGGAGAATTAGGCTGCACGTGGGGAATTCTAGCTCACCGCAGTCGAGCCGAATAGTCCCCACGTCCCACGCCCCATGTCCGACATCCCGTCGGCCACCCGCAAATCGAGGTCGCGGCCGCCAAGAAAATTGGCCCGAAATGTGCTCTCGATGCGACCGCTTTGGCCCCTGTTTCAGCCGGACCGAGGCGGGCCGTTGTCCACGACGGTCACGTCGACGCCCGGAACGGCCTGCAACAATCGATCCAGGATGGACCGACCGAACCAGCGACGATACCACGGCTGCCGCGTGCGGCCGAGAATGACGTGGGTGATGCCGTATTCGCCGACGAAGGCCGCGATGGTAGTGATCAGATCGGTCCCTTTGAAGGCCAGCGACGTGCCACCCAACTGCCGGGCCAGATCGAGGCTGTTTCCGATCTGGCGCTGCGTGGCTGCAGCGACGTATTCCGGTGCCTCGCGGGGCGTTTGCACGTAGACCGCATACCAGGGAGCGCCCAAGCGGTCGGCGATGCGAGAGGCTTTGCGCAGTAACGCCGAAGCCTGGGGACTCCGCGAACTCAGGCAGACCATCACGCGTTCGGAGGCGGAAGCGGGCGGGCCGCCCCGCTGCTCGTCTTCGCGCCGGGACCGGTCGAGCCGGAACGCGATCTCCTCCATCGCCAGCTCGCGAAGTTGCGTCAGTTTTTCCGGTGCAAAGAAGTTCTCCAACGCCGTTTGGATGCGTTCGGGCGGATAGATCTTCCCCTGCTGCAGCCTCTCCCGCAGGTCCTCGGCCGACAGGTCGACGTTGACAATCTGGTCCGCCATCGTGACCACGTAGTCGGGCAGCCGTTCCTTGACGCGCACACCCGTGGCGCGTTCGACGATGTCATGCAGGCTCTCCAGATGCTGGATGTTCAGCGTGGTGATGACGTTGATACCGGCCCGCAGGATTTCGGCGACGTCCTGATACCGTTTGCCATTGCGGCTGCCAGGGGCATTCGTGTGTGCCAGTTCGTCGACCAGGGCAATGGTCGGCCGCCGCTGCAGCACGGCCTCCAGGTCCAGTTCCTCCAGGACGATACCACGGTACTCAATGCGGCTACGTGGAACCTGTTCCACTTCGCCGATTTGAGCCATCGTCTCGGCGCGCCCGTGCGTTTCCACGAAGCCGATCACGACGTCCACACCCTGTTTGTGTAACCGGTTGCCCTCCTGGAGCATATCGTAGGTCTTGCCCACTCCGGCCGCGAAGCCCAGGTAGATCTTCAACCGGCCGCGCCGCTGGCGTCGAATGAGATCCAGGAAGTGCTCCGGCTTAGGCTGCGATTCTTCGTCGGCCGCGGTTGTTCGGGGAGTAATCTTTGGGTCCATGACAGGTCCTGGGGGCGTGCGCGTTACTCGGCCGCTCCTCCGTTATCGAGGGGTAGTTCCAAACGAAATACGGTCCGCACACCCGGCTGGCTTTCGCACGTCACCGTGCCTCCGTGAGCCGTGATGACTTCTCGCACGATCGCCAGCCCGAGGCCGCTACCGCCTCGGCTGGTGTCTCCCGGCACGCGGAAGTATTTGTCGAAGACCAGGGGCAGGTACTGAGCGGGAATACCAGAGCCTGTATCCGCGACAGAGATGACGACGCGACCGTCAGCCGCCCGGGCGGACAGGGTGATCCGTCCGCCAGGCAGAGTGTGGACTAGCGCGTTGTCCAACAGATTCAGCAAGGCATGCTGGAATTGCTCGGCATCCACGGACACCGGGAGCAGTTCGTCGGCCACATCCAGCGTCAGCTCGAGGCCCCCATCGATAGCTCGCGGTCGGAAGGAGTCAGCGACCGGCTGCAACAAAGCCAGCGGCCGCTCCGGACGCAGTTGGAGCTGAATCCTGCCCTGTTCCAGTCGCGCTAGATCCAGGAGATTGTTGATCATGCCCAACAACCGCTCCGCATTGTCACGCGCATCCACCAGTAGCTCGAGTTGCTTCGGAGCCAGCGGCCCCACGGTCTCCTCCAGGAGGAGATGCAGCACAAGTCGAATGCTGGTCAGAGGCGTCTTTAGTTCGTGGCTAACCGTCGCCACCAGATTGCTCTTGACCTCGTCGAGCAGGCGGAAACGAGTCACGTCTTCCAAGAGCACGGCGGCCCCGATGGTAGCGTCGTCCGCATCGTGGATGGGCAAGATTCGCGGCAGGAACGAGCGTGGCTCTTCGCCCAGTGGGAGCACGATGACATTGTCGAAGCCTTCCGGCAGGTACTCGCGGCGGTCTTGCAGCACGTCCCGTAGCGGTTGTCGCAATTGATCAGGCGGCTGCCAGACCAGCGGTGTACCTTCCTCCGCCTCGGCCGGCAGAACGCCGAACAGGCGGCGGGCCATGGGATTGGCCAGTTCCACGTGCTGCAGGGTGTCGACCACCAAGACCGGATCGGGGAACGAGTTGATTGTGGCCTGGCTCGTCTGCTGCGCACGAGTCAATTGGGCCCGGTGGGACCGGCGATAATCCCGAAGTTGGCGGGCCATGGAATTGAACGCGCTGGCCAACTGCCCAAGTTCATCCTCCGAGGTCACCGGAACGAGCTGATCGAGGTCTCCCGTTCCGATGGCGGCGACTGACTCGGTGACGGCACGAATCGGGTTCAGGATGGTGCGAATCGTGCTGGCCACGAGAAACGCGGCCAGGGCGATCCCGACCGCCAAGCCGCCGCCATACCAAATCAGGGAGGAGTGGGCCAGGCGGCGTGCCTGCCGGTTGGCTTCCTCCATGTTGTCCTGATTGATCCGCAGAATCTCACCTGAAACGGCTTTGATCTCACGGAACCGGTGGTAGAGTCCCGGCGTGTTTCGCTCGCCAAAATACAGCCGACTCAAGGGCGAGCCCGCCTGGTCAAAAAACTCCTCGCCCTGGCGGCGGTACTGGCCGCTAAGCGTTGTCAGGCTGGCCACCAACTCGGCTTCTCCCGGCACGGTGATGTTGCTCTGCTCCTGGGCCAGGGCCGCATCGTACAGTTTCCAGTTCGTCTGGTACTGCTTGTGGGATTCCTGATCGCGACCGGCCACCGCGAACTGAAACGACGAATCGATGCGTTCCAACGCCTCGTTCAGGTCCCGCATGTAGCTCACGCTGGCATAATTCTCGCGCAGGATCACGTCGATGCGATTGCCGAGCCGGTAGATTAGCAGGGTCCCCGTCCCGCCCAGGGTCAACAGCAGGGCCACCAGGGGGAGCATGGCCACCAGGATTCGCAGACGAAAAGTCATGGCCAGATTCCTCGCTTAGGACCGGCCGAAAGATGACTTCGGCATTTGCTGCTCTGCCCCTCACCCCAACCCTCTCCCCGGAGTACCGGGGCGAGGGAGCTATTTTTCGGCCGTGACTCAGATGCCATACTTCTTACGTTTCCGATACAAGGTGCTGGGATCGATGCCCAACCTGACCGCGGCTTCGTCCAACGTCGCGGCCGAAGCCAAGACGCGACGGATGGTTTCCGCTTCCATTTGGTCGAGCGTCTGCGGTTCACTCGTTGCGCCGGGCCTGGTCTGGTTAGGGCTGCCAACCTGCGACGGCAGATCGGCCAATTGGACGATCGGGACGGCGGCGAGAATGACGCCCCGCTCAATCGTATTGCGCAGTTCGCGGATATTTCCCGGCCAAGCGTAACGGACGAGCGCCTCGCGCACCGGCTCGGCGAACCCGGAAAGCGGTTTGGCGTTTTGCTGGGCAAAGAACCGCAACAGGTGTTCCGCCAGGGGCAGAATATCACCCGGCCGGTCGCGCAGCGGCGGCACCGTCACTTCGATTACGTTTAGTCGATAGTAGAGGTCTTCGCGGAAGTGGCCGGTAGCCAGTTCGGCCTCCAGATTGCGATTGGTCGCTGCCAGCACCCGGATGTTGCCCGCCCGGGTCTGAGTCTCGCCTACTCGCTCATAGCACCGTTCCTGGAGAAGTCGCAGAAGTTTCGGCTGCAGCGCCAGGGGCAGGTCCCCGATTTCGTCAAGGAACAGGGTCCCGCCTTCCGCGACCGCTACCTTGCCCACGGTATCACGCACGGCACCGGTAAAGGCGCCCTCCGCATGTCCGAAGAGTTCACTTTCCAGCAACTCGGCCGATAGGCTGGGACAGTGCAGGGTGACGAACGGATGGCCGGCGCGCTGGCTACGAGCATGGATCGCCCGGGCCAAGACCCCTTTGCCCGTCCCGCTTTCGCCGCGCAGCAGGATGGTGGCTTCCGTGGCCGCGGTTTTGAATGCCATGTCCAGAACCGCACGCATTTTCGGCTCCGTTGTCTGGAGGTCGACTTCAGGCACGCTCGAGCGAACCTGTTCTTCCAAGTCGGCGACTTGGGATTCCAGCCGCCGCAGTTGGGCGATCCGGTCGAGAATCGCGCGCAGTTGATCCGGCGTGAAGGGCTTAGGCAGATAGTCAAAGGCTCCACGCCGCATGGCCTCCACCGCCGTTTCGATGGTGGCATAGGCGGTGACGATCACCACGCACAAGCCTGGCGCCAGACTTAGCAAACGCGGCAAGAGTTCCAGACCGTGTTCTCGCGCCAATCGCAGGTCCAGCAGTGCCATCTCGAACGGCTGACGTCCCAACAATTCGACAGCTTGGACACCGTCTCGAGCTTCTACGGCCCGATGTCCCAAGACTTCCAGCGACATGCGCAGCGTGCGCCGGAGTCTCGCATCGTCGTCAATCACCAGGATGTTCATGTTTTCCCGTTCCAGCTTGACGGATTCGGAAGCCGTGTAAGTCGTCGATTCACGCCGTGACAAGCCACTGCGATCCACGGTCCATCGTGCATCCTGCATGACTCATCGTGCAATCTGCAATTTGCAGGGGCCAAGCCCCGTGATGCCATTCTACTGAACCCTTGCGAGACTCACCACTTGTGACTTTTGTGCCAGCGTCGGCACGTCGCTTGCTTTGATGATGTGCAGTTTCGATACCGTGAACGAACGAGCCGGTCAGCGCTGAGTACTCCTTGCTGCGGCTGGCGATGACTAGGGGGCCAACCGATGTGGCGAGTCTGGAACAGAATTCTTGTCGTCTGCTTTTCGTTGGCCACTGTCGGCACATTAGTCGGCGTGGCCTTCGAGTTTGATCACCTGACCGCTCAGCGGTCGGACCTGGCGGTCTTCGCCGCGAGGGCAGTCTTGGCCATCGCGGTCTTCGCTGTTCTGGCGGTCTACGTCTGGGCCTGCGACCGATGCCAGGACTATCTATCGCAGGAGTGACTCGCATGGACCTGCTGATGTGGTTGCCCGTGATGTTCGCGTTAGGCCTCGCCGCGTTGGGGCTGCTAACGGCTTTTGTGGCTGCCTGTGACAAGATTTAGAGAGGGCTGGCTGATGGATGCTTTGCAGGTACTTACCGCCGCGACGACGTTGTTGCTGCTGGGTTATCTGACCGCCGCCTTATTGCGGCCAGAGTGGTTCTAAGCAGAAGGATGCTGTCCATGTCCCAGGTTTGGCTTCTTCCGCTCCTGGTGTTCAGTGCCGCCTTCGTTCTGGCTATCCCCCTCGGGTTGACCCTGGCCAAGGTCTTCGACGCCCGACTCGGTGTCCCGAAATGGTTACGGTCGATCGAGGCGTGCCTGGATACCGGCCCACAGAACTGGAAGCAGTACGCCCTGTCCTTTATGGCGTTCCATGCCGTGACGTTTCTGGTGGGCTTCGTGGTGTTGGCCCTGCAGCCCTACCTGCCGCTGAATCCCGACGGCAAGCAGATGCTTGGGCCGACCATGATCTTTCACACGGTCATCTCGTTCTTGACGAATACCAACCAACAGCACTACTCGGGCGAAGTCCATCTCTCGTATTTCAGCCAGCTGTTCTTCATTTGCTGGAAGCAGGTGCTGTCGCCGATGATCGGCATGGCGGCATTACTGGCGGTGATTCGCGGTCTACGGGGCGACTCGCACATGGGTAATTTCTACGTCGATCTTTGGCGTGGGACGGCATATATCTTCGTGCCGTTGTGTCTCGCCATGGGCGTACTGTTCATTGCCAGCGGCGTACCGATGACCCTGGAGGGGCAGGCCGAGGCGAGAACGCTTGAACCTGGTGCGATGGGGATGGGCAGTGATGGTCAAGCCACGCTGGTCCAATCCATCGCCCGCGGGCCTGTCGCTGCCATCGTGGCAGCCAAACAATTTGGCACCAATGGCGGCGGGTTCTTCGGCGCCAATTCCGCACATCCTTTTGAAAATCCCAATGCGTTCAGCAATCTGCTGAGCTGTGTCGGTCTCTTTCTCTTGCCGGTTGCGGCATTGGTCATGTTCGGCAAGATGCTGAACCGCTACCGGGACGCAGCCGTGATTTTCGGTGTGATGCTCGTGCTATCTGTGGCCAGCGTGGCGTGGGCGATCTGCTACGACACGTTGCAGCCCAACGCGGCTTTGACGGCCCATCCGGCGCGCGTCTATTCCATCCCCGCTGCGACGACGACTGGCGGCCAGCGCGACGTGACGATTTCCGCCGTGGCCGCCCTTCCCGTCGACCAGACCTTGGGCAATCTGGAAGGTAAGGAACTGCGATTTGGCACGGCCGCCGGTGCGACCTGGGCGGCCCTGACCACCAACACCTCGAACGGGTCGGTCAATGCCATGCACGACAGCCTCAATCCGCTGGCCGGAATCGCGCCACTGGCGGGCATGTGGCTCAACTGCATCTGGGGCGGTGTCGGTGTCGGACTCATCAACTTGCTGGTGTACTTGATCATCGGGGTCTTCCTGGCGGGCCTGATGGTGGGACGCACGCCCGAGTACTTGGGCAAGAAAGTTGAGGCTCGCGAGATGAAGCTGGCGTCGCTGGCGATGCTGGTACATCCCCTGTTGGTCTTGATTCCCACCGGTCTGTTCGCCGCGACGAACTGGGGCCTCAAAGCCGAGAGTAACCCGGCGGCGCACGGCTTCTCGCAGGTCCTGTACGAGTTCAGTTCGGCCTCGGCCAACAACGGCTCTGGCTGCGAGGGCCTGGGGGACACTTGGGGGTTCAACAAACCCGAGGATAACCCCTCCGCGCCCGCCCCGTACAGCCGCCCTTGGGACATCGTGTGTGGCCTGGTGATGCTGGTCGGCCGCTTCGTGCCGATTATCGCGCCGCTGGCTGTCGCGGCCAGCTTGGCGGCGAAAAAACCCACACCGATCACGGTGGGGACGCTACGGACCAATACCGTCACCTTCGGTTGCGTCCTGCTGGGCACGATCCTGCTTGTCGGAGCTCTGCTGTTCCTGCCGGTGGCGGCGCTCGGCCCGGTCGCGGAGCACTTCGGCCCCCTGCCGTTCGGAGGTTAGACCATGAACATCAGCACGCTTCAACACTGCGAGACAAGGAAAGGAACCATGCCTGGCACCTTGCTGCAGGAACGACCACCGAGCGTTGGCCCCGCGCCGCCGCGGGAAGAACTCAAACTGGCGCGGCGGCACAGTCGCAAGGCCGGACTCTTCGACCGGGAGTTGCTCAAGACCGCGTTCGCGCAGTCGCTGATCATGTTCCGTCCCGATCTTCAGTGGAAGAATCCGGTGATGTTTGTGGTCGAGGTCGCGACGGCGCTAGCCGTGATCTATACGGTGGCCTCGCTCTTGGGCTACCCCAGCGCGGCGGGGCTGAGCTATCTGCTGACCTTGGACGTCTGGCTGGTGGCGACGCTGCTGTTCGCAAATTTCGCCTCGGCCATTGCCGAAGCGCGCGGCAAGGCGCAGGCCGACGCACTGCGCAAGACCAGGCGGACGACACCGGCTCGGCGGTGGCATGCGGATGGCACGACCGAACAAACCGTCTCGACGGCCATTCGAGCCGGAGATCTCGTCGAAGTCGTCGCCGGCGAAGTGATTCCCGGCGATGGAGAGATCGTCAAAGGCGTGGCCTCGATCGACGAATCGGCCATCACCGGTGAGTCGGCTCCCGTGATCCGCGAGGCGGGCGGCGACCGCTCGGGCGTCACCGGCGGCACTCGGGTCCTGTCCGACCGCATCGTGGTTCAGATCACGGCCAGTCCCGGTACATCGTTCCTCGATCGCATGATCGCCTTGGTGGAAGGGGCCATTCGGCAGCGGACGCCCAACGAAATCGCCCTGTCGATTGTCTTGGCCGCCTTCACGCTGATGTTCCTGATGGTGACCGCGACGCTGTGGCCGATGGCCTACCACGTGGAACTCTACATGCAGGACTATCTGGGACAGGACCAGCGAATGTTGAGCCTCGGCACCGACGTGCCCACTTTGATCGCCTTGCTGGTGTGCTTGATTCCCACGACCATCGGCGCGCTGCTGTCCGCGATCGGTATCGCCGGCATGGACCGAGCGCTGCGGGCCAATATCATCGCCAAGAGCGGCAAGGCCGTGGAAGTGGCTGGCGACGTGGACACGTTGTTGCTCGACAAGACGGGGACCATCACCGTGGGCAATCGCCGAGCGACGCAGTTCCTGCCGTTTGACGGCTATACGGCCATCGAGGTCGGGCGGTTGGCCGCCCAGGCTTCCGAAGCCGACGAGACGCCTGAGGGCAAGAGCATCGTAGAATTGTTTCATCGCCTGAGCCAGACTGGGAAGTCCGGCGGCCGGCGCGAGGTGTGGACCGCCAAGGGGGACGCTCTGGTTCCTGCCGGATCACGCTTCATCGCCTTCTCGGCTCAAACGCGGATGAGTGGGATCGACCTGGCCAGCGGTCATCAGATCCGGAAAGGGGCACCCGATGCCATCCTCCGGTACGTCCGCCAGCAAGACGGAGCGGAGCCGAAGGACGTGGAAACGCGGGTGGCGGATGTCGCTTCCCAAGGCGCCACGCCGCTGTTGGTCGGCGAGGGTAACCGGATCGCCGGGATGGTCGTCCTGGAAGATATCCTCAAACCGGGAATCGCCGAGCGGTTTGCCCGCTTGCGCCGCATGGGACTGCGTACGGTGATGGTCACCGGCGACAATCCCCTGACGGCGGCCGCGATTGCCAGGCAAGCCGGTGTCGACGATTTCATTGCCGAAGCGACGCCGGAAGCCAAGCTGGCCTACATCCGCCAGGAGCAGGCGGGTGGCAAGCTCGTCGCCATGATGGGCGACGGCACCAACGACGCGCCGGCGTTGGCGCAAGCCGACGTGGGCATCGCCATGAACTCGGGCACTCAGGCCGCCAAGGAAGCCGGCAACATGGTGGACCTGGATAGCGATCCGACCAAACTGATCGAAACGGTGGAGATCGGCAAGCAGCTGCTGATGACCCGTGGTGCCCTGACGACCTTCTCGGTCGCCAACGATCTGGCCAAGTATTTCGCGATCATCCCGGCCCTGTTCGCGGCCACACTCCCCTGGCTGAAACCGCTGGACGTCATGCACCTGCATTCCGCCACCTCGGCCATCCTGTCGGCCGTGATCTTCAACGCGCTGATCATTCCGCTGCTGATCCCGATCGCGCTTAAGGGCGTCAAGTATCGGCCCGTCGGCGCCGATGCCTTGCTCCGCCGCAACCTGCTGGTCTGGGGGCTGGGCGGGGTGACCGCGCCGTTTGTCTGCATCAAGCTGATCGACCTGATCTTAGTCGCCGTACATCTGGTCTAGGAGTCGAACGATGAAGGCTCATTTGCGTGCGAATTTGTGGCTGCTGGTCCTGACCGTGCTGCTCTGCTCGGTGTTGTATCCCCTGGCCCTGCTCGGCGTCGGCCAACTCGTGTTCCACGACCAATCGCAAGGCAGCCTAGTGATGGATGCGGGAGGGCGTCCGCGGGGATCGCGTCTGATCGCTCAGCCGTTCACGGCCGACGAGTATTTCTGGCCCCGCCCTTCGGCCGTCTCGTACAACGCTACGGCTTCTGGTGCCTCGAACTGGGCGGCCAGTAATTACCTGCTGCGCGACCGCGTGGCGCGCCAACTCGGCCCGTTGGTCAAGTATCGGAGCGGGCCGCAGGCAGGCCGGTTGGTTGGTCCTGACATCGAAAGCTGGTTTCAACACGATCGGTTTGCGGGGAAGCCGAGCATTGTTGCACAGTGGGCGGCTTTGCATCCCGTGGTTGCTCAGAACTGGGTGAAAGCTGATCCGCGGAACACCGCCCATGTCGCGGAATGGCGGAAGACGCATCCGGGAGAAATCGCGGAATGGATCAAGGCCCACCCAGGGACAACCGAGCCGAAACCCGAAGACCTGGCGACGTCCTTCTTTACGGACTACTCCCACACGCATCCCGGCACGTTCCCCTGCCTGATCGAGCAGGCAACGTCGGAGGGGAAAACGGAGCAGACGCTCGAGTCGGCAACGGCGGGGACCGACATCCAGGCCGGCTTCTTCGACATGTGGATGCAGGAACATGGGGATCTGGAGCTCGAGCCGGTCCCTGCAGATATGGTGATGGCTTCCGGTTCGGGCCTTGATCCCGACATTACCTTGAGCAGCGCTTTGTATCAGTTGCCGCGGGTCGCCGCCGCCTGGGCTAAGAAGACGGGTAGCGACGAACAGCAACTGCGCCGCCAGATCGACCAATGGTTGCGGGAGAGAATCCATGCGCCCCTGGGTGGTCTCGTCGGGGTGCCGTTGGTCAATGTGCTCGAAATCAACTTGGTTCTGCGGGATCGCTATGAGAGGGCAGCCTCGTCGGACGGGCTCGACCGTTTGGCGCAGGCACTCCATGCCACGAACAGCGTTGAGCCGCGCCGGCCCGAACCCGTCACGACCGGCCGTGCCCCCCCTAATACGGATTCGACGGCATCATTTCCCAAGCTTTGACGCTGGCAATTCGTGCGTCGCCGCCGGTGGCGAACAGAGCGACGCCCAGGCTATCCGACCGGCCGGGATAGACGCGGCGGCAGATTGCCTGACGGTCGTTGGCGTAGACCTCGACCACCGACTTGTCGATCAACACCCGCAGCCGCAGCCGCTCGCCGTCCTGCAGGCTGAACGGCGCTTGTTCTAGTGTGCGCCGCCCGTCGATGCCGCTGTGGGTCGAGTCGAAACAGAGTTGCTTGGCTGCGGCGTCGTAGTACAGCAACGTCGACTCCTCGCCGGCGGGCGACGTCCGCACCTGCACTCCGCATTGCCTGGCCGCGCCCGGATCGATCGTCAGCTCCAACTCGCAGGAATCGCCCACCACGCCGTCCACCGGCTTCGTGACGCCGTCGGAGAGTGCGATGTCGCTCCAGGTCTTTTCGCCGCCGCGGAGCATTTTCAGCTCCTCCACGGGCGCCATCCGCAACGTACCGTCGTCGCCCAACCACAGCGAACGCGGCAGACCATACACGCCCGACCAGCCGCGGGCCTCTTCGCCGCCGGGATTGTCGGTCAACCAGGTCCACATGATCTGCCGGCCCTTGCCGTCGATCAACGCTTCCGGTGCGAAGTAGGTGTTATCGACCCAGGTCATGCGGCCGTGGTTCTCCGGGATGAATTTGTCGTTCTGTGTATCGTACTGACCCACGTAGTACTGGCAGCCTTTGTTGTGGCTGATGAACAGCAGCAGGTGCTTGCCGCTCGGCCGGCCGCCGTCGGCGCTGGCGGGCAGCGGCAGGAAGCTCGGACACATATTATCTTCGCTGTCGTCGGTCCAAGCGGGATTCCGCTGGTAGAAGATGCCCCGGTACCGCCACTTGGCCAAGTCGTCCGATTCCAGCAGATACAGCCGGTCGCCCTTCATGTCCGCAGGCGCATCCGGCTTGCGGCCATACTTGTTCAACACCAGCAGGTTGCCGGTCAGGATGTAGTACTTGCCGCCCTTCTTCCAGACGTTGGTCGGGTCGGCCGAGCCATAGATCAGCTTGTTGCCGGCTTCGTCGGTCGTTTCCGTGAGGCCCCATTCTGTCGACTTGATGACCGGGTTGGCGGCCAATTTCTGCCAGCGGTCGTAGTGCCGGTCGCTGCTCTTGGCGAGGCCGATGCCCTTGTCGCCCCAAAGCATCCAGTAGGACAGGTAAGCGGTCCCATCGTCGTCGACGAAGCCGCCCCCGCTGAAGCAGCCTTCGTCGCCGTCGCCAGGCCCGATCGCGTCAGGATGATGCCGCCAGTGAACCAGATCCTGACTGGAAATATGCCCCCAGCAGAAGCCGACCCCGTGGCGGTTGTACAGGTACATCAAGTGATAACGGCCGTTGGCGTAGAAGCAGCCGTTAGAGTCGCCGGGCCGGCCGTTATCTTCCGGAACGCAAAAATGGTAACCCGGCCGATAGGGATCGGTCAGCAGCTTCTCGCGGAACAACCGCGTCGATTGCACGACCGCGGCGGGGACCGGATCCGTGTTCGACCAAGTGGTCGGGACCTGGGCGGTGTTCAAGCCCTCGCCGTCCCGCATGGCGAGCATCGTCGGCTGCTTCCCACCCAGGACCAGGCAGCCGCCTTCAAGCTTCGCGCCGCCCGACAGTTTGATTTGATTGAACCGTCCAGCCCGATCATAAATCCCGGTCGTGGCGAAGTCCCACCACGCCCAAGGCTCGATTTGTTCGACCGGTTTGCTCGGCTGCATCGCGGCGATGGTGGCCTGGTCCAGCGGCTGGGCATACACGCGAGCGTCGCGGATGCGTCCCAAAAAGCAGGCGACGTTCTGCTGCAGGTGTCGCTGGCCGAACAGGATCGCGGTGTTGGGGCCGTAGGCCGACGGGCCACCGTTGGTGCGGTAGTCGGCGTACAATTCGCCGTTGCGGTAGACCGTGATCTGGGACCCCTTGTAGACAATCGCCAACTGCACGAACTGGTCGGCCGCTACGGTCTCCTGCGGCCACTTGGCCTGATCCTTCTCCGTGTGGCTGTGGCCGTTGCTGCCCGGCATCCAGACTTGCGGTGCCAGTTCCCCGAATACGACGCCGTCGAAGCGGTCGACGGTCGTGTCGTTGACGGTCAGCGCCGATCCACCCGCCTGCGTGAGGTTGGCGGGCGACGCCCACACAACCAGCGTTTTGTCCGCCAGTGGCGATTCGTTGTTGGCCTCAACGCCGACGGCAGCCGAGGCGAGTGTGACACAGGTCCACAGCGTGCGAAGAATCAGTTTGTTCATAAAGTCTCTCCTGTTGTTGTGTTGTGCGGCGGTGATTCTACCGTCCGCCGCCGCTAATCGCCACCACGCGGGCGTCGAGTGTGTGGCCGCGGTTTCTGGCAGGTAGGAACGCTCACGAAATAACTTCCCATTCGTTCGCGTTGCGTTTAGTGGTCGAGGTACGTCCGAAGCACACGGCGGAGCATCGTCTCGCCGAAAAAGATCATCCGATCGACGCATTCCGAGCGGACGGGCCGGACGAATCGCTTGGCAATCGCCTTGCGGTTGGGTGAACGGGCCGGAAGTCGAATCGGCTCCACGCCGCTCTGTTCGAGGAACGACCAGAAGGCCTCGCTGATCCACGTGATCGAGCTCCCGAAGTTCACGCGGACGTTGGGGGAACTCCGCACACCACTGGACTTTTGGCTGTACTTCTTCAAGAATGGAGCAGGGTTGGACGCGGATGCATTGCCGGAAGCGATAAATCGGCCGGAGCAGCGCAAAGCGATGGGAGTACTGAAGATGTTGGCTCAAAGCGACGTGGAGCGGGAACTGTATGAATTCATCGTGTGACCAACACTCAACATGACTCAAGCTCAATCCGGTCCGACCATCTTGGGTAATAGAACATTCTGGGTCGCCACTGGTGCCATGGGGGGCGGCGCCTATCGATTGATCCGCGGTGTGATTCGCGCCATGACAGCGTGAGTGGACCATCGGTTCAAACTAGCGTCCAGGATCTCCAAGAGTCGCTGCCGGAACTCAGCGTCTCCCCCCAGCATGTGACACGGTTTCCCGGCGACGACCGGCATCGGTTCCACTTCGAACCGCTGGGATGTCGCCACTCCCGTGAAGCTCCAAGTTCCGTAGCAACGGTGGCCGAAATAACTTCCCGGTTTCCGGCGCCGGCCAAGGGGGCGGCATCGGGGACGAATCGAGTAGCACGGATGGCAGAGCCGGGGCACGGATGAGCAGCGAGGTGTCGGACAATTTGTGAAGATTCTGGGGTCTTCATCCGTGCCCCGGCTTTGCCATCCGTGCTAGTTTTGGGTTGCGCGCTTCGGGCGTCTTACCGGCCGCGGCTGGTGAATGCCCCCGGCTTGTCCCTCGTCGTTATACACAAGTTCTTCGCCCCGATAGGGGCAGCCACATGACAGCCCAGGGCAGAGCGTAGCGGCGTTAGCCGCGCAGCGCCGCCCTGGGTTAGGAGAGTATCAGGAACGCCAGCCCTGAAGGGGCGAAACA
>JAPLNJ010001161.1 GCA_026692885.1 Planctomycetota bacterium | reverse complement strand
GCGAAGTTCTCCCATTTGATGGCCAGTTCCCAGATCTGATCCGCCAACTCCTCAGACAACTGATACACCCGAAGATTCTCAAAGTTGCTCTTGGACATTCCCCAGCCTCCGACAACTGACAACTGACAACTGACAACTGACAACTGACAACTGACAACTGACAACTGACAACGGACAACGGACAACGGACAACGGACAACGGACAACGGACAACGGACAACGGACAAAACTGCCCATGCCCAAACTGACCATTGACGACCGAGAAGTTGAAGTGCCGGCGGGTTCGACCGTCTTGGAAGCGGCGAGGAAGCTCGGAATCGACATTCCCACGCTGTGTTTCTTGGAAGGCTATCGGCCCTCGACGTCGTGTCAGGTCTGTATTGTGCGTCTGCGTGGCACGCCCCGGATCGTGCCTTCCTGCGCGACACAGGTCGTCGAGGGTATGGCCATCGAAAGCGAAACGGCCGAGATGCATCATCTGCGACGCACGGCGCTGGAATTGCTGCTGAGCGACCACGTCGGCGACTGCTTCGCACCATGCTTCTTCGCGTGCCCGGCACACATGGATGTGCCGAAGATGTTGCGCGAGATCGGCGTCGAGGACGTGCGTCACGCGATCGCGACGGTCAAAGAAGATATCGCCCTGCCGGCCGTATTAGGCCGCGTCTGTCCCAAGCCATGCGAAAAAGGTTGCCGTCGTAGCGGGGCCGACGGGCCGGTCGAGGTCTGCGATTTGAAGCGGTTTGTCGCCGACGAAGACTTGGCCTCCGGCGACCCGTACCTGCCACCGTGCAGCCCCGATTCCGGCAAGCGAGTGGCGGTGATTGGCGCCGGACCATCGGGTTTGGCCGCGACGTTCCATCTGCGTCGCGACGGACATGCGGTTACGGTCGTCGATGCCGAGGCCAAACCGGGCGGCCGGTTGCGCCACGAATTCTCCGAAAAGGAACTGCCTCGCCAGACGCTGGACGCCGAGACCGCGGTGATCTTCCAGCTGGGTGTCGAACACCGGCCGCAAACGCGCGTCGGCACCGACATCTCTCTGGCGGATTTGGCCCGGCAGTACGACGCCGTGCTGGTGGCCTGCGGAGCGATCGAGAAGGCGGAGATCCAGCGCTGGGGGCTGACAGCCGCGACACGGGGTATCGATGTCCACAAAGGAACCTACGAAACCAGTTTGCCAGGCGTCTTCGCCGCGGGCAACGCCATCCGTGGCAAGGGACTGGTCGTGCGTAGCGTGGCGGATGGCAAAGAAGCGGCGCACGCGATCAGCCAATTCCTGGCCGGCAAGCTCATCGTGCCGGTGCACCGCCCGTTCTCATCGCGGATCACGCACCTGCACGAAGAGGATCTGCCGGAATTTCTGGTCGGTGCTGCGGACGCACCGCGACGCGACGCAGCCGGCCCGCCGCGAGACTATCTGACCTTGCCGATCGCTTCCCAACAGTCGCAGCGATGCTTGGCCTGTGGTTGCGTGGCCCAAGGCCACTGCCGGCTCGAACGCTACGCCGCCAGGTACGGGGCCGAACCCGGCAAGTATCACGATGGCCGCCGTGCGTTTGTGCAAGTCAACCGCAACGGCTCGGTGATTTACGAGCCGGGCAAGTGCATCAACTGCGAATTGTGCATCCAGATCGCGGCCGAAGCCAAGGGCGCCTGGGGGCTAAGTTTCGTCGGACGCGGCTTCGATGTGCGAATCGGTGTCCCGTTCAACGGCACCCTGGAGGAGGGTCTGGGCGAGTTGGCCGCCAAGTGTGTCGCCGCCTGCCCGACCGGCGCGCTGTACTTCGCCCCCTTGGGCCAGCGCTGCAGCCACACAGGCTGCTCTGGCCATCAGTCAGCGCACGCGTGAAACGGCCGCCAAGTAGCCCCACACGTACGCCGTCTCGGCCATGGGGCTTTGGACAGTGAACTCGCTCATCGGCGGATACCAAAAGATGTCCCAGTACGCTTCCAGCGTCGGCCACTTCTCGAATTCGGGGAACAGGTGCGGGTTGGCCAGTTTCTGCCCCCACTGATCCTTTCCCTGGTCGTAGCCGAGGGGACCGAACACCGTCAGGCCCGGTGGCGGCAATTGGTGCGTGACGGCCGAGTCGATGTGCAGGGGGTGCAGTGGGGACGAGTGGCCGAGTCCTGTCGTGTAACACAGATTTAGCGGGTTGGCTCCCACGCCGTGTTGGCAAGCCAGGACCAGCGCCCGCAGGTACTTTGCGTCG
Source organism: Planctomycetota bacterium (assembly GCA_026692885.1). Next base: position 5,729 of record JAPLNJ010001161.1, on the reverse strand, counting down.
CCGGTCAGTGCGTGGGCGCGGGCTAGGCTGACACCGTCGGGACGCGTGAATGCGCCGTACGCTGGCGGCTGCCATTCGAATTTGGTCCAGCGGAAACCGGTCCGCTGGCAGACCGCGGCGCGAGCGTCCGCCTCGGCCAGGATCGCTTGGCGACAATTGGCCTGCAGGCCAGCGTCGACGTTCGCGTGCGACGTCCTGGCGTAGACCCAGGCGTTGTCGCGCTGGTTGTACTTCGGCCATTCGAACAGCAGCGCTGGGCGATCGCGGAAGACCGTGGTCGCCACAAACACCCGCTGCCAACGTTCCTCGCCTGTGAGGCGAAAGAGTTCGGCTGCGGCCATGTTGCGCTGGTCAATCACGCCACCGTCCGCGGGCTTGGGTTCTCCGAGCTTCGCTCCGTGCTGTTCCGCGAATTCCATGGCACGCAGCGCACTGTCACGATAGACCTGGCTCAGGTCGGATCGGATCTCGCGGAGGACCAAGGCCGCTCGTGCCGCGACTCCCGCGTACCAGTGACTCGACCAAACGTCCGGCGCGTAGGCCAACACTTCCAGAGACTCTTGCCAGGAACCCTCGCCCTCACGCGGATGCTCGGACGATTCGATCCCGCCGCGGATGCCGCCGTCGGCGGTCTGCATCCGCCGGTAGCAGTCGAGGTTGAAGAGCGCTTCCGACACGATATCGGGGAGGCCACTCCCGGACTCGGGGATGTTCAGTTCCACGCCGCGTAAGGTCTCGGGAAACGTGTCGGCAAGTTCAAGCAGGTAGCGGGACACAATCAAGTGTTGGATACGGCGGTCCCAGTCTCCGGCATCCATATACCCGCCCCAGGCGTCCGGCACGACCGCGTCGGTGCGGCCCTTCACGAGGTTGCCAAAATTGTCCTTGTCGGTGCCCAGGTAGTTCAGGCCGTTGCCGCTGTTCAGCAGGGGACAAGTCGAGGCACGGACAATCACGCCGTCGTCAGGATGGAACGTACGCGGTCGCACGAACCGAGTGTAGGGCGGGCCGAGGGCGATGCCGCTGCGCTGGTGGTAGAAACCCTTGGCGGAAACGGTGAACGCATCTCGCCAAACTCGCTCGGCAATCGGAAACGGATAAGAACAGCCCACGCCCTCGACGGCCACCACGTATTCGCCGGCTTCTCGGAGCTGGGAGAAGTCTAACTCGAACACATCGGTGCCATTGTAGTTGCGTTTGTAGGCGTCCTCCGTCTTGTCGGTAGCGGCTTTCGACAAGCGGGTGCGGCCCTTGGCTACCGCCTTGCCGTCCGTCGTGCGGACCACCGCGAAGTTCAAACCGTCCGGATAGCGTTGCGGACCACCGCTGCCGCGCCAGCAAGAGAGAAACGCGACCTTGGCTGGATCTGCGGGGTGAAAGCCGATGTGCGATACGTGCACGGCCTCGCTTCGCAAGCGGGCGGCATCCAAAGTCAGCGCCACCGGCGACAGGAAACGGCCCTGGAAGCGGAGTTCATAGTGCCGGCCCTTGTCCAGCGCAAATGGAAACTCCAGGTAGATCACGCTCTCCGTCGAGCAGTCGAACTCCCAGGAATGTCGCGGCCCGACGCGGCCGATGTCGCAGGGCTTGGTCTTGCGCCAGACAGCTTTCGGCTGCACGCCGGGTTGACAGCGCGGGTCGTCTGTCGAGGCCAACTGGAACGAAACCGGCTTGGCAGCCCAGTCGGCGTCCAGCCGCTCGCCGACGTAGCGGTCCGCGGACATGTAGATCCTCTCATCCTTGCCGACCAGCGACCCGGCCCAGTGTCCCTTCCGGTACAGCCAGCGCTGGTGTCCTTCGCGGCGGATGTCGTCGCCGGCTTGTTTCTCGTAGGGCTGCTGGCTGCCGTGCTCGATGCGACCCGCGCGGAGCGCGACGGCCAACACATCCGTAGCGACCAGGCCGACGTGGTTGACGCGCAGCCGTCCCGCCTCCTCATCGGCGCGCATCGCCGGCGGGTTCAGCTGCGCCTGGGCGGTTGCCGCGCACCAACCGATCGCGGCGACCCAGCAGAACATGACCTTGCAGAACGTCGTGCGCATGGCGGCAGTCTCCCCGTGTGGCATGCTCCGTCTGAACGGACCCTGTTTCGTGGTGGTTGTCCTCGGCAATGCGTCTTGGAAAACCTTGCTGGAACGTTGGGCCATTGCGTGACAACTTCCTTAGCTTGAAACAGTGACGGGCAATCCGGCGTTCGGCGCATTCTACCGGACTTCTTGCCGGGTGGGTAGGATTGGCGGTGCATCTTCAAGGCTAAGAAGTGGGGTAAGCATCCTGCTTGCCTTTCGATGCTTCGCGCTAAACGCAAGCTGGAAGCTTACGCCACCGCATCGGTCACCCCAAGATGCCCAACGTTGCGATCATGGCCTCAGTCCGCCTCCAGCCCCTTCTCTGTCAGCCAGTTGCGAACCACGGGTTGCACCAAGTCCCGCATGGTCGCATTGGCGTAACCGCACCAAGGGACACCGGTGTGAACGTCCAGGGGACAATCGAGAGGGCGTCCCCAGCCGTCGGTGACGATAACTCCGGCCTGTTGCGCGACCAGCGCCCCGGCCACATCGTACGGATGGCACTCCAGGCCCCGCACCGCCTGCCCGGTCTGTCTCTGCAAGATCTCATAGAATAGCGGGCGGAGATCGCAGCAGAACCGGTCGTGACCGAGAATCAGTTCGACCATTTGACCGCCGGAGGAGATGTATTGGTCATCGAACACGTCGGCGGCCCCGGGCCGCAGTGCTCCGAGTGTGTCGGCCACAATACGTTCCAGTAACTCCGCCGCGAGTACCTTGGTGCCGGGAAAGAAGTTGACGACATGCGCGAACCCGTCCCTGAGCGTCGTCGCCGTGCTGGACTGCAGCACCAGGACTCGCTCTTCGGCACTTCCCAGGCGCCGCCGAAATCCCTGGGCCCGTTGTCCGGAGATGGCTAGAAACGCATCGGCCCAACCTTGCTTGCTGGTCGGCAACTCGACGATCACCGCCGCAAAAGCATCCGTCAACGTCGTGGCCTCGCCCCGGCTGCGCGCCACGGCCGCCAAGAACCAAGCGGACCGTTTGTCGTACATCAGGCCGCGTGTGCCATCGATCGGATCGACGATCAATCGGTAGCGTTCCGGCTCGTCTTGGCGGCCGAACGTCTGGCGGCCGTCCGCACCCATGCCTTCGGCAATCAGAAGCAGCGGCTGGTCATCGGCGGGCCAGGCTTCGATCTCCCGCTCGATCACCGGTTCCACATGTCGATCGATCGCGTAGATGGTATCGCCTCCTTCGTGGGCCACCGGCAGGGCGAGGCCGTCCGGCGATTGCAGCACGACCCGCTGCAGATGCCGTTGAATCTCGCACCCCAGAGCCAACAGCCGCTGCCCCCAAACCTGTTCGCTAGTCATTTAAAAGTAGACCCGTCGGTTGTAGACGTACCACTCGAACACAAGCACCACGATGCCGGCGATCAGCAACCATCTCCAGGCTTCCAGTCGAGCGGGTATCTGACCGCCTTGCCCTTGAATCTCCTCGTGGCCCAATTCGATCTTGTCCCGCGGGCGCAGGTCGCTTTCCCGGCGGTCGAACAGATTCACGGCAAACCGTTGCGACGGCTCTTGGGCTTTCGGCTCGAAGACCTCGTAGATCCCCAGCAGATCGGTGTTACTGAACGTGTACGTGTTCTGCGTCTCGCGGACCACCTCGCTGAACTTGCCGTCGGGCGACCGCACCCGCAGCCGGTCCACCGGCGTTTCGGTCCGCAACACGATCGGCTGACCCGGCTTGACCGAGGCATTGGCCACCGCACTGCGAGCGCCGCCCAAATAGCGAACGGCGTTAATCAGGAACAGCGGAAAGCTCCGGCGCCGCGGCCAATCGGTGTTCGGAAACACCCGGCCTTTGTCGTCGGTGCCGATCAAGTCGAAGCCCAACACGGCGTCCTCCAATCCGTCGCGCGGTCCGATCGCCAACACCGGGCCGACGTTCGCATCCAGCAAGACCGCGCCGCCGGTCGGCGGTTTCACGGTCCGGCCTTCCGCGATGGCGACATCTCCCATCTCGATGAACTGCATCAGCGGATGCACACGGTCGATGTCGATGATCGCAAGGTTGGCTTGCTTCGCACCGCGCGACCACGTGTCCAGTGGTGGCAGTTGGCCGAGGAACAAGGTGTTCGCCTGCGGCATGTGCGTCTTGCCGTCGGGTCCCGGCGGCGGTGCGCACTGGTCATAGATGATCAGATCATAGTAACCGGTTGCAGCCAGATTCTGGTGCTGTTTGGTATTCAAGTCGGCCGGAGCGGCCAGCGCCACGTTGGCAGATTTCCGCACTTCCGCGGTTTCCAAGGCGATGCGCAGGGTGTCATTGCCGGGGGTCACCAACAGCACGCGCGCCTGGCGGGCGGTTTGGATCGTGGCGTAGGCCGTATTGTCCAGAGCCAAGTCATCCGCGTGCTCGGCCACCAGTCGCAGCACGCCGCGCTGCACCTCGGGCAGATCGAACTGCACCCCGGCGTTGCCGTCGGCGGACACGGACGTGCTGGAGGCATCGATCAACGTCTGGTCCAGGTACAAGGACAGCTTCACCGAGGCGTTTTGATCGCTGTGGTTCTCCAGGCGGGCGAAGGCCTGCAATTGCGCCGGCTTCTCCGGATTACGTTCCACATGGAAGGCCGCGATGGCGATATTGCGCGGGTGGGCCTCGCCGATCCGTAGGTACTGGGGGGCCAGATTGCCCAGCGAAAACTCAGGGACGGCGGCAAACCCGCCATCAGTGGCCAGGAACAGCGTGGCCGGCAGGGCCTCAGCGACCTGCACGTCTTGCGTGTTGCCGGCCTCGCTGGTCCGACCGGGATTGGCCAAGCCGGCCGCGGCCCGCAGGGCTTCCCGCAAGTCGCTGGTTCGCTGGGTGGGCTGGATGCGGCCCAGTTTCTGGCGCAACAGGGACCGGCTATTGGTAAAGGACTGCTCGACGCGGGCCACGTCCGCAAAACTGATCACCAGGGCCACATCGTTCGACTTCATCTGTTCGACCAGATCGAGCAGCTGTTGCTTGGCCGCCTCCAGCCGCGTCGGTTTGACATCCGTGGCGCTCATGCTGGCCGAGGTATCGACCAGGAAAATGAAGCGGTTACCGGTCAGGTGAGTGCCGCGCCACCCCGGACGCAGGCAGGCCAGGATCAGCAGGGCCAACAGTAACAGCTGCAGGAACAGCAACAGGCTTTGCCGCAACCGCTGCCAGATTGAGTTGACGTGCAAGTCCTCGACCGTGCGGCTCCAGAGATAGGTGCTGGGGACTTCCAGCGGCTGACGCTTGAGCTTGAGGAAGTACAGCGCAAGGATGGCCGGGGGCACCAGCCCGAAGATCAGCCACTGGACGGGAGTCAGCGTATTGAGGAAGTTCATGCTGACTGGATTGTAGCCGCCCGCCCGAGCCGTTGGCAACGCGGTGGAGAACCGGCAGCGGAAACCGTGAGCGGCACGGCGCTAGCCGCCGGTGAAAGCTGATTGCTGGCACCAAACGGTTTCCGGGGTTGTCGGTGTCAAGAATGGGGTTTTACGGTTTCGCATAGACGGACCGCCAGCTGGGGTCAGACGTACAGATTTCAGTTTTCGCGGTCGTGTGCTCAAGCCCACAAAAAGCCTTCTGCCCGCGAAAACTGAAATCTGTACGTCTGACCCCTTGTCTCGCGCCCTGTCCCTGCTGAACCGTTAAGTCTCATTCTTTACGCGCAAGGGCCAAATAGCGTTT
>JAPLNJ010001160.1 GCA_026692885.1 Planctomycetota bacterium | reverse complement strand
GACCGTCCGAAAAACCATCCCGGCACGCAAACCTTATGGGTCGGCTTGCAGCGCAGCTACGATCTGTCCAACGCGTGGAACGCCTTCGGGCCGGGAGTAAAAAAAATTTCGCCCAACAAACTTATGTAGTACAACGAGCCCGGAGGGAGAGGTGTCCCTGTAGACAGAGTCGAAGCGGAAACACGAGACCTTTTCATCAGCCCAGCCTGAGGGTCGGTGTGTCCGGTCGAGTCTGCACCTGGGTGATCTGTGCAGGCTGTAGGTCAGCCTTTCCTGGCTGACGCTCGGTTTGCGTCAGGCTGGAAAGCCTGACCTACTTGTTTGCGGCTAGCGGCCGCGTGAGGAGCCGATGAGTCTTGAGTTCTCCTGCCCCGCTCCTGCTCAGCGATTCCCGCAGGATCGGCCTCATCGCCGGTTGGGGACGGTATCCGATCGTCATCGCCGAGTCCCTGCGGGCACAAGGGTTTCACGTCGTCTGCCTGGGCATCCAAGGCCATGCCGATCCGTTCTTGCGGACGGTCTGCCAGGATTTCCGTGAGGTCGGCTTGGGCAAGTTGGGCGCCGCTATCCGCTACTTCCGTCGCCAGGGGATCTGTCAGGCCACGATGGCTGGCAAGATCCACAAGGTGCTGCTGTTCCAGAATCGAGCTTGGCTCAAGCACTTGCCGGATTGGCGCTGTGTCCGTACCTTCTATCCTCATTGGATTACCAAGACGGCGGATCGCAACGACGACAGCCTGCTGATGGCGGTGGTGAACGCCTTTGCCGAGGACGGGATTCATTTTGCACCTGCCACCGATTTCGTACCGGAGTTACTCGTGAAGTTGGGTATCTTGACCGGCCGCGTGCCGACCAGCAGCCAGCAGAAAGACATCGAATTCGGCTGGCGTTTGGCCAAGGAGATGGGACGCTTGGACGTCGGCCAGACGGTCGCCGTCCAAGGTCGCGCCGTGCTGGCCGTAGAAGCCGTCGAGGGGACGGACGAGTGTATCCGACGGGCTGGGCAACTGTGTCCGCAAGGCGGCTTTACCGTCGTCAAAGTGGCCAAGCCCCGACAGGACATGCGGTTCGACGTGCCCACGGTCGGAATGGGCACCGTTCGGACGCTCGTCGAGGCCGGGGCCAAACTGTTGGCGGTCGAAGCCGGCCAGACCATTTTGGTGGACGAAGCCGAGGTGTTCGAGTTCTCCCGCCGCCACCAACTGACGATCGTCGCCGTGGACGACGGTCGGTGTGAGGATCTGGAGCGACCGGGCTGACGCGGTCCGGAGCACCGTAGGGACTGCGAAAAAATGTGTAGGGTGGGCCAAGTAATCGCGGCCCACCAGCCAGCGCAAGGCCATTTTCTTAGAATTGGTGGGCCGCGAGTACTTGGCCCACCCTACCGTGAATCGTGTTTGCACATTTTTTCACAGCCTCAGAGCGTGGGAACGAGCGTCACGGAGGCGCGAGCAGCCCCGCCATGCTTGCGCGCAGCTGGCGGAGTTGCACCTCTTGCGTAGGGCTGAAGGAACCCGATCGCTGGCCCAACGTGTCCATCCAAGTGATCAAGCGGGACCAGTCGTCGGCTGCCAACTGCACGTCGTAGTGGCCCTGTTTGAGCAGTTTGAGTACGGGATTCATCCGGGCCTCGCACTGGCCCACCGTGGAACGCTGCTCGCGATAACGCTGAATCACGAGATCCTTGAGGCTGGGCGAACCGAAACCGACCATCGCGTTATATGATTTGGCCGCGGTCAGATCGAATTTCTCGCCCTCGGTCCCAGGCCGATGGCAGACCACACAGCGGCGTTCGAGGACCGGTTGAATCAGCATCGCGTAGTCCAGCGGCCAGGAACCTTCCGGGCCGGGCGTCAGTTGTGACGGTTCACGGCGGGTTGCACACGCGGCTCGGTTCGCGGGCGCCGTGGTACGCCGCTCGTGACAGCCAATACAAGTCTGCGTTTGGCCAGGTTGCAGGTACACCCCGCTCCGCATCGTCTGCACGGCCATCCCTTCCGCATCCAAGGCCTGTACGAAGAACGTCACGCACGCCGGAACGCGGAACCAAGCCGAGCCATCCGCCTCGATCGGCACCTCACCCAAGACGAACCGGCCGGAATCGTGGGTGGTCAGACCGATCGCCGGCGAGTTCATCGTGGGATGTGTCTTGACCGGCATCCCCACAATCCGCAGCCGCTTGATCGAACCAGGCGGGACGCCATCGAGTCCTGCGTACACATTCAACATCAGCACTCGCGCTTCCTGCCCCTCGTCGCTACCCTGCCGGCCGACAACCGGGGGCCGCGGCCGAGGGCGGACCGGCAGCGGGTATTGGCTCCCCATCGCCGCGTCGCGGTACAGCAAGGTCAGGTGGCCGCCGGCGTCGACCAGGTACACGCCCAGCGCCGCCGTCTCGTTCGTCTCGCCCTGGAACTTGAGTGGCCGGTCGCTCCAGGCCACCAAGAAGTGCTCCTCGGAGAGCGGAAGCGGATTGGCGTAGTAGGTCTTCGGCCGCCCCTCCGACTCCGGAAAACAGACCTCGGGAGTCAGCCGAGTCAGTGCCTCGGGCACATCGGGACCCTGGGTCGGGTCCAGCAGCACCAGACTGCCCGCCGTGATTGAGTGGTGGCCCGTCGCGGTGAAGATCAGCCTGCGCGAGCCGGGGATCGAGCGCGCCTCGAAAAAGCACTCGGGATTCCGCGTGTAGTTGCCGAAAACCGCTTGCACGCCAGAACCGTCGGGCAGCGTCGCCCAGAGTCCCATGTTGTTCTGACCGTACCGATCGACATAGTCCCACCGCGAATAGAGGATCCGCCCTTGGTCGTCCACGCTGGGCGTCCACTCGAACATCTCGAAGGCGGAGATCGGACGCAGACGCTGGCCGGCGGCGTCCATGACGTGCAGCGTGTAGACCGCGCAAGGCCGCTCCGGCCCGCCTCCGCAACGTACGTAGCACTCCGGCAGCGCCGGGTCGGCCACGGTCGCGGGACTGTATTGCGTCGCCTGTCCGCGCCGCGTCGAGCAGAACACGATCTCACCGTTGGGCAGGTAGCGGCCGTCGAAGTCGTTGTACTTGCCGAAAGTCAATTGTCGCAGACCACTGCCATCGATTTGCACTTCGAACAGATGATAGAAAGAATCCTCTGGAAGCCGCGTCTTGTCCAGCTTGTCCGGCCAGTCGCGCAGGCCAGGGTAATGCTTGCACCAAGCGAAAAGCACCTTGCTGCCGTCGTACGAGATATCGGGTCGAATCACGTTGCCCGGTGCAAACCCCTCGGTCAGACACTGCAATTGCGGATGCTCGGTCTTGAAATTGTGCAGGACATACAATCCGCCGCCCGGCTGCGACCACCAACCGAGATATTGATCCGACATGTGCGACCAGGTCCCCGGTGCGCCACGCACGAGTACCAGGTCGTTGAAGTCCAGCAGCGGGTTCTTCAGGGCCAAACGTCGCACCGCCCAGCGGGCACGAAGGTACAGTTCTCGCCGCGCCGCATCGGGAGCATCGGTCGGGAATTGCTCCACGGCCGCCCGCACCTGCTCTAACGTCTTGACCTCTTCAGCGTAGGTCAGGCTTTCCAGCCTGACGCGATCAGCCTGGGACCGCTGACCTGAACTGTCAGCCTGGAAAGGCTGACCTACGGGCTCCGCCAAGCGTCGCAGACTTGCCGCCAGTTGCAGTCCCTGCCGCACGATTTGGGCCGTCGGATAGCTGTTGCCGCGGCCAACATCTTTGCGTGTCGACCACTCGCAAACGCTACTTTGCCTGGCCGGACGCCCGAGCGCAAGATTCCGGCTCTCGCCGGGGCCGTAGAGCTCGACCTCATCCAAATGCAAGCAATTCTCCCCCGGCACCTGCAGCCGCACGTAGCGGGACTTCTTGCCCGCGAGCGAGACGACCAACGGTTTTCCGTCAGGCTGACCCTGGAACACGGTGCCATCGTGCTGGTAGACGCGTTGGAAGTCCCGACCGCTCTCCGACAGCAACACCGCCAGTCGAGCCGCCCGTCCGGCCGTGTGATCGCAGCGGTTGTAGATCACGACGCGGTCCAGCGGCCGCGTTTCGCCCAAGTCGATCTGCCACCAGGGGTCCTGTTCCAGCGCCGTGTGAAAACCCCATCGGCCGTTCTTAACCCCATCGCAGGCCCCAGCGGCGTCGTCCTCCGGCGTCACCGGCCCGAAGTTCCGCACCGCATCCTGGCGCAGCCAATCCGCCTCGATCTGCTCCCGCGTCGGCGGCGGGCCGGCCTCCTCGGAGCGGGCACCGCGGAATCCCGCGAGGACCAACAGGGCGAAAAGGAAGGGCGCACCACGTGTCGAAAACACTTGACCGCGAGCCATGAGAGGGATCCTTTTCCGTGTTTAGGGGGCTTCCCCAGCCTTTCCGGCCACCAGCTGTGCACGATTGGATCGGGAAAGTAAGGACAACACGACGGCCTTGACGGCTGGCTGAGCGAGCACTTCCTGTACCAGTTCCGTGAACTCGGCGGGGGAAGAGGCAACCCACCTGTGTCCACAAATCAATTCTTCTCGGTGCCGTCGTCGCTGGACCGGCGGCGGAGATGCCGCTGCAGGTAGAGGGCCCGCTCGATGTTGCGGTCGGCCGTGTCTAGTTCCTTGCCGCGAAGCTTCTGCAGATGGGCCGGTTGCGTGTGGATGAACAGCTTGTTCACCGTGGGGATTTCCACGTCCTTGATCAAACCGAGATTCACGCCCATCCGCACACTGGACAGCAGCTGCATCGTTTCTTCGCTGCTGATCGTCTGCGCCGTGCACAAGACTCCAAAGGCTCGGCTGACGCGATCGTGGATTTCCTTGCGGCCTTCCTTGATCAGAAACTCGCGGGCCTTGCGCTCGTAGTCGATCAACAGCGGGGCCACTTCCCCGACCTGCGCCATCAACTCCGGCTCGCTCTTGCCCAGCGTGATCTGATTGCTGATCTGGTAGAAATCGCCCATCGCCTGCGAGCCTTCGCCGTGCAGACCGCGGACGGCAAGGTTGATCTTCTGCAGGCTGCGGAATACCTTCTCGATCTGCCGGGTCAAGACCAAGGCCGGCAAGTGCAACATCACGCTAACCCGCATGCCCGTGCCCACGTTGGTCGGACACGCCGTCAGGTAGCCCAACCGCGGATGGAAGGCGTAGGTGATGTGCTCCTCCATCGCGTCATCGATCCGATCGATTCGGGACCAGGCGGCCTGCAGGTCCAGACCACTGCACATCACCTGGATCCGCAGGTGGTCCTCTTCGTTGATCATCAGACTGAACTGCTCGTTGGCGTCAATCAGCACCCCACGCGACCCATCGGCTTCGGCGTGTTCCCGGCTGATCAGTTGCCGCTCGACCAAAAACTGGCGATCGACTTCGTCCAAGGCGTTGACGTCGATGTACGTGACCTGGTCGCGCCACTCGCCAATCTGCGAGATGCGGTCCTGCAGAGCCTTCTCGATGGCAGCGCGATCCAAGCCGGTACAGCGGCGAATAAACGGAAACTCCGCCACGTTCCGAGCCAGCCGGATGCGGGTGCTGACTACGATGTCCGAGTCGGGACCTGAGCCGCGCAACCACTCGCCGCATTTTCCCGCGAGTTCTTCAAGTTTCACAATAGCGTCTCGTGCCGGGAAAAAGGTAAGGAATCCAGCTCCGCCCGTTGAACCGGGCACGTCAAGTGCAAACGAATCACCGGAGTGCAAATGGCTCACCGGAGTGCAAACGGCTCACCGGGTCGCTCACGAACTGTCGCCTTCTATCTTACGGACCTCGTCGCGCAGCAGGGAAGCCCGCTCGTAGTCCTCGGCCTGCACCGCTTCCCGCATCTCGCGGCGCAAACGGATCAGCTGGGTGTGTTCGTCTACATTGCGAGCAATGCGTTTCGGGCGTTTGCCCGTATGCGTGGTCGCGCCGTGGATATTAGCCAGCAGCGGCTCCATTTCTTGCTCAAAGCACGCGTAGTCGTTGGGACAACCGAGACGGCCGTGGTGCCGGAATTCGTAGAAAGTAATCCCACAGACGGGACATTCGCGCTGATCCAACTCCGCCAGTTCCTCGGCGGTCTGGCCGATCTTCAAGTGCTGAGCCAGCGCGCCGGCCAAGGAATCCGGTGTTTCGGACTCACTCGGCTTGCTCAGGTACTCCCGCGCGCATTCCTCGCACAGATGCACCTCGTCCCATTGTTCTTTGTCGCCGACACGCTCCGTGATATGGAACGTCGCGGGCTTTTCGCAGCGGTTGCACTTCATTGGTGTGCAAGCCCTTTCCTGGTAAGGCTTACGTGACTGGTTAGGATTCTAGCACTGGAGCCTAGGGTGTCAAGATTGGTGAGGCAGACTGGTCAAGTGAGGAAGCCAGGTTTCTGACTTCGCTAGCGTGTCGGGGATTGGGCGACGGATGCTGGCGCGATATACTCCGGACCAGCACCAAATTGGTAAGGAACCATCATCCATGTCCACTGCCGATCGTCGACAGTTTCTGCAACAGGCCGCTGCACTGACGGCCAGCCTTTCCCTTGGGAGCGCCACCGCTATGGCCGCAGAGCACCCCAGTCCTACGCGTCCTCCCGTCACGGATCCCAAACAGTTGCGAGCCAAATTGCTGGAGTGTCTCGGCGGGCCCTGGCCGGAACCCGGTCCGCTGCGCCCACAGGTGCTGAAGACCGAACAGAAGGCAGGCTACCGCCTGGAATGGGTCAGCTACGAGGCCGAGCCGGGAGACCGTATTCCGGCGATCGTGCTCGTGCCGGACGGTGTCAGCCAACAAAGCTCCGCGCCCGGCGTCGCCATCTGGCACCAACACAACGGCCAGTGGCACAAGGGCAAGAGCGAACCGGCCGGGCTGATGGAGAACCCGCTGCATCACACGGGCGTCGCACTGGTCAAGCAGGGCTACGTCGTCCTGTGCCCCGACGCAATCTGCTTCGAAGAACGCCAGGATCCCACAGGCCAGCTGAAGGGGGGCGACTTCGAGCGATTTGAATTCCTGCGGTACGTGGTGGCCGGCAAGTGCATGGCTTGGAAGAACATCCTGGACATGCGCCGCGCGATCGACTACTTCGTGACCCGGCCCGAGGTCAAGCCGGATCGGCTGGGCTGCTACGGGCATTCGATGGGCTCGACCCACACCTGGCTGGTCGGTCCGTGGGAGCCGCGGCTGAAAGCCCTAGTCGGGAACTGCTGCCTGCCGACTTACGCCGCCATCCACCGCACGCGGCTGCTGCACTGCTTCCCCAACTTCATCCCCGGCTGGTTCCCGTACGGCGACACACCCGACATCGCCGGCTTGATCGCGCCGCGCGCGTTGCATCTGAACTTCGGCGAATTGGACGGCGGCAGCCCGATCGCAGAGGTCCGGGCCGGAATCGAGACGATCGCGCGCGCCTACGAAGCCGCCGGCGCCCAAGCTCGCTTCACGTCGTTCATCGAAGCCGGCACCGGCCACGTGCTGTCGGAAACCATGTGGCAACACGTACTGACCACGTTCCGGCAGTATCTGTAGCCACGCAGATAGCGGACAGGAAAATGTGGGACAGGAAAATGAAGCATGAAGGCAGGTAACTATTTTCCTGGCCTCCATCTTCCTGTCCAAGTTCCCCCGTCTGCCAGCCGTGAAACAACCGTCGGATTCTCACCGAGCCGGGCGGTTGGGGCGAGCAGAAACTCATGTTGCAGAGCCGGGTATGGCAGCTTGCTCTGGGTCGCGGTTAAACGAAAGCACGTAACGATACCTTGGATTTCCCGCGAGGCGTCTCAGAACCGCAGCCGTCGCAGCGCGACGTCCACCACAAACAACAGCAGCGAGCCTAAGACGAGCAGGGACCAGAGTGGCGTGACACGCTCGACGGTCCGGCCGTCGGGCGCGAAGACGGCCGCTGGCTCAGGATCGTACACGCCGCCCGACACGGCCGCCACCGACCGCAGCAAGGGCTCGTTCGTCGGCCGGATTTGCAGTTCGTCAGGGTAGTCCACAAACAGCGCTCGCTGGAGAGTGACTCCGACGTCCGTCTTCCCAGGTACGATGGCCTGAACCACGCACTGGCTGGCCGCGAAACGGGCCTGATAGCGGCCCGGAGCGACCTGTGCCGCGTCTAAGGTATCCTGGGAATTATCCGGCTTGGTGACGGTCATTTGAACTTTGGCGCCGTTCAAGTACTCCCCGGCCTCATCCCGGACGTCCAGCGTGGCGAGGGCTTCCTGCCCGATGCGTTGAAGGCTCAACACAGCACGGTCGGGTGGTGGAACGGGTGCGGCGTGACGGACCAGCCGCTTCCAGAAGGGCCCTAGCCCGTTCCAGGACGCCCACTTCTTGGCCCACTTGCCCTGCATGTCGGCTGTGAAGGCCAGCGAGACTCCGCCCCCATTATATCGCCACCAGCTCAGCAACGGATCCCCGCCCGCGGCCAACAGCAGGAGTTCCGAGTTCGGCTTGGGGTTGGTGGCCGCATAGCCTTGCAGCGGTGGGGCTGATGAGACATCCAGCCCGGGCAGCGCGCGGAACGCGAACGGCACGAACTCCTGAGCCTTCACCTCGCCGGCCGCGGTGCGCGTCTCCTGGACCAGAATCTTGGAGATTTCCGCTGGATTCTCGCAAGGATGATAGAGTCCCCGCGCGATGCGCGCCATGTCCTTCAGGATGTCCGGGTCGGCGTCCTTGCCGATCGACACGGTCGAGACGGTGATGCCCGCCTTGGCCATCCGTTGCGCTAACCGGCTGAAATCTCCGGGGGTCGGGATTCCGTCGGTCAGCAACACGATATGTCGCCGGTCGGCGTCGGTCTGCTCCAAGGCCAGGAAGGCGCGTTCCACGGCTTCGTACATCTGGGTTTGCCCGGCCGGTTCAAGCTTATCAATCTGACGCAGCAATTCCTCCTTGTTGGATCCCAAGGAGATGGGCGCGACCCACGTTGCGTGGTCGGAGAAGGCCATCACGCCGATTTTGTCCTGCGGGTCGAGCACTTGCACGGATGTCTTGGCCGCCTCTTTGGCCAACTTCATGCGGTCCTGGTCCAGCATCGAACCCGAACGGTCGATGACCAGCATCATGGCCAACACGCTCTTCTTCTGGGCCTCGATCGTCTCCGCCGCCTTGACCGGCAGCATACGTTCCAGCGGCGTGTCCTGATACGCCGCTTGGCCAAAGGTGTCCTCACCGCCCAGGACAAGCAGCCCGCCGCGCCGGTCGCGCACGAAGTCGCGGACCGCCAGGAGTTGTTTCGTGTTGAACTGCTTCGAAGGTACATCCGAGAGGACCAGCACATCGTAAGACGCCAGCCCGGAAACGGCGTTCGGCAGTTGATTGGGAGTCTGCAGACTGACTTCGAATCCCTGGGAACGCAGTATTTGCTGGAACGGTTCAGCCTGCTGCACCGCGCGGGCGACCAGCAACAGTCGCAACCTTGGCAGGGCGAAGACCATCACGCGGCGCTGGTGATGGTCCACTCCGGCCTTGGTGTCGCTAGGCAAGGTCGCGTCCGGGGTTCCCGTCAGGCGGGCCTCGAACACGGCCGAGGGCTGACCACCGAGGTTGCCGATCCAGTGGAAGCGATTCTCGCCGGCCACCAGTTTCACCGCCTGCGGCTCCAGCGGTGTCGCGCTGCCCAGCAGTTCAAGCTTCGCCGGGCCTTCATAATTCGCAGTCACCACGACCTCGATCGGCACGTCGCCCGACAGGGATGCTTGAGCGGGAGCGAGCACCTCCGCCACGCAGGCAGCTGGCTGCGGGAAGGATGGCAGCGGTTTGACCCAGATGGGCAGGCCGGCGCCGATGGCGGCGCGGGCCAGTTGGCCCTGCGTTTCGTTCCCGTCGGTCAGCAGTACGACCTGCGGAACATAGTCGGAGGGCAGAGCCGCCAAGGCCAGACGCAGGGCCGCGGCCGGGTCGCTGACCAACTCGTCCAACGGTTCGGTCTCGCCGCCCCATGCAGTCTGTAGCTTGCCGGGGCGGCCGGCGAACGGGAGGAAGGCCACGTGGTGACGACCGCTGTGTTGCTGGGCCTCTTCGACGAATCGCTGCGCTGCGGATGAGGCCCCGCCACCGACGCTCCGGCTGACGTCGGCCACGAAAATCACGTGCCGCAGATCGGTCAGCGTCCGGGACTGGAGGCCGGCCAACGCGAGGATCAGCAGGACCAGGCCAGCCGAGCGGCAGAACCAGATCGCCATGCGCCGCCACGTCGGTCCCGAGACCTTGGTCCGCCACGCAAAGTAGGCGACCACCGGCAGCACCACCAGCCAGCACAGCCGGGCCGCGTATTCGAATTCGAGTTGGGCGACTAGGCAGAGCGTGTTCAGTTGTGATTCTCCGAAATTCGACGCGGTGGGGGGTTACGGGAATTGGCACCAAGCGGTTTTCTGGGTTGTCGGTGTCAACAATGGGGTTTTCCGGTTTCGCATGGATGGACCGCCAGCTGGGGTCAGACGTACAGATTTCAGTTTTCGCGGGCAGAAGGCTTTCCCTAGGCTTGGGCACACGACCGCGAAAACGGAAACCTGTACGTCTGACCCCTTGTCTCACGCCCCGTTTCTGCTGAACCGCTAAGTCTCATTTCTTGCCCGCAGGGTCCAAAATATCGTTTGGTGCTGGTGGGCACAGCCCACCCTACACCACCACGCGTCGATGAAACAGGCACCACTCGACGACCAACGCCCCGATCGCCACGCTGACCAACAGCCGCCACAGCGGTTGGTCCGGCACGGCTCCGCTCGGCCCAAACGCGAGCGCACCATTTTCTTCGGCGGAAGCGATGCCCGTCGCGCAACGAAGATCGCTCTCGCGGCTGTTGGTCAGGTTGCTGGGCAACACCAATTCGGGTCCACGGCTATTGGTCGTCTCACTCTCCAGGGGTTGGTCCACTACCTGCCAGACCCCGACGCGATCCAGCACAACGAAATTCTGTTGCGCGGCCAACGACACGTCGTAGTCAGGATCCGGCTGGATCAGGTGTCGTGGCGAATCCGCCGCGGGCAGGCCAACCACATCATCGGTCGTGCTCGCAGCAGGCTCCGGCACATCGCTGTGGCTGAGCCAGTGGATGGCGTTGTCCAGCAGCCGCTCGAAGTCCGCACGCCGCGGCAGGTCGCTCTTGTCCAGATTCACGTGCAGTACCAGGACGCGTCCCGCGGTCCGTTCCAAGGCCGTGTACAAGGCGTCTCCCGAAGCGGCCGTGGCCAGGGTTTTCGTCGCTGACTTGAACTTGAGTCGCACGGCCTGTTCGACGACGTAGTTCCCGAAATCGACCCCGGCCAGCAGCGACGCATCGCGGCGCACCTCCTTCACAGCACAAGGTGCATCTCGGAGCAGGCCCTCGACCGTCCACAGGTCGCAGGCACTCTGCGGCTCGACGACCAACACCGGACCAGCCGGCAACTGCGTGGGAATCTCTCGGTACAGGACAGTGACCACCTGCGGCGCAGCGGGTTTGTCAGGCGGCTGGGAGGGCGAGGCTCCTGCCGAGCTGTTGGCGGTGCGCGGCTGGGCGGGAGCCTCGCCCTCCCGAACAGTGCGCGGCTGGGAGGGAGCCTCGCCCTCCCGAGCGGCGTTGGACGCCGTCGGTGTCCTAAAGATGATTCGCGGGTTGGCCTGGAAGGCCGCCTCCAAGGCTGCCGGGCCCGGTGTGGCCATGACGACGGTCGGCCGCTGGCGACGGGGAATCCAGGTGTCCACGGCGTCATCGCTTTCCAGCGAATCGTGTTCCTTGAGTCGGGCCGTCAAGATCCCGCCACGATCGGCTTTGACGCTAAAGAATTTGGCCGTTGGCGAGCCGGCGGGAAGATTCAGCGGGGCGCTTTCGAGCGTCGTCCCGGCCATCCCGAACTCGAGCGTCCGCGTGGCCGATGCGATCCCGAAGTTGGTCGCCTCCACGAGGACTTCGCAGTTGGCCGGATTCGTCGGATGCGAACGCGTTCCCAAACGGGTGATGCCGACGTTGTCGGTCTGCTGGCCCAGGCGATAGAACTGCACACCCTCGGCCTTGGCCAGCAATTCTGCTGCGGGGAAGCAGGCATCGGTGAGCACGACCAAGTGCGGGTTCTGCCGCTCGGCCAGCAGCGAACGGGCCATAGCGACTCCTTCGGCGACACGCGACCCACCGTCCGTCTGCTGCAGGGAATCGAGCGTCTCCACCAGCGTTTGGCGGTTCTCAGTCCAACGGCACGCGATCCGCACCACGCTGCCCGCGGTGACCAGCGCCATCTGCTCGCCGCGATTCAAGTTCTCGACCAGCCGTCTTGCCGCGGCCTGCATGTTCGCAAAACGATCATCCCGAGTCGACATGCTGGCCGAGACGTCCAGGACCAACACGATGTTCCGCCGCGCCTCGAAGGCCGCCTTCCAGAAGGGTTGCGCCAGGGCCGCGACCAACAGCAGGACAATGACCAGCTGCGCTGCCAGCGACAGCCAGTGGCGCAGCACGAACCAAGTCGGGCGGCGCGCCAGGGCCCGCTGCCACAGCGCGAAGGTGGCGACCGGCTGCTGCTGGCGACCGAGCTGCGCGAGGTACACAACGATGACGACCAGTACCAACACTGCCCAGCCCCAGGCTCCGGGATTCGCAAAGCTCATGGCGGCGCCCTCATTGCGAGTACATCCGGGACACGGACAGGCGAATCATGCGTAACACAGATTCTTGGAACGGCACCGACGTGCGGGTCTGGACGATGCCGATCGACCGCCGAGCACAGTAGCGGCGACAGCCAGCGCTGAACTCGCGGAACACCTGCCGGTAGTTCTGCAGATCGATCTCTTCCAGGTAGGCGCTACGCGAGCGGCTGCCGCCGACTTCCTGCAGCTTGACGCTGCCTGAGAACTGCGGGTCGGCCTCGCGGTCGTCCACCACTTGCAGCAGGAACGGCTCGAAACCTCGCACGGCCAACAAGTCGCTGGCGCCTTCAAAGCCGGCCGGGTCGAACAGATCGCTGATCACGATCGTGATCCCGCGGTGCGGCCGGTGCTGCACAAAGGATTCGACGGCCGTTTTCAGCTTGACCGGCGCGGCATCCACCTGCAACCCCTCCAGGAACCGGAACAGCTTTGGCAGGCGGTCGCGCCCGCGGCAGGGCGGGAACTCCGCCACAACGCGGTCGGACACGACCACCACGCCGACCCGATCCAGGGCGGCCAGGGCCATGTAGCCCAGGGCGGCCGCCAGTCGGCGGGCCGCGTCGAATTTCCGCGGCTCGCCCAAGCCCATCCCCGGCGAGGCGTCCAGCACTAGGTACACGATGCGATCTTCGCTGCCGCGGAATTGACGCGTGACCAACTCGTCGTGCCGAGCACAAATCTGCCAGTCCACGTAACGGAAGTCATCGCCGCTGGTGTAGTCCGAATGGCCCACGAACTCGCTGCCGCCAGCCCACCGCCGGTCCAGACGCCGACCCAGGAAGCGGTTACCCCAGCTGCGCCGGGCCGCTTGGTCCAGCGATTCGCAGCGTCGTCGGAATGTGGCGTCGAACAGCGACATCACTTCACGGCATCCAAGATCTCGTGGATGATCCCGTCGATGCCAGCCTCTTCGGCATGGCCTTCGAAGTTCAGCGACACGCGATGACGCAAGGCCGCCACCGCCACACGGCGCAGATCCTCGCGGGCGACCTGCGCTCGCCCGGCGACGATCGCCAGCACCTTGGCCGCCAGAATCATGGCTTGACCGCCTCGGGAGCTGGCACCCCGCGAGACGAACCGGCGCGTCGAATCCGGCGCTGTCTTGTTGTCCGGATGCGTGGCCGCCACCAGTTGGACGGCCTCGTTCAGGACGTCCGGAGCGATCGTCACTTGGCGTGCCTGCTGCCGCATCTGTTCGAGGCGATTGCCGTCCAGGACGGGTTTCAGCGCGGCTGCGGGCGGGTCCGTCATGCGTTGCAGGATCTGGCCCAACTCCTCGTTACTGGGGGCCGCCAGCCGGAGTTTGAAGAAGAACCGATCCAGTTGTGTCTCCGGCACCGGAAACGTGCCTTCGATGTCGCCCAGGCCCTGCGTGGCGATGGCGAAGAACGGTTTGGGCAGCGGATACCGTTCGTTCGCGACGGTCAGGGCGCCTTCCTCCAAGGCTTCAAACAGAGCCGCTTGCGTTTTCGGAGTGGCGCGGTTGATTTCATCGGCCAACAGCAAGTTGGTGAAGATCGGCCCCTGCTGGAATTCGAACCGGCGCCGACCGCCGGATTCCATGATCACGTACGTGCCGATGACATCCGCCGGCATCAGGTCCGAGGTGAACTGAATCCGGCGGTAGTTGACCGACAACAAGCCGGCCAGCGTGCGCCCCAGCAGCGTCTTGCCCACGCCCGGCGGGCCTTCCAGCAGCACGTTTCCGCCGGCAAACAAGGCGGCCAGGGTGAGCTCGATAATCTCGTCTTGTCCGATCATCACCAGGCCGATCGCCTCCCGCAGCTTCTGGTAGTCCGCGCGGAATTGCGACAGGTCTTGGGTTACATCTACTACCTCGGTACTCATGGGTCGAGGATCCTCGGTGAAAAAGGGATTCCGCAATCAGTGGTGGTTATTGTAGCCGAAGGCCACGGTCAATCGTAGGGTGGGCACGAGTCAAGTCTTTGTCTGATCTTCGGTTGCGTCTTGCTTCTCTTTCGTGCGCAGTTGTTCCAGGGCTTTCGAGGCGTAACGCCGGACGGCCACGTCGGAATCTTTCAGCGCGTCGCGCAACTGCGGCTCAGCCGTCTCCAGTTGCGCGCGCCCCAACGAGAACTCGGCCAGAATTCGGCAGGCCGCAGCACGCACCTTCGGATCCGGCTGCCGCAGCAACTCCAGCAGCGGCGGAACCAGCTTCTGCTTCATCACCTCCACGCCTTCGCTGGCCGGCGATTCGCGCGGCAGGAACGGCTCCAACCGGACGAGCGCGTCGATCGCGGCGGTGCGGGCCACGGTGTTTTCCCCGGCGAGCGTCTTGACCAGGAACGGCGCCGCCGGGAAACCCATCTGGGCCAACGCCCGGATCGCGTCCTGACGCGTTTCCTCCCGCGCATCGGCCAACAGACTTACCAAGGCTGGTGTCGCCGCGCGGAGGACTGGTTCGGCCAGTTCGCGGAATTTCGCCGCCTCCAGCTGGCGGTTGTGGAAGACTTCCTCACGCAACTGACCCAACAGTTCGCCCAAGACATACGCCGCGGGTTCGGGCGCCGCCTTCCCGGCCGCCAGGGCCTCGGCCACCGGCAGCAGCCCACCCGGTCCCAACGACGCCAACACCCTGGCAGCCGCCCGCTGCACGTCGGCGTCGGGGTGCTGCAGGGTGGCCACCAAGGCCGCGGCTGCCGGCTTGGCATCCGGCCCCATTTCCCCCAGGGCCATGACCGCCTTGTACGGACCGTCGGTGCCTTTTTGCTTCAGCATGGCGACCAGCGCCGGCAGCGCGGCTGCGTGCCGCGAGATGTTCCACAGCGCCAACGCCGCCTCCATGCGGTACACCGCGTCTTCGCTCTGCAGCGCCCGCAGCAGGACGGCTTCGGCCGCTTGGGCCGACGGACCAATCCGGCCCAGGGCCTTGGCTGCCACTCTCCGAAAATTCGCCAAGTCCTTGT
This sequence comes from Planctomycetota bacterium, assembly GCA_026692885.1. The sequence goes on along the minus strand of JAPLNJ010001160.1, from coordinate 27,360 downwards.
AGGCCGCGTGCGTTTGGGGAATGTCGACCGCGGCGATGATGGCTGGCACCGCCTCCACGGCGGGCGGCCCGATTCTCCCCAAGGCGTCGACCGCGTATTCTCGGGCTTCGACCGTGCGGAACTTCAGCGTCTCGATCAGGAGCGGGACGGCCTTCACAGCGGGCGGCCCGATTTGCCCTAAGGCATTGGCCGCTTTCCGGCACAGTTCCTTCGACTCGTTCGTGTCGCGTTCCAGATTGTTCTGCAGCACGGCCATCCACTGGATCAGAGACTTGCCGGCGTAGGTAGCGCCGGCGGTCTCCTGCGCGAAGCTGGCAGGGACGCAGCACAGGACGACCAGCAAGGCCATCCCGACCGAACTACGATAACGGCGAAAAATGTTTGCCACGGCGTTGGTTTCTGCAGGAGGGAAGACGAACGGTACCTCGTGATAGGCCCTTAGTATTCCCTGGATTGGCTCGGGCTTCCAGCCCACTACTGCCCCCGCCGCGGTTTTTTGGGTTCTGGCTCAAGCGGCTGGCAGGGGGTTCGTTCAACCGCGACCGGGTATCCGCTCGCGGGTGGGGGATCGCGTCGAGCGGCCCGGCGTCACCGAACTCGCTTGCTCTGCCGCGCGCTCCCCGCCGCCAGCTGCCGTCCGCTGGTGTTCGTGAACTAGCACCAAACGGTTTCTTGATCCTGGCGCGTAAGGAATGAGGTTTTACGGTTTCGCATCGCAGGACCGCCGGCTGGGGTCAGACGTACAGATTTCAGTTTTCGCGGTCCTGTGCCCAACCACCTGGAAAGCCTTCTGCCCGCGAAAACTGAAATCTGTACGTCTGACCCCTTGTCTCGCGACCCGTCCAAGTTGAACCGTTAACTCTCATTCTTTACGCGCAAGGGCCGAAATACCGTTTGGTGCCAGGGCCGGTGACGGCAGTTGGCTCTGGGTCGCGGTTAAACAAGCTCGACTTGCGACGCCAATCCAAGTGGTGCGACGCACTCGTCCATATCAATTCTCCCCGCCTTGGCAGAAGCCGACCAGCGGCGCGAAATACTTCTCATATTTGGTCAGCGCCAGGCCCGCGATTCGCACCGCCGGCGGAGCGGACGGTTCCGCGACCAGCCATTGACCGCCGGTTAGCGCACAGTCTTTGATCACGTAACCGGGCACACACTGCACGCGCACCGTGGCATCGCCTTCCCACACCAATTTGGGTCCCTCCGCAACGGTGAAGGCCACCAACCGGTCGCGCACGCCCAGCAGCCACGTTTTCCCCTTCGGGCAACTGCGGGCCTCGGACTCCTGGGCCTGCGGGAATGTGACTCCGGCATAGACGAACCGCGGCTGCTCGTCGGCCCCCAGCAGATCCAACACGGCTCGGGCAACCTCGGCGGGCAAGCTCTTGCCCGGAGCGTCCGGCGGCAGGCGGTCGGCCAAGAAGTGAACGTATTCCTGCTGCACACGTTTGCGCAGGGCCTTGCCATCCTGCCGCAGGTAGCCCGCCACCTCGGCCAGCACGTCCTCCACCACGGCGTGATGCGGGGGCGTGCGGATGGCCAACGCCACCAGATCCTCCAGGTACACGCCCGGCAGCTTGCCCGCCGGATCGAGATCGGGCGGTTGGAAGAAGAACGGTGGATTCTCTTGTAGTTGCTGCCACAGTTGCACACGGCGCTCCTCGCTCAGGCGGCGAGCGAGTGCCGTGTCGGCCAAGATCTCGGGCAACTTGTCCGCCTCCTGCTCCTTGACTTCCAACAGGAAGCTGGCCAACGAGTGCAGGGCCTCTGCCACCTGTTCCTCGTCCGTGAGTTGCGCCGCTGTCATGCCGATCGACAGCTTGACATCCAGCCGCAGCTCGGCGCCCCGCTGCCAACGCTCGAGTGCCTTGGGCGGCCGCTCTTCGACGGACGATTTGAGAAACCGTTCCAGTCGCGCGGCGATCGCCTGGCGCTCCTCGACCGTCAGCACGACTGCCGCCCGATAGCGTTCGGGCTGGGCGCTGCGATGCTCGGCCAGGCAGCGGTACAAATACACGCGGTCGTACTCGCTGCGGAGTTGCATCACGCCGAGTTCCTGCAGGGCGGCGGCCAGCCCCTCGCGCGACAGCGGCAGACCACTGGCCAGTTCGGTCAGTTCGGCGGCGTAGATCCAGTTCGCGCCGCGGTAGCGGAAGTCCTCGCTGTACATACTGGCGACTTCGAAGCCGATCACGCGGATCGCGTTGTGCAACAGGACCAGCCCCTGACGGTTGACCAATCGCGTGACGAGCGATTTGGCGCCCTGGGTACCCAGCGCCCGCACGAACCACCACGCGCCCAGGGAGACCGGACTGGCGCCCATCGCGAAGCGGCCCAGGTAGTAGGCGCTGCTGAGGTACGGGAAATACGGTTCGGCGGACTTGTACACGCCATAGGCTTTGACCGCCTGACGCACGTAGGCATAGATGCTGTTCAGGTCGTGCTTGGGGACGTTCAGCGGCAATTCATCAAGGACCACCAAGAACTGCAGACAGGCCCGGCTGGCCGCCCGGAAGACCCGCTCCAGATTCGTCTCCAGCAGCGGCAGCTCGGCCTCGGGGCGGTAGATGCGGGCGACGCGACGGATCAGATCATAGACATCGTCGCGCAGGACCAGCGGGCGGAACCTGCCGTCCGGGGCATACTTATTCTTCAGGATGTCGTCAAACGCCCGCTCGGCTTCCCGCTGCAGTAACTCGATCAGCAGGCGGTCTTTCCGAGCTAGTTCGTGGAGTTCCTCGTCCGTCTTCACGGGCTGCGACAGATCGACCGGCTCCGGGAACTCCAGCCATTCCTGGAAGACGTTCAACCGGTCCGTCAGGGCCTGCTCGCGGCGACCGAAAGTTACCGACTGCTGTTCCCATTCGGTGGCGACGGCTTGTTGCAGGCCGAGCAATTGCTCACGCTGCTCGGCCAACCGCAGCTGGTCTTGCGCCAGCTGTTCCAACGCGGCCGTCACCTCGCTCGGCACGGCTCCCAGCCGCCGCAGGCCCCAGGCGCCGGCCAGGGCCAACGCGCCGCCCGCCAGCAGTACGTACCGCCACAGCCCCCACGCATCGCGCTCCGCCAGGGCGCACGCCCAGACGAGCAACACGCCTGCCGCGAGCGCCAGCGTTGGCCACTGTTTCCATGTCATGGTGCGACCTTGGGGATCCTGGTAATCAAGGGCCTAACGCCGCCGGCCTTGATCATAACGTAGCGCAAAACGCTAGCAGCGGATCATCGTAACCTTATGATCAAGGCCGGGGCGGGGCACAGGCTTGGAACGGGTGCTCCGGGGCGGCGGCTGGGGTGACGACGGCGGCGCCGGCCGGTCGGCGTTCCGCCATGGGCGCGACCCCGAAAACTGGGCCAAGTATTTCGGGTTCCGTGTCGTTCGGACCATCGCTCGCTCCTTCGGCGCAGGGCCGAAATAACTTTTGCAACTAGGTTGTGCGAGGGCACACGGGATAGTTTCACTTCGGTAGCACGGATGGCAAGGCCGGGGCACGGATGAGGACTGCGGAAGGCAACCAAAGATCGTCGTTCGGACAAGGCGGGTGATGGAACCGTCCACCCAGAACGTCCGCCAGTTTCGTTCATTGGTTCTCATCCGAGCCCCGGCCTTGCCATCCGTGCTATCTCCGCGCGCGCTCGAAACGACGCTCGTATTTTCTTTCCCTCACGTTTGGGGTGAGTTGTATTGCCTTGAATCGAGTCGAGACGAGTCTTCCGCTCGTCCCCTGGTATCGCCGCGGCACGGCGCACCCACCGCGGCTTCTCGAGATGGGGCACCAACACAGAGACCAGGATCGCCCACAAGGGACGCTCGGAATTGGCCCTCAGAGCTTTCGACCATGATAGGAAAAGTCATCCCGCAAGCCCCCGATTCGTGAAAGGAAGTCCTTGTACCACCGAATTATACGGCCCTCCCCGGCGGGAACAAGCTGTGTGGGAAAGCTCCCCTTCCCAACTGGCGACGTCAAGTGGTGGCCGTCTTGCTGGTCACCCGCAGCGCCCTTTCTGTCGCCGGCAGACGCACCACGTCTCGTCCAGCACCGATGCCGCCGAGTCTACCTCGGCGGAGTTTCACCTTCGGCCCGCAACGCGACCGCCCGATCTCCCACCCTTTCACCCGCCTCAAGGTGTCCAATGCCAATCGCTGTATTTCCGGCCATTTTTTTGGTCGTGGATTTTATCCGTATTCGGCAAAGAAGCGGCGGAGCAAGTGCCGATAAATTTGTCTGCCCGGGAGACTTGTTAACGAAGTCCGGTATAATAAGACATTAAACCTTTGGTCGTATTGGACAGAGGGATCAACAAAACCGCGTTGGCCAGGATCACCCAACGGCAAGTGCAGTAGCACGCCAGATCCTCGCTTTTCTCGCAGTCTCCTCCGCAGTCTCAGTCGACCGAAGGTTTTTTTGTGCGTGATAAGGCTGCCGCTTCCAGGCTTGAGGCCCGGGGCGGCAGCCTTTTTTGTTGCGCCCGCCCAACGGCCAGCAAACATGCTACCGCGTGAACTTCCACAGCCCGGTGGAACGGCTGTCCGTGCGCGGTGAGGTCGTCGGCCCACACGAATCGCGAAATCGCAAACCGGATGTAAACCAAATAAGAAAAATCTATGCTCTGGCTCTGCCATCCGTACACGAGCAGCATCCGGGCTAGTGTGTCTTCAAGGCTAAATTTTGGGGTGCCACTGGCGGAGCCAGTGGCACCCAAGCCAACCCCAACATTAAGTCTTGACGACGCACTAGTGCAAAATCACGGGCTCCACCGAGACGAGCTCGGAGGGGGCCTAACCTACTGTTCAGGAATTCAACGTTACCGCGACGACGCCTACTTCGGGCTGTTCTAGGAGGGGCAAGCACCTGTAGCGCGCGGTAAACCGTGCGCTGCCAGGGCGTAGGCCCCGACAACGAGGAACTCAACGCCTGCGTCGTTTAACGCGCACAACATGTCTCGGAAGTCGGGATTCAATGACGGATCCCTCCTTGAAGGCCCAAGCATCTGCGGCCAGTTGCCACATCATTTGGAGCCGTTCAGCCATGGTCAATGCGCACACGTCTTCCTCGTCGCCCTGTTCAGTAAGCGGCCGGATACGCAGCTGGTACTCGGAACGATCGATCATGCCTGTAGTCTAACACTTCTTTGGCTGGCGGGGAACTTCACTCCGAGGCTGTGAGAGAATCAAATCGGCCGACGATGCTTGCCCAAGGTGCAGGATGGGCTGTGCCCACCATCACTGCTTGGGCCTGGTGGGCCGCGAGTACTTGGCCCACCCTACGATTTGTTCACTGCCTCTCCCCGGCCGTCCGCACGGATTCGACCACAACTTCGCAGGGCGGTAGGGACTCCAGGAAGGTGCGGCCGTAACGCTTGGTTCGCACGCGAGGATCCAGCAATACGACGATACCGTGGTCCTGTTGGCTCCGGATCAGCCGGCCAAAGCCCTGGCGCAGTTTGATCACGGCTTCGGGGACCTGGTAGTCAAAGAACGGATTGCCGCCGGCCGCGCGAATCGCTTCCAGCCGGGCCTGCAGCAACGGATGGTCCGGCACGCTGAACGGCAGTTTGGTGATGATCACGTTCTGCAACGCGTCGCCGGGCACGTCCACGCCCTGCCAGAAGCTGTCCGTGCCGAACAGCACGGATCGCGGGTTGCTCTTGAAACGATCGAGCATCTGGTGCCGCGGTAGGCCGTCGGACTGGGCAAAGAGGGCCAAGTCCTGTTCGGTCAACCAGGGCGTCAGTTCGCTGACCATCCGCCGCATCATCTCGTAGCTGGTGAAGAGCACAAACGCCCGGCCGTCGGTGCGGGCCACATAGCGTCGGACCATGTCGGCGCAGCACGCCTCGTATTCGTCGCGGGCCTGCGTCGGATCGGGCATGCCGTCGACCAGGATCAACTTGGCCTGGCGCGGATAATCGAAGGGGCTGTCCAGGCGGATCGTGCCGGCTTGCGTCAGGCCGATTCGGGACTGGAAGAATTGGAACGACCCGCTGCGGCCGATGGCCAGTGTGGCACTGGTCAGGATCACGCACCGCGCGGTGTCGAACAGATCGGCGCGCAGGGCCGGACCGACGTCGATCGGCGCCGCCGACAACGTGATCTGCAGCCGGCCGCGCCGCGACATCCCGCCTTCGATCCAGTAGACCGAGGCCGGGACTGCCTGGGTCTGCCATTTCTCGATCTCGCCGGCCAGCCCCGACAGCCGTTCGGCGGCCGACATGAGATCCTGACGCTGCGCTTCCTCGCGGAGCTCCTTGGCCTCCCCGCGAATCAGCTTGGCCAGGCGTTCCAGAGCCGGGCTGAGGGGGTTGCCCACGATCTCCGGCGACCGAACCCGGCCATTCTTTTCGGGCTGTTCTTCCAGCCAATTGTGGAGGTCCCGGAAGAAGTCGTCGGCCAGTTGTGCGCAGTGCAACGTTTCCCGCTGGGCCTTGCCCAACTGGTGATAGACCAGCAGACCCTTGTTCGTGCGGTCGTTGTAGAGCTTGTTCAGGATGTAGTGAATTTGCCCCGAGGTGACGCCGATGCCCAAGTGATCACCGGCCACGCCTTCCAGCGTGTGGGCTTCGTCGAAGATCACCGCATCGTACTTGGGCAGAATGCTGGCCCCGTCGCGTCGCAAGGCCAAGTCGCTGAAGAACAAGGCATGGTTGACAATCAGCAACTGGGCGTTATTGAAGCGCCGGCGGGCACGAAAGTAGAAGCAATCTTTGTAGGTCGGGCAGTTACGGCCCAGGCAGTTACCGCTGTCGCTGGCCACCTCGTCCCAGACGCCCGCCTGCGGCCGAAAGGACAAGTCGCTCAGCGAGCCGTCCTCGGTCTGTTTCGCCCACTGGGCGACCTGCCGGAGTTGGTCCAGTTCCTCGTCCGAACTGAACAGGCTGCCGGCGCGGGACAAGGCCACATCCAGCCGGCGTTTACTAAGGTAGTTGTGCCGACCCTTGGCCAACACGGCCGTGAATTCCTGAGGGATCACGCTGGTCAACAGCGGCAGATCCTTGTGCAGCAATTGTTCCTGCAGGCTGATCGTGTGCGTCGAGATCACCACGCGGCGCACGGCGTGTTCGTCGCCCTCGGCGTGCTCCTCCGTCACCGCCAGGATGGCGGGGACCAGATAGGCGAAGCTCTTGCCGACGCCGGTCCCCGCCTCGGCGATCAGGTGTTTGCCGCGGCGGATGGCGGCCGCGACCGCATCCGCCATCTGCAGTTGCTGCACGCGGTGTTCGTAGTGTTTCAGCCGGGCTGCGATGCGGCCCTGCGGTCCCAGGATTTCGAGCGGAGTCAGCGTCATGGCTGTCAAGATACCAACCCCGTGACGCGGGCGACAGGGAGCAGTACCGTTTCAGACCCGTGTTCTGGTACAGCTAATCCAATCCTTCAAGGCTATCTCCAGGTTTAAGGTGAGAGTCGTTACCGTGCCTTGCGGCAAATCTGCGATTCCGCGGGGGAAGCGGCAGCCTGCATCCGCGAACGGGGACCGATGATTTCCGCTTGCCCCAGGTTCAGAACTTGTCGCCACCACGGTAGAATGCGGTGTCGCACGAACGTGGGGCATGTTGAAGGAGATGGACCATGCGTCGCAGCCTGCCGATGATTGCACTGGTGTTGCTGTTTGCTTCGACCGCTACCTCAGCCGAGAAGAAAGACTTCGTGCCTTTCGCCGTCGACTGGAAAGCCGACGTGAACTCGCCAGCGGACCTGTCGTTTCTCCTGGACGGACCGGCGGGTAAAGACGGCCGGGTGCGCAGCGTTGGCGGACACTTGGTGCGCGGCAACGGAAAGCGACTGCGGCTATGGGGCGTGAATGTGTCGATGGCCGCCGGGATGCCCGCTCAGGAGCATGCGCCGCGGATTGCGTTGCGGCTGGCCCAATCCGGCGTGAACTGCGTGCGGTTCCACTTCTTTGACATCTTGTCGCCCAACGGCATCCTGGACGCCCGACGGGACGACACGCAAGCTCTTGATCCCCGCCAGCTGGACCGGCTGGACTACTTCATCGCCGAGCTGAAGAAACGCGGGATCTATACGAACCTGAACCTTAACGTCGGGCATTCCTACAAGCCGGGCGACGGTGTGGCCGACGCTGAGCTGCTAGGCTACGCCAAAGCTCTGACGCACTTCGACCCGCGTCTACGGGAACTGCAGCGGGAATACGCCCGGCTGCTGTTGACCCATCGCAATCCGTACACGCAGTCGGAGTACCGCAACGAGCCGGCCGTCGCGATCGTGGAGCTGGTCAACGAGAACTCGTTGGTCGAGTCCTGGTTCTCCGGTCGGCTCTTGGGCCAGAACACCACCCAGCACCCCGGTACCTGGACCGATATCCCGGCCAGCTACGAGCGCGCCCTGACCGAGCTGTACAATGCCTGGCTGCGAAAACGGTTGACCGCCGAGCAACTTGCCGACTTGCGAACTGAGGCCGGCGCTCCCGCGGACGGACCGATTCTGCGGTTGGAGCCGAAGGGGTTTGCCAAGGCGTCGACGCTGCGTTTCCAGACCGAGGCGACGTTCTACGTGGAGACGGAACGTCAGTACTTCCAGGACATGGCCCGGTTGCTGCGGGAGGAATTGGGCGTGCAGGCACCGCTGGTAGGCAGCAGCGACCACAACCACGGCAAGAGCGGCTACCTCCACCTGAGTTCCACCAGCCTGCTGGACATCGTCGACGGCCACGTTTACTGGCAACACCCAGACTATATTCGCCAAGGCAACAAGCAGACAGGCTTTCGGATCGGCAATACGCCCATGGTGAACGAGCCGTTACGTTCCAGCGTGGTGCAGCTCTCGCGCTCGGCGATGGCGGGCAAGCCGTATACCGTGTCGGAGGTAAACCACCCCTTCCCGGCCGAGTTCGCTTGTGAAGGGATTCCCATCCTGGCCGCCTACGCCGCCTTCCAGGACTGGGATGGCATCTTCTGGTACACGCTGGCTCACCAGGACCCCGTGGCGTCGTCGCCGGGCATGATCGGCCACTTTGACCTATTTTCCGACCCGGTCAAGATGAGCCAACTGCGGGCCGGGGCGCTGCTGTTCCTCCGCGGCGACGTCAGCCCTGCCCGGCAGACGATCACGCGATCCTACTCGCGCGAACAGGTCCTGGAAAGTCTGCGCCTGTCATGGTCCGAGGCTCCCTACTTCACACCGGGCTTTGACCCCGCCATGCCGTTGACGCATGCCGTCCGCATCCAATCCTTGGCAGGGCCGCCCACGACGCAGTTCGACCGGCAGGCCAGCGATCCCATCCGCTCGGATACGGGCGAATTAACTTGGCACTGTCGGGAGCAGAAGCAGGGGTTGGTGACAATGGAAACCGCCCGATCACAGGCCCTGATCGGTCACTGCCAAGCGGTCGATCTACCGACGGCGAATCTGGCGGTCCAGCTGGAGCAGTCCTTCTGTGCCGTGACGCTGCAGAGTCTGGACGGAGCATCCATCGCCGAGTCGCCACGGCTACTCTTGACGACCTGCGGTCGCGTGGCCAATTCGGACATGCAATGGGATGTGCCGCGTAAGTCCCTGGAGCACTGGGGCCGGGCGCCCGCTGGCATCGAGCCGCTTAGCGGTTCCATCGTCCTGCGAAACCTGGAGGGCGTCCAAGCCGTAAGGGCCCAACCTCTCGACGGCGCCGGACAGGCGATGGGTGAAAGCTTTCCCGCGACGAAGACCGCTGCCGGATGGAAGATTCCCGTCGGCCAGACCCCGACGACTTGGTACGTGATCTCCGTCGCGCGCTAGACGTTGTTCGGTACTTCCGAAGCAATCCGTCCCACGGTTAGTCGTTCAACTTATTCTCGCGAACTTATTTCGCCGGCGCTTGGGGAACCTTGCGCTCGGCCGGCCAGGAGGCGCGATCGTCGCTCTGATACAGACCGATCTTTTCGACGGGAATCCGCTGGAAACCCAGCTTCCAGGCAGGCGAATTCTCCTGGAGTTGGAAGTTGCCGTGCGCCGCGTCCACAAACAGCGGGTCCTGATCCAGCAGGTTGTCCTGGAAGTTCACCAGCGGTTTCGCTTTGCCTTCGAAGTCGCCCCACCGTCCGCCGACGCAGATGTTTCGCGCAATGACGTTGCCCTTCGGAGCCATCGGTTCCTCGTCCAAGATCGGCACCAACTTGGGATAACGCGTGCTCCAGAGTGCGTCCGAGCAGGGCACCTCTTTCAGGCCATTCTTCAGTCCTTCGAAGCCGCTGGCGGCCCAGCCCAGGCCGCGCGCGTCCACGTGGGTCGCCGGCACGCAATCCACGAAGATATTATTCTCGATCGTGCAGTCTCGGCCGCCGCCAATCATCGCCGCCCGCGTGACTTTATGGAACACGTTGCCGTACACTGCGGTGCCGCTGAACTGGTCGTCCAGATAGACACCCACGCAACCGCGGCCTTCGAAGCCGTTGATGTGGTGCAGGTAGTTGTGGCGGATCACTGTGCCTCGCATCGTCCAATTACGCCCGGCGTACATCGCGCCCGCGTCGTTCGATTCGGTACACACGTCGTGGATCTCGTTGAACTCGATCACCTGGTCGTTGCCCCCGAACCCGATGGCCGTGTGCGGCGCGTGTTCGATCAGATTGTGGGCGGCCCGCTGGCCCACGCCCGTCAGCATCAACGCGGGACGGTACATGCGGTTCCAGCGACTCCAATGATGGATGTGATTATTCTCCGCCGTGTGGCCGGCGGGCGTGAGCGTGCGGCGGTCGCCGCCGTCGAGGTTGATGCCGCCGTCCCCGGTCGCGTAGACGTCGCAGCCGAGGACTGCGTGCCGCTGGCCGCCGGAAACCTGGACCGCCCAGCTGCCGAAGTTACGGAGCGTGCAGCCCACGAGTCGATTCTGCTCACCACCGCGGAGGGTGATCCCCGTACCGCGCGCGGCCTCGAACACCAGACCGCGGAAGCTGACATGGGACGTGTTGTGCATGGTCACCAGCGTGGGCAGCACCGAGACGACCACGGGTCCGTCGCTGAGCGGAGCGGGCGGCCAGAAATACAGCACGCCCGCCTGGCGGTCCAGATACCACTCGCCGGGCGCGTCCAGTTCGGCGAGGATATTGAAGCCGTAGAACCACTGGCCCTTGCGGTAGCCGTAGCCGTGATAGGGCTTGGCCACCGTGAGGATCCGTTGGGCCGGATCGAGCGACTCGATCTTGTGCCGCTGTTCGGCCCAGTCCCAGAACCAGTAGCCCAGAACCCACGCGTCGGGCTCGCCGACCCAGCGGCTAGGGCGATCGCCTTCGTACTTAAAGATGCCTTCCTTACAGCCCTTCGTCCCGCGGACGTCTTCCGGCGTTGGGCCGAGGACCTCCGTGATTTTGAGGAAGCCGTCGTTCGGCCAGCGGGCCAGCGTCATGGGCTGATCGCGGAAGAACAGTTCCAGGCCTGGCCCACCTGGTTGGCCGAAGCCGCCACTCATCTGGCCGAAGTCGGTGATCCCCAAGGCCCGCAGGTCGGCCTGCCACACTTGGCCTCGTGCCGACTCGTCGAGTCGGGTCAGCACGGCGGGGTCGGTGACCTGTTTCCAGCCGGTTACCACGCGGCCGCCGACGATCTTCACGACTTCGCCCTGGCGTGCCCGATACACGACCGGCGTGGTCTGGCCACCGCTGTCCTTGTCGGTCAGTTCTAACGGCCGCGCCAGCTCGTAGACGCCGCCGTGTAGTTCGACGGTGATTCCCCCGACAGCCAACGGTCCCGCAGTCTTGCGCTGGCGGATTTCGTCCCGCGCCCGCTCGAGCGTGGCGAAAGGCTTTTCCAGGGTGCCGGGATTGACATCACTGCCTTGGGTGGCGACGTACAGCGTAACGGAAGACGCCGCTTCAGCGGGATGAGTCGTACCGGTCAGTAACATCGCGGCGAACAAAATGGGGAAGGTGTGTTTCATGGGAGGCTGCCTTGTTCCTTGCAATCGAAGATCATAACGGAATCCTATGGAGTCCTAGGTTTCCAAGGGAAAACGGGATAAAGGGGATGGGGAGGGCGACGCTCCCGCGGAGCCGTGAGCCGTCCCTGACGGCCCGCTGCGGCTCGGCTGGAGCCTCGCCCTCCCATTCCATTGGTGCGTTAGGACTCAATAGTTGTAGCGGACTTACTTCACCGGCACCAGCACCGCCTCGGGGCTGGCGGCCAGCCAAGGCGGAATGCCCAACAGGTCGACGCAGTGGTCCTCCAGAAAAATGTTGGTAGCCTTCGAGAGCTTCAGGCTCCAAGTCTCGCCTTGAGACGCGGTGGGGAGGGTGATAATCACGACAAAGTGCTTCCGGGTCTGTCGTTCAAATTTCATACTTCGCGGCCTACGGACTGCGCCAGCAGAACAGACGCAGCCTGCAGCGAAGAATGAAACTTGAAGGACAGACCCCCGTTTCTGCGATTCACCCTTCTGAAGCTGTCCCGCATCTTCCTGACACCCCCTGCTCGCCTGATTACGACCCTCGCTGGCCCGTGAGCACATGCCGCAACTCGGCCGCCAGGAAGAAGGAGCCGGCGATGCAGATCAGGTCGTCGTCGGTCGCCAGCGCGCGGGCGGTCTGCCACGCCGACAATGGGTCGGGACGCACCAGTACCGTGCGGACAGGAACGGGGTGGGCCGCCAGGATCCGCTTCGCCGTCTCCGCCAGCGACTCCGGTTCCGTGTACCTCGAATTGCTCAGGAAGCGGGTCAGCACCAACACGTCAAACGCTGGCAGCAGGCATTCCAGGATCCCGGCAGCGTCCTTGTCCCGGCTGACGGCAAAGACCAGGATGCGGCGGTGGCAGGCGGCGAAGTTCTCCTGCAGCACGTCGAGCAACGCTTGGGTCGAGGCCACATTGTGCGCCGCGTCGAGCACCACCGCGGGATGCTGGCCGAAGACCTCCGTGCGGGCCGGGCAGTGGACCTGGGCAATTCCCGCCCGGATGGCCGTCTCAGGGATCTGCCAGCCGGCATCGCGCAGCCGACAGACGGTGGCCAGCGCCACGGCCGCATTGGTCGCCTGGTGTCGGCCCAACATACCGAGGGACAGACCAGACAGGGACACCGGCGCGGGTCCGCAGTGCTCCTGGTAGTCCAGGGTGGCACCGGAGTCCAGGGTGGCACCGGAGTCCAGGGTGGCACCGGAGCCGAGGGTGGCACCGGAGCCGAGGGTGGCACCGGAGCCGAGGGTGGCACCGGAGCCGAGGACCGCGTCGGCGGCGCCGGGCAGTTCGGCCGACAGCTGCGAACCACGGTAGTGCACGCGGAAATCGCGATCCAGGCAAAAACAGCGGCAGCCGTGGTCCTCGGCGATCCGCTCGATGGCCTCGCGCGGTTCGGGCTCGGTGACACCGGAGACCACGGGCACGCCGGGCTTGATGATCCCGGCCTTCTCCGTGGCGATCGCGGCCAGCGTATTGCCGAGCTGCTGGGTGTGGTCGAAACTGATGCTGGTGATAACCGAGACCTCAGGCTGGCAGATGTTCGTCGAATCCAGCCGGCCGCCCAGGCCGACTTCCAGGACGGCGGCGTCGACGGCCTGGCGACAGAAATGCAGCATCGCCGTGGCCGTGGTGATCTCGAAATACGTCGGCCCGCCGGCAAAACCCTGCGGGTGCGTCGCCGCCTGGTCGAGCGTATCGACCAACGGTCGCACCGCGCGCAGCAATTCGACCAATTCCTGTGGGCTACAAGCGTGCCCATCGACGGCCATCCGCTCCTCGACGCAGTCCAGATGCGGCGACGTGTACAGCCCCGTGCGATAGCCGGCGGCGGTCAGAATCGCGGCGAGCATCGACGCGGTCGAGCCTTTGCCTTTGGTGCCGGCCACATGCAGGATGGGATACCGCTGGTGTGGGTTCCCCAGCCGGGCTGCCAACTCTCGCATGCGGTCCAGTTTCAAGCCGCGGGAACGGTACGGCAACTTCGTGTTCCGCTCGTAGTCGATGCGTCCGTGCAGGTACGCCAGCGCGGCGGCGTGGTCGAAAGCATCTGGGGAAGCAGTCATGCGAGATCTCGTTGGCAGCCTGGACGCACGGTTCCGAAGGAACGGCGGCCAGTGTAGCCTTCCGCGATAATTCGTACAACGCCTTGCAGAACACCTCGGAGTACGGCCTCGATCTTAACACGGACAACCCCGAAAACCGTTTAGCGCCAGCACTCTTCGCAACTTTCCGATCAAGGCCCCGTTGACGCCTGGCTAGACAAGCCAATCTCAATCGCGACTGGTATCGCGGTCGGGCTTGTTTCACGTCGCCAGATGGCTAGAATCGGTTGCCAACCGGGTAACCGAAGATGGGCCTTGATCGAAACATTGCACAAGACGCTAGAAGCGGATCATGGTAACCCGACGCGTCAGCGAGGAAAACGCCGCTCTTCCTCGCTGACGCTTCGGGTTGTGGTGTGCAACGTTCCGATCAAGGCCCCGAAGATGCTGCTCCGCCTTGACCGGATACCTTGACGAACTGGGCGGTCGAGCATAGCCTATTATCTGAGAACGTGATTTAGTTGATTTGGAATATTTTGTTTTCTGATTCAAAGACACCCCGCTCCAATGCACGTGAAGTCTCTGAAAGTGTTCTGCGACGTGGTTTTGCGCCGGAGCTTCTCGCGCGCAGCGGACGAGAACGGTATTTCGCAGTCCGGTGCTAGCCAAATTGTCCAGCAACTTGAGGACAGCCTGGGCGTCAAGCTGATCGACCGCTCGAAGCGTCCCTTCTTACTGACACCGGAAGGCAAGGTTTATTACGAAGGTTGCCGCCGCCTGGTGCATTGCTTTTTCGCCTTGGAAGACAAGGTTCGCACGTTGCGGCAGCCGGTCGAGGGGCGGGTCAACGTAGCCTCGATATATTCCGTGGGTCTGAGCTATGGCAAGGAATTGGTCCGGGAGTTCACCGAGCGGTATCCTAAGGCCACGGTCAACTTGGAATATCATCACCCGCAACGGGTTTATGAACTGGTCACCGAGGGCCAAGCGGACATTGGCTTGGTGAGTTGTGTGCAGCAGTCGCCGGCGCTCAAATCCGTGCCTTGGTTGGAGGAGCCGGTGATTCTGGTCTGCGCTCCGACGCATCCGTTGACGGAGCGTCCGGCCTTGCGTCTGGCGGACCTGGATGGGCTAAAGATCATCGGCTTCGACCTCGACCTGAGCATCCGACGGTCGATCGATCGCGAACTTGCGGCTCGGGAGGTGCATTTGCAGGTGGTGATGGCCTTTGACAACATTGACACCATCAAGCGGGCGATCGAGGTGAATGCCGGTGTCAGCCTGTTGCCCGAACCGACCGTTCGCCGAGAACTTGAGCTAGGGTCCTTGGTGTCTGTCCCCGTGGCTGGGTTGGATCTCGTCCGACCGTTGGCCATCATTTACCGGCGGGGGTTCGAACTGGAGGCCACAGCGCGGCGGTTTATTCTGTTGTTGCAGGAAGACACCGAGGGTCTGCCGGAGATCGCCGACGGGCCGCGGACGGAGCCAGACTTAGACGCGTACGATCAGGAAGCCAACTCCGCCGAATAGAAAGCAGATGTTGAGACACGATGAGTACTGAGCACATCCCAGGATTCCCCCACCCGAGCGGTTTGTACGATCCTGCCCAGGAAAAAGACAGCTGTGGCGTGGGTTTCGTCGCCCACATCAAGGGCCACCGCAGTCATCAGCTGGTCCTGGACGCCGACCACGTGCTGCGGCGGATGAGCCACCGGGGCGCGTGCGGCTGCGAAGCCAATACGGGTGACGGGTCCGGCATCTTGACCGCGGTGCCGCGCGAGTTCCTGGCCAAGGTTGCCAAGGACGACTTGCAACAGGATCTGCCGGAGCCGGGCCGGTTCGGGGCGGGGCTGGTTTTCCTGCCGACGGTGGACACCGAACGCGACTACTGCAAGCGGAGAGTCGAACAGCTGATCGGCGAACAGGGCCAGCGACTGGTGGGTTGGCGGCGCGTGCCGGTGGAACCGGATCGCGCGGATCTCGGTCCGTCCGCGCGGGCGGCGATGCCGGTGATCGAGCAACTGTTTGTCGCCGCCAGCGAGGGCTTGACGGGTGACGCGTTCGAGCGCCAGTTGTACCTGATTCGCAAACGGGCCAGCCATGCACTGCGCGGCGAAGTCCGCTTGCAGCAGGCGAAGATGTTTTACGTCTGCAGCCTGTCGACCAAGGTCATGATCTACAAGGGCATGCTGACGCCTGATCAGTTGCTGCCGTTCTATCCGGATCTGGCCGACGACAGTTTCTCGACGCACTTGGCCATGATCCACTCCCGCTTCTCGACGAACACGTTTCCCAGTTGGGACCGCGCACAGCCGAATCGCTTCATGAGCCACAACGGCGAGATCAATACGCTACGGGGCAATATCAACGGGATGTGTGCCCGCGAAGGCGTCTGCCGAACCGACCTGTTCGGTGACGAACTGCAGCAGCTGTTCCCGGTGGTCGAACCCGATTGCTCGGATTCGGGCACTTTTGACAACGTCCTGGAGTTTCTGCTGATGACCGGGCGGACGCTACAAGAGGCGATCATGATGATGATCCCGGAAGCGTGGCAGAAGCACGAGACCATGCCGTTCAACAAGCGCGCGTTCTACGAGTACCACTCGGCGCTGATGGAACCTTGGGACGGCCCGGCATCGATTGCGTTCACCGACGGCCGCTACATCGGCGCGGTGCTGGACCGCAACGGCTTGCGTCCCAGCCGCTACTACATCACGCACGACGATCGCGTGATCATGGCCAGTGAAGTCGGCGTGCTGCCGGTGGAGCCGCAGAACATCAAGTACAAAGGCCGACTGCAGCCGGGCAAAATGTTCCTGGTCGATTTTGAACAGGGGCGGATGATTCCCGACGAAGAACTGAAGAGCGAGTTCGCCAACCGGCGGCCCTATGCCGAATGGTTGCGCAAAGGACGGCTGCAGATCCAGGACTTGCGGGTCAAACGGGCGGCGCGGGGCTTCGACCCGGACACGCTGCTGGAACGTCTGCAGGCTTTCGGCTACACCCTGGAAACGCTGCAGTTCCTGTTGTTGCCGCTGGTGCAGCAGCAACGCGATCCGGTCGGTTCCATGGGCAACGATTCCGCCTTGGCGTGTTTGAGCGACAAGCCGCGACTGTTGTACGATTACTTCAAGCAACTCTTTGCCCAGGTGACCAATCCGCCGATCGATTCGATCCGCGAAGAAATCGTGATGTCGTTGGAGTGCTACATCGGCCCGGAGCGGAACTTGTTGGAGACCACCGAGAAGCACTGCGAACGACTCTTGCTCCCACACCCGATTCTGAGTAATCAAGAAATGGCCGCCATCAAGGCCATGGACCAGCGCGGCTGGAAGTCTAAGACGATCGACATCTGCTACCCGCGGAGTGCCGGCCACGCCGGGTTAGAGGCCACCCTGGAGCGGATCTGTGCGGAAGCGGAAGCCGCGATCGCCGAAGGGTATAGCCTGGTGGTGCTCAGCGATCGCAGCCTCTCGGCCGACCGCGTGCCGGTCAGTTCGCTGCTGGCCTGCGGGGCTGTGCATCAACATCTGGTGCGTCAGGCCAACCGCACCCGTATCGGCATCGTCCTGGAATCGGGCGAAGCGCGCGAAGTCCACCACCACTGCCTGCTCAGCGGGTTTGGGGCGGACGCGATCAATCCCTACCTGGCCTTCGAGGTCCTTTGGCAAGCCCGGCGGGACGGCTGGCTGGACCCGCGCGAGTTCCCGGACGATGACAAGGCCGTCTCCGCCTACTGCAAGGGCGTGGCCAAGGGCATGCTCAAAGTCATGGCCAAGATGGGAATCTCGACCCTGCAGTCCTACAAGGGCGCCCAGATCTTCGAAGCCATCGGCCTGCGGGACGAGGTGATCGACCGCTGTTTTACGGGCACCGCCAGTCGCGTCCAGGGAGTGGACTTTCAGGTTTTGGCCGAGGAAACGCAGCGCCGCCACGCGTTGGGCTACCCGACCAAGCCGGAAGACCGAGTGCCCGTCTTGCCGAACCCGGGCGAGTTTCACTGGCGGGCGGAAGGCGAACGGCACGGCTGGGATCCGGAGGCGATTTCCGGCGTGCAGCTGGCGGCGCGGACGAACGACCCGCAGGCTTATCAGCGATTTGCCGAGCATGTGAATCGGGACGCGCGCACAAGCTGCACCCTGCGCGGGTTGCTGCGTTTCAAACGGGGCGTGAACGGCGGGCCGATTCCCGTGGACGAAGTCGAGCCGGCTCGCGAGATCGTCAAACGCTTCTGCACCGGGGCCATGAGCTTCGGCTCGATCTCCGCGGAAGCTCACGAGACCCTGGCGATCGCCATGAATCGCATCGGCGGACGTAGTAATACCGGCGAGGGCGGCGAAGATCCCGCACGCTTCAAGCCGTTGCCCAACGGCGACCTGCGTCGCTCGGCCATCAAACAGGTGGCTTCCGGCCGCTTCGGCGTGACCATCTGGTATCTGACGAATGCCGACGAACTGCAAATCAAAATCGCCCAGGGGGCCAAGCCCGGCGAAGGCGGCGAGTTGCCCGGACGCAAGGTGGACGAGAATATTGCCCGCATCCGCTACTCGACGCCCGGCGTGGGCCTGATCAGCCCGCCGCCGCACCACGACATCTATTCGATCGAAGACCTGGCGCAGCTGATCCACGATTTGAAGAACGCCAATCCCGCAGCGCGGGTCAGTGTGAAGCTCGTGTCCGAAGTCGGTGTCGGCACGGTGGCCGCCGGGGTGGCCAAGGCGCATGCGGAGCAGATTCTGATCTCCGGGGACGTCGGCGGGACGGGGGCCTCGCCCTTGACCAGCATCAAACACGCCGGACTGCCCTGGGAATTGGGGATCGCCGAGACGCATCAGACGCTGGTCTTGAACGATCTGCGCAGCCGCGTGGTGCTGCAGACCGACGGCGGCCTGAAAACGGGTCGTGACGTGGTGATCGCGGCCCTGCTGGGCGCGGAGGAGATGGGCTTCGCGACCGGTCCTCTGATCACCTTGGGCTGCGTTATGATGCGCAAGTGTCACCTGAACACCTGCCCGGTCGGTGTGGCCACGCAAGACCCGGTCTTGCGCAAGAACTTTGCGGGCAAACCGGAAGCGGTCGTCAACTATCTGCTCCTGGTGGCGGAGGACGCGCGGCGGATCATGGCAGAACTCGGCTTCCGCAAGCTGGACGACATGATCGGACGAGTCGACTGCCTGGAGACCACCGCTGCGATTCGGCACTGGAAGGCAGATGGACTGGATCTGACGGCGCTGCTGGCTCCGGCGCAAAAACCGCATCCGCAGGTCGAAGTGCGTCACACGATCGAACAGAACCACGGCCTGGAAGCGGCGTTGGACAACACGCACTTGCTGCCGCTGGCCAAGGCGGCTTTGGAACGCGGCGAAGCCGTGGACGAGACGCTGCTGATCAATAACACCAATCGCACCGTAGGTACGATGCTCAGTCACGAGGTGGTCAAGAAGTGGGGCGAACGAGGGCTGGCTGACGAGACGATTCACTTTAAGTTCAGCGGCAGCGCCGGTCAGAGCTTCGGGGCCTTTCTGGCCGCCGGAATCACGCTGGAGCTGGAAGGCGATGCCAACGACTATGTCGGCAAGGGGCTGTCCGGCGGCCGGTTGATCGTGTATCCGCCGCGTGACTGCAAGTTCGTGGCCGAGGAGAACATCCTGATCGGCAACGTCGTTCTGTACGGAGCCACGGATGGACGAGCGTTCTTCCGCGGCGTGGCCGCCGAGCGGTTCTGCGTCCGCAACAGCGGTGCCTGGGCCGTCGTCGAGGGCGTCGGGGATCACGGCTGTGAGTACATGACGGGCGGCCGGGCGATCATCCTGGGACGCACGGGCCGAAACTTCGCTGCCGGTATGTCGGGCGGCACCGCCTATGTCTGGGACGTCGACGGTGATTTCCAACTGAAGTGCAATTTGGGCACCGTCGAACTGGAACGCGTCGAAACGGATCAGGACCTGGGCGAATTGCTGATGATGATCGAGCTGCACCATAAGTACACGGATTCGCCGGTCGCACGTCGGCTGATTGAAGACTGGCCGCGCACGGTCCGCAAGAAGTTCATCAAAGTCATGCCCACCGACTACAAGCGGGTGCTGATGGAGCGGGCTCTGCACGACGAAGAAGAAGAGGCCGCGATTCACCTGGAGGTGGCTCTGCGGTAGGGGGCACCAGTGGGCAGCTCAAGGGACGGCTCGTTTAACCGCGACCCAACGGAGGCTGCTGAATTAGTCGGGGGGTAAGCTTCTAGCTTGCCAAGTGCGTAGCCGGGGAAGACGAGGAAACGGACGAATACGGAAGATTGGCAAGCTGGAAGCTTACCCCACGTTGCTTTCCGCTAGTATTTCAGCAGCCTCCAACGGGGAGTGCGCCGAGGCGGCGGGAGATCTCGAGCCGTGGGATGCTCGCAAGGTGTGAGTATTTTGTTCACTGAAATGTGAAGGCAAAGATTCATGGGCAAACCAACCGGTTTCAAAGAATACCCCCGCAAGAACGTCCCGTACCGGCCGCCGGTCGTCCGACTGCAGGATTTCAAGGAAATCTTCACGGACCCGGAAGAAGAACATCTGCGCACGCAAGGGGCCCGGTGCATGGACTGCGGCGTCCCGTTTTGCCTGTCGCACACGGGCTGTCCGATCGACAACCTGATCCCGGAATGGAACGACTTGGTCTACCAGGGCCGCTGGCACGAGGCGTTGGACCGGCTGCACAAGACCAATAACTTCCCCGAGTTTACGGGGCGCGTCTGTCCTGCGCCGTGCGAAGGCGCCTGTGTGCTGGGGATCATCCAGCCGGCCGTGACGATCAAGAACATCGAAAACGCGATCATTGACCGAGCCTTCGATGAAGGCTGGGTCAAGCCCAATCCGCCTGAGCTGCGCACCGGCAAGAACGTGGCGATCGTCGGTTCCGGCCCCGCGGGCCTGGCGGCGGCCGCGCAGTTGAACAAACTGGGGCACGAGGTCACGGTCTTCGAGCGTGCGGACCGCATCGGCGGACTGTTGATGTACGGCATCCCGAGTATGAAACTCGATAAAGCCGTGGTCCAACGGCGGATCAACCTGCTCAAGGAAGAAGGCATCCGCTTCGTGACCAATACCCACATCGGTAAGCGGGAAGACTTCCCGCCGGGGCACATGACGCGGATCATGGAGGAACACGGGGAGCGCATCCAGTACATCGACCCGCAGCAGCTGCTCAAGGGGCATGACGTGCTGCTGCTGGCCACCGGGGCCACCACGCCCCGCGATCTGCGCATTCCCGGCCGCGAGTTGAAGGGCCTTCACTTCGCGATGGATTTCCTGACCCGGAATACCAAGAGCCTGCTGGATTCGAATCTCACGGACGAAGCCTATCTCAGCGCTCACGGGAAAGACGTGGTGGTGATCGGCGGTGGCGATACAGGCGCGGATTGTATTGGGACGTCGCTACGGCACGGCTGCAAGAGCGTGGTCAACTTCGAACTGCTTCCCAAGCCCCCGGCCGAGCGCCGGCCGGACAACCCCTGGCCGCAGTGGCCGCAGATTCAGCGTACGGACTATTCCCACGCGGAGTGCAAGCAGCGGTTCGGTGAGGACCCGCGGGTGTATGCGATCCTGGCCAAGGAGTTCCTGGATGACGCGCGCGGAAATGTGGCGGGCATCAAGACCGTGAATATCGATTGGTCGAAACCGAACGGCAAGGCGCCCTTCACGGAAATCTCCGGCACGGAGCGAGTCTGGAAAGCGGATCTCGTGCTGCTCTCGATGGGCTTTCTCGGCCCGGAACGTACGGTCTCGGACATGCTTGGTGTCGAGTGTGATCCGCGCAGCAATTTCAAGGCGGTGCACGACCGCTTCGCCACCAACATGCCGGGCGTCTTTGCCGCCGGCGATTGCCGCCGCGGGCAGTCGCTGGTGGTCTGGGCCATCCACGAAGGGCGCGGCGCCGCGCGGGCCATTGATGAGTACCTGACGAGCGGCCGGGAACTCTCCGAGGACGAAGAAGCTCTGGAAGCATCGCTCGCCGCGCGCCCTTATTAAGTCCTAGGTTGCCAATGGGAGGGCGAGGGGCCCAGTGGGCACCCCGCCGAGCTGGAACGGGCCGTCAGGGACGGCCCACGGCTCCGCGGGAGCGTCGCCCTCCCAATCCACGTTCTCTCGTTTTCCATTGCCAACCTAGGACTCAATAGGAACGGCCAAAGATAACTCGGACTCGTCATCTCACTGCAGAGGAAGCAGCGCGGGACGACGCTGTCCGGCAGCAACTGATCGAGGAGCTTCCGCCGGTTCCGCCGCCCCTGGTACGGCGGGCCGTCAAGCTGTTGCGAACGGAGCGTAACTCGCGACCTTGGCCTACCCTACGTCGAGCGCTCTGCCTTGGGCGGCTGCAGCAGCAAGGCCACGACCGCGGCTACGACGAGCAACCCTGCCGCCACGTAGCACGACACGATGTAGCTGTGGTACGCATCGAAGAGCTTTCCGGCGAGTAGTTTCGACAAGGCGTATCCGCCGACCCCCCAAGCGGTGAACAGCAACCCGTAGTTGACGCCGAAATTCTTTAGACCATAGAAATCTTTCGTGATCGACGGATAGATCGCCAGATTCGCGCCATAGTTCGCTCCAATCAAAGCCGAGAGCAACGCCATGGCCGGGATGGTCCCCAAGACGGACCCGGTGGTGGCGAACGTCAGGACCACCATCAGCACCGCCTGAAACAGTAAGCAGCCGATGATCGTCGGCTTGCGGCCCAGACGGTCGGACAGCGTGCCGGTGATGATTCGGCCCGCCCCGTTGCCTACGGCCAGCCAGGCGACCAAGATGAAGCCGTGCGTGATACCCACTTGGGTCTTCGCGAGTGGGGCTAACTTGGCGATCACCATCAAGCCCGCCCCCGAACCGCAAAAATACATGAACCACAGCAGGTAAAACTGCACGGTACTCAGCATTTCGACCGGGGAGAAGTTCTCTCGCTTGGCGACGATACCCTGCGTCGGCGCCGCCGTCCCAGGCGGCACGTAACCCTTGGGTGGGATGCGGAGCAGCTGCGACAACGCCACCACCACGACCAGGAATGCCAGCCCCAGGATCCACATCGTCCTCGGCACGCCCTGGGTCGCGATCAGCCACGTGGCCAGCGGCGCGGCATAGACCGACGCCAGCCCGAACCCGGAGACGACAATCCCGGCGATCATGCCCGTCCGTTTAGCCGGGAACCACTTCACCGCGGGTGGCGTAGCCGAAGCGTAGCCGAAGGCGAACCCCGTCCCGGCCAAGACCCCGAACCCCAACACGTAACTGAAATAGGTATCCGCCTGGCTGGCAAGGATCATCCCGGCACCCACCAGCAGACCACCAATGGTGGCCACCAGTCGCGGGCTGAGCTTGTCTTGCAGACGGCCGGCCGGGATCATCATGAACGAGAAGATCAAGCAGGCATAAGAGAACGGTGCGGATTTGTCCTCCTCCGTCCAGCCCCATTCGGCCGGAATCGCCTTGCTGATCACACTCCACGTGTACAGAATCCCCAGCGCCAGGTTGATGCCCATGCCCGAAAGTGTCACGACCCATCCGCGTCCCATACTGTGCTCCTTGTGAACCAAAAGCGATAAAGGACTTGCGCCGCAGCGGCATTCTAGCAACACGAGAATGCCGCTGACAATCATGGCGATCGATTGATCGGCTTACTTGTTGCCGCACGCTGCTGGCAAACCCTCGTTCCCAGGCTCTGCCTGGGAACGCACTGCATTGCCGGCTCTGCCGGCCTGTTTTGGAGGCGGAGCCTCGCGTCCAGTGGGTTACGAGGCAGAGCCTCGTAACCAGAGCGATTCACGGATCTTGGACGATGTCAAGATGTTCACAGCAGTGCCTGTTGGGCCCCTCGCCCTCCTATGCCATTGGCAACCTAGGACTCACTAACCCGAAGCGTAAGCGAGGAACTGGCCGCATCGCCTCGCTCACGCTTCGGGTTCTTCCCGTCGCATTGGCTCGTTTGACCCGGCTCCTGGTTAAGCGAAGATCTACCAAGCTGCGAGAGGGTGGGTTTTGCGGAACTCGCGACTGCGGTATCATACTGTCAACACAGGGGTGCGCGAGGGTCGAGCGATGTACTTGTTTTTCGACACGGAAACGGCGGATCTGCCAAGACGTTGGGAGGCACCGGCGTCGGATCTGGAAAACTGGCCGCGGATTGTCCAAGTGGCGTGGGTTGCCTGCAACTCGCAGGGCCAACCCGATCCGCCCCAGGTTCATCTGATCCAACCCGACGGCTTCGGCATCTCGCCGAGCGCCCGCGAGGTGCATGGCATTTCGACTGAGTATGCCACCGCGCACGGGGTTCCGTTGCGGCCGGTGTTGGAGCAGTTTGTGGAAGCTGTGAAGCAGGCCAAAGTGCTGGTCGCTCACAACCTCGACTTCGACTCGCGCGTCACGGGCGCCGAACTGCTCCGAGCAGGTCTGCCGGACGCCTTGCGCCGCAAGAAATGGCGTTGCACCATGAAAGAGTCGGTCGAGTTCTGCCGATTGCCAGGCCGGCACGGCTACAAGTGGCCTACGTTGTCGGAGCTACACCAGAAGCTGTTCGGTCAGCCCGTCACAGGTGCCCACGACGCCGCGGCCGACTGCCTGGCCTGCCTGCGGTGTTTCTTCGAACTCCGCGCGCGGAAGGCGATTTCGTGACGTGACCTGCGGCCACTGGCAAGCAGTGTGCGTCAGCCCAAGGCCACTTACTTTGAGCGGCAAGGCGCTAGCCGAATGCCACTTACTTTGGGACCATTGGGGGCGTTTTCTGTTAGCGGAGCGGCGCAAGCCGCCCGGTTTTCCGACTGTAATACCGGACGGCTCGCGCCGTGCCGCTACAAAGTGAGTGGCCTTGGGCGCTAGCCGCCGGTGAATTTGAGCGGCAAGGCACATCAACGTCGACGGTGGCTTCACCGCCGCCTGATTCTGAACCGACAGCCTGTGGAGTGCGGGGGATTCAGAGGCCCGATCCCTCACGGCTCCGTTTGGAATCCTGCCTGTCGGAAGTGGTGGTCGAAACTGTAGGCTGTGGCAATCCCAAGCCGTTCCATCAAGACGAAAGAGATGCAGTCGGTCAGCGAGTATCGTTTGTCGTCATGACGTTGCAGGTATTCCCAGCCAGCGTCAAACAGTTCCTCATCGACGTGTACCAACTTCAACGCAGCACTCGCCAGCAAATTGTTGCCGACCTGAACTGCCTTGCCGTGGTGCCCGCGATTGCTGAAGAAGGTCACGACTTCGTCAAAAACGTAAGAGGTGGTGACCAGTGATGGCGGAGCAGCGGCGAAACGCCGCCAATGCTGCTGTGCGGCCTGATAGTTTTGGTCGTTGGCTAGTTCCAAGGCCAGGATGTAGCCCGTGTAAAAAAAAATCTGAATCATTGACCGTAAAGGTAGCGATCGTGGTTGTCCGAAGCGTCATCGACGTCAACAGTGATGGGATCTTTTCCGAGTTCCGAAATCGGATCATCTCCGCGGAATGGAACCACGACGACGCGGTTGTTCTCCCGACGAATGTCAACCTCATCGACGCCAGGGAACCATTGTTTCGGCAGGACCACGCCTTGTTCGGTTACCTTGCTTCGCATCTTTTCCGCTCCCGTAAGACTTGAGCCTTTGAGCAAGCCCAGCAATTCGAACGCATTGGCCACTTCGCGGCCGCTCAATCGTGGCAACCGTGGCATCAGGCCGCTACCTCCACCTGCTGTGTTTCAACCGTCAGGGGCATCCCTCGTTCCAAGCGAACCGCAAGGCAAGCCGCGATGGCGTCCTTGACATTCTCCAGACCTTCGCCCCGTGTTGCCCCTTGACTAACGCAACCGGGGATGGATGGACACTCGACGACCCACACGCCGTCCTCGTCGCAGTTCATTGTGACGATGGATTTCACGTTGACTCTCTCCGTGTTTGTCGCGTAAGAATCCGCTATTGGGAAGTGTCTACGGCAATGGCTTACGCCGGCGTTGTATGTTGTCCAGCATTTCTCGCTGTTGCCGTTCATGGCTGCGCCGTTCTTCGGATCCTTTCCGTTCATCCGTGCGCCGATCTTCTGAGTCGCGCTGCATTTGTTCCCGAAGGGCGTCGGCTTTCCGTGATGCCTCCTCGGAAGCACATTCTATGGTGATGTTAACGGAGGAACCAAGAGCCTCGAGTGATGAATGTAAGCGATCGCCAAGTTCGTTTATTGCCTGGCCGAGAGTCGAGAATCCGGCAACGAGGAGTTGGTTGGTCTTTCGCTGCTCATAAATGCTTGCGAACTGGTAGTTCTTTTGCGATTGGCGAACGATTCCGCGCATACGCGTTGCTGTACCGGAGGCATCTGGCAGCGAGTGGACCCCTAGGCGAAATGGCGGCAATGGGGAGGGAAGGACAGCCGCGTGGGTCTTGTAGCTCTGGGCATTCCCAATCAACTGGTCCACAGTGCCGCTGAATCGCGCCAGTGCGTTAGCCGCGTCTTCGACAGCGTCCCAGAACGGAGCGAATGCGCCGTCGTGGAACTCGCGTTCCGCGCGATCGAGCGCAGTCTCGGCGGCGAAAAGGAGGGCGGGCAAGCCGCCTGCGGAAGTCGTGGACTGTGAAAGCAACGTGGAAAGTCGCCCCGCGAGGGCACGTTGCCGAGACGCCGTCGCCTCTCGGCGCTGCGCCTCGGCAGCATTCTGGGCCATCAGTTCCGCTTGCTGGCGCATGAATTCCCGGAGGATCCGGATCAGAACGCCGACGATCGGCCCCCCGAACAAGACCACCCACATCAACCAGCGCAATTTGCTCCCGGTGTTCCCGCCAGTGGTGGAATCCAACGCAAAGAGCAAAATGATGCAAAGGACCGCGCAGATGAAACCGCCGATCCCGCCCAGGACGAGGCCAACGATGCATTTCCGCACGAGAGATAGGGTGACCTTCATATCGGTGTACTGCCCAGGATGTTCGTTGTGTTCTACCGGCTTCTAATTCTACCGCCAGCCGCCCTACAAATATCTTGTTTGGATTTCTATCCCACCTGCTCCCGGCACGGTCCTACGCCACCGCGATGTCTTTTGCCGGGAGCAGGTGGGATAGAAACCAATTCGTTACGACGGCGTTCCGGCGGGACAACTCGCGCCAAAAAACAAGGCCGAACCTAGCAGCTAAACTTCGGCTAGTCAACAGTTTCCTGGAAATTCTTATTGTGGCGTCGGGCGTGTTATGCGAGTCGCTTAACACGCCCGATGGATCATCGTAACCCGACGCGTCAGCGAGGAAACGCCGCTCTTCCTCGCTGACGCGTCGGGTTACGATGCGCAACCTTATGATCAAGGCCGCGGCCTGATCCCTAGAGTATCGCGTACCGGCACGATTGGGTCGACATCGGCCGGAACAACACGGTGGATCAGCCTGCCCACCGTTACTCCGGCTGCTTGCGTTCGCGGAGCCAGTCGGTGTGGAAGAACTCCTCGCCTTTGTCCAGCCGCTGGTACTTGTGG
>JAPLNJ010001159.1 GCA_026692885.1 Planctomycetota bacterium | reverse complement strand
CCGGGGCAAGCCCGGATGGGGGCGGAACGAAAACAGGACCATCCGTTTGACGCCCGACTCCGCAGTTTTGCGCGGGCCACCCCCGGCCCCTCTCCCCGGAGTACCGGGGCGAGGGGAGATATGGAAGGCTTGGCTCAGGAGATTCTCCGTCGATGTCGGCTGTCAACAACATGTCTTCCGTGCCGCCACCGCGAGTGAAATACGTTCGCTCCGTCGGACCGCGTCTGCGAATTCTGCTCTACTTCGTCTTCGGCTTGACGGCTTTGCTCGGCGCCAATTCCATCTATCTCATCGCGATCACGGCCCTGGAAGTGCTCGCGCAGCGGCTGGCCTGGGAACGCCAGATCGTGCAGGGCTACTTCTATCAGTACATGTTTCTGATGCATCTGGTCTTGGGCCTGCTGTTGGTGGTGCCCTTCGTGGTCTTTGGCCTGGTCCACATCGGGGCGGCGCGGAACCGCCGGAACCGCCGCGCGGTCCGCATCGGTTACGCCCTGTTCTTCGTGGCCATCGCCGTGCTTGTGACGGGCGTATTGCTGATGCGCGTGGGCGGCTTCGATCTCAAGCAACCGCTCGTACGTTCGACCATCTACTGGTTGCACGTGCTCACGCCGTTGGCCTGCGTTTGGCTGTACTGGTTGCATCGTCTGGCTGGCCCCCGAATCAAATGGCGCAGCGGACTGACCTACTCGGCCGCGGTGGCAGTGGTCGTGTTGTTGATGGTCGTGCTGCACGCCCAAGATCCCAGACGCTGGTACGCCCAACGCTCCCAGGAGGGCACGCGGTACTTCCAGCCCTCGCTGGTCAAGACGGCCACGGGCGACTTCATCCCACCGCGGACACTGATGATGGATGATTACTGCAAGAAGTGCCACGCGGATGTGTACCAAGGCTGGTTTCACAGTGCCCACCACTTCAGTTCCTTCAATAACCCCGCCTACCTGGCCAGTGTGCGGGAGACCCGGCAGGTGTCGATGAAGCGGGATGGGACCGTGCGTGCGGGACGCTGGTGCGCCGGTTGCCACGATCCGGTGCCGTTCCTGAGCGGGGCCTTTGACAGGCCGGATTACGATGACGTCCGCGATGCCACCGCCCAGTCTGGGATCACCTGTGCCGCCTGCCACGCCATCACCAGCGTAGACAGCACGCGGGGCAACGGCGACTACACCATCGAAGAACCGATGCACTATCCGTTCGCCTACAGCGAGAACGGGGCCTTGCAGTGGATCAACAATCAGCTGGTCAAGGCCAAGCCCGCCTTCCATAAGAAGACGTTCCTGAAGGACGTCCACCGTTCCGCCGAGTTCTGCTCGACGTGTCACAAGGTGCATCTGCCCATGGACCTGACGCAATACAAGGACTTCCTCCGCGGTCAGAACCACTATGACACGTATCTGCTGAGCGGCGTCTCCGGCCACGGCGCCCGCAGCTTCTACTACCCCGACCAGGCCAAGACGCGCTGCGCCGAGTGCCACATGCCGTTGCAGGCCTCGCACGATTTTGGTGCGAAAGCGGGCGAGAAGTTCTTCGCCGACGCCAAGGAACTCAGCGTCCACAACCATCTGTTTCCCGGCGGAAACACGGCCCTGGCCTACTTCCGCAACGAGCCGGTAAGCATGGCGGCCGAACAGCAGTACCTGCAAGGCGTGCTACGTGTGGATCTGTTCGGCGTGAAGGCCGGCGGTTCCATCGATAGCCCCTTGCACGCGCCGCTGCGGCCCCCCGTGCCGACGCTCAAGCCAAGTCAAAAGTACCTGTTCGAAGCCGTGGTACGCACGCTGAAAATGGGGCATCCCTACACACAAGGCACGGTCGACTCGAATGAGACATGGCTGGACGTGACCGTCACCAGCGGCGGCCAAGTGATCGGCCGCAACGGGGCGATCGACGACCGGGGCGAGGTCGACCGGTGGGCCCATTTTCTGAACGTCTTCATGCTTGACCGGCATGGCCACCGCATCAACCGGCGGAACCCCCAGGACATCTTCGTGCCGCTGTACAACCACCAGATTCCGCCCGGCGCCGCGGCGGTTGGCCATTACGAATTCCAAGTGCCCGCGACGGTCTCCGCGCCGGTCACCGTGGAAGTAAAACTGCAGTACCGCAAGTTCGACCAAGAGTACATGGAGTTCGTCACGCAGACCGCGCGGCCGGGTGACTTGCCGATCCGGGGCTATACGCCGGGACAGAAGTATCGGAATGACTTGCCCGTGACGACCTTGGCGGTGGACCGTATCACGTTCCCGATCGAGGGAGTGGCGGCCCATGTGGAGAACGCCAAGGTCGAGATCCCGGAGTGGCAACGCTGGAATGACTACGGCATCGCGCTGCTGCTGGAAGGCCAGGGCGGCGCCAAGGGCGAGTTGAGACAAGCGGCCGAGGCCTTTGCCCAGGTGGAGAAACTCGGCCGTTATGACGGGCCGCTGAACCTGGCCCGAGTGTACAACACGGAAGGGCGCATTGACGAGGCAGTCGAAGCCATCAGCCGCGCCGCCCAGTCCACGGACCCGGCACCACCGCCCTGGACAATCGCCTGGCTGAGCGGCCTGTTGAATCGGCAGCAAGGCTACCTGGAGGCGGCCGAGAAGAACTTCCGCAGCGTGCTGGAAGACCACACACCGGCCATGCTCGAACGGAAGTTCGACTTCAGCCTGGATTACGAGGTGATCAACGAACTGGGTCTCACACTGTTCGAACGGGCCAAGCAGCAGTATGCCAGCGATCGCCAGGAGTTGCGTGAGTCGCTGTTGCGGCAGGCGGCCGAGCAGTTCCGTCGCACCCTGCAACTCGACTCCGAAAACGTGTCCGCGCACCACAATTTGCACCTGCTCTATGCGCAGCTCGGTGAGGATCAGAAAGCCGAAGAGCATCGGGTGTGGCACGAGCGTTACAAACTCGATGACAACGCCCGCGACCATGCGGTGGCGGCCGCGCGGCAGAAGTACCCTGCGGCGAACCATGCCGCCGAAGCCGTGGTGATTTATCCTCTGCAGCGCCTCGGTGCGCCCGGCCTGGCGGTGACACCCAAGCAGATAGCGGTAGCGGATCGGTAGATCCGGGGGCGGCGGGACTTAAGCACCGGCGCATCAATAAGTGTCGCAAGTATAGTAGTCGTCACGCTCCGCCGTGACGACATGTCATCGCGCGGAGCGTGATGACTACTTTGAAGACCCGACAGTTATTGATGCGCCGGACTTAAATACATCGGAGGATCGCCCGCATGAGCAAGCGTACAAAACACAGCCGGCCGGAAACGCTCGACGAGACCGCCGCCAGCGACGACGCCGTCATTCACCGGGCGCTCGTCTGGTCGGCGGTCCTCCTGGGCCTTGTGGTAGCCGCGGGCGTCGTGGGTACGGTGTGGTTGAATCGGGCTCCGGCCGTCATCGTGACCGAACCTAGCGAACTGATCAAACCGGCGAAACGGGAATTGCCGCCTGCGGAGATCCCCGACGTCCATTTCACGGACGTGACCCAATCCGCTGGCGTTCGCTTCGTCCACACCAACGGGGCGCGCGGAGAGAAACTCCTGCCGGAGACGATGGGTGGCGGATGTGCCTTCCTGGACTACAACCAGGACGGTCAGCAAGACATCCTGATGGTTAACGGCTGCGACTGGCCGTGGTCCCTGGCCCAGACGACTCCGCGGCCGACGCTGACGCTGTATCGAAACGATGGCCACGGGAAATTCACGGACGTCACCGCCGGGTCGGGCCTGGACGTGACCTGTTATGGCATGGGGGTGGCCGTGGGGGACTATGACAACGATGGCTGGCCGGACGTGTTCATCTCCGCGGTCGGGCGCGGCCATCTGTTCCACAACGAGCACGGCAAGTTCGTCGAACGGACCGACGCGGCCGGCGTGGGTGGCAGCGAAAACGACTGGGGCACGAGTTGCTGCTGGTTCGACTACGACAACGACGGATACCTGGATTTGTTCGTCGGCAACTACGTGCGGTGGTCGCGCGAAATCGACGCCGCGCAGGACTTCCGGCTGGTTGGCCTGGGGCGGGCCTACGGTCCTCCGTTGGCGTTCGAGGGAGCGTTTCCCCACCTCTATCATAACGACGGTCAGGGTCAGTTCACCGACGTGTCGGCCGCCGTCGGCGTCCAGGTCCGCAATCGTAACACCAACGTGCCCATGGCCAAAACCATGGGAATTATCCCGATCGACCTGGACGACGACGGCCTGCTGGATCTGGTCGTGGCCAACGACACGGTCCAGAACTTCGTATTCCACAATCTGGGTGGCGGGAAGTTTGAGGAGATCGGTACGCGGACGGGCATCGCGTTTGATTCGCAAGGCACGGCCCGCGGCGCGATGGGCATCGACGCCGGCTGGTTCCGCAACGACCGGTGCCTGGGCATCGCCGTCGGCAACTTCGCGAACGAGATGACGGCGTTGTATGTGTCGGAGAAGGAGCCGCTCCAGTTTTATGATGCTTCGCTGGCCACGGGCCTCGGTCCGCCCTCGCGTTTGTCGTTGACATTCGGCGTGCTCTTCTTGGACTACGACTTGGACGGCCGCCTGGACCTGCTGTCGGCGAACGGGCACTTGGAGGAGGACATCAACATGGTCCAGCCCACCCAATTCTACGCTCAGCCGCCGAAGTTGTTCTGGAACTGCGGGCCGAACCAAGCGACTGAATTCGTGCCGGTGCCGCCGGAGAAATGTGGGGACGCCCTGAGCCAACGCCTGGTCGGGCGGGGCTCGGCATTTGCCGACATCGATGGCGACGGCGATCTGGATGTACTGATCGCAGCTAGCGGCGGCACCCCGCGTCTGCTGCGCAACGATCAGCGAACCGGCCACCACTGGCTACGGCTGAAACTGGTGGGCCGGAAGTGCAATCGGGACGCCATTGGGGCCACCGTCAGCGTGATCTTGGGCGACCGCGTGTTGCGACGCGAAGTGAACCCGACGCGGAGCTACTTATCCCAGTCGGAACTACCCGTGACGTTTGGACTGGGCTCGGCCACGCGGATCGACAAAGTGGTCATCCGCTGGCCGGGCGGCGGCACGCAAGACCTGACCGATCTGAGCATCGATCAGTTGCACGTGGTGGAACAACTACCGTAAGATCCAAGGGTAAACGGTCTTGATTGGAACGTTGTGCAAAACGCGAGCGGCGGGTCGCCGCAACCCAAAGCGTCAGCGAGGAAACACCGCTCTTCCTCGCTGACGCTTCGGGTTACGGTGCGCAATATTCTGATTGAGTACGCAGGAAACCGTTTGCTGCCAGTGTTTTACGTCAACTTCAATGAACCGCCTGCCCGACTCTGCCCACTTCCGGTGGCGCGCTGTATAATGCAGCCAGTTCGTCGGCCGGAACACGGGTGTCAAACCATCGGCACGCAGTTGTAGCCTTCCTCCAAAATAGCCTTCGTCTCACGACGATCGGGCGCGAAGTAGTAGCGGCATGGGTATTCGTTTTCTCTGTCCTACCTGCGGACACCGCTTGAACGTCAAGGGATTCCTGGCGGGCAAGCGTGGTGTCTGCCCTCAGTGTGGCGCCGGACTGGGCATCCCACTGGAAAGCCAAATCAAGAAAGATGCTTCCGGAAAAGGCAGCGAGGAAGCTTCCGATCCCGCCGACCTGATCAGGCCGTCCTCGGCCGTGGCCGGCGCGGCACCGCCCGCCGATCCGCAGGCAGCCTCGGATTCGGATGAACCCTGGTTGGCCATGCCGGCACTCACGGGAGCCGCGGCATCTCCGATCGACGTGTACTCGTCCCCAACAGCGAAACCCGAGGCTGCGAAACCCGCAGCGAGGGGCGCCGCGCCGTTGCCGGTGATGCCCGTCACACCGGCAGGCCCGAGTCCGTCGCCGAGGCCAACTCCGGCCACCGTCTCGGTTCAACCTGCGATACCGATGCCGGTGCCCGTCACGATTCCGCCTGCAGTGCCTGCGCAGCTTACGGTGCCGATGACGGCCAAGGTTCCTGCACAACCTGGCCTGGCGACCGTCGTGGCGGTGCCCTCGCAAGGGGGTTTTGCCGGTCCGCCCACGGTGCCCATGGCCGCACTCGTAACCACGCCGGTGCCGATACCCGTGGTCGCCGCTCCGTGCGACCCCATCGAGGAAGCGCCCGAGGCCATCTGGTACGTGCGGCCGCCCTCGGGTGGCCAGTACGGTCCGGCGCGGGGTGACATCATGCGCAAATGGGTCGGCGAAGGCCGCGTCAGTCAGGACTCGCTGGTGTGGCGCGAGGGCTGGAATGATTGGCGCACGGCAGGTCAGGTGTTTCCCGGTCTGGGGCTGGCCGCCTCGCCTCCGGTGCCACTGGTGTCGGACGCTTACGCTCCTACCGCAGCGCTACCCTCAGCGGGCCGACCGGCGTACCCGCCGCGCCGTCGCAATTCGTTGGCGCTGGCTGTCGCCACCGTGACGGTGTTGACCTTGATGAGCGTGGCGCTGCTGATCGTGTTGTTCATCGTCATTAAGCGATCCTGAGGGACGGCCGAAAAACAACTTCGACTTCCGCCCCTCACCCCAATCTTCTCCCCCGGAGTACCGGGGCGAGGGAGTTACTTTTCGGCCGGTTCTGAGGGACGTTCCCGCGGAGCCGCTACGGACGGCCCCGATGCGGCTCGACGAGAGACGCAGACTCCCGCGCCGCGGGCACCCCCGGACACCATTGTCTGACCTAGACTACACCGAACCAGACCGCCTGACTTCTGCGGAGAACGTCATGAAAATTCGACAATTCCTGGAGCATCACGGGATCGCGCGCAATCCGTTCGCGGAAGAAGACGCGCAGACAGACCCGGTGTTCAAAGACCACTGCATCGACAGCACCTATCACCCCACCTGGGACAAGATTTACGGCGATCCGTGCGAACCGGCCACGTCGATCGTGTTCGGCGAAAAAGGTGCCGGCAAGACGGCCATTCGGCTGCAGATCGCCCGGCATCTCCAACAGCACAACCGGCAGAATCCGGAGCAGCGGCTGTTGGTCATCCATTACGACGACTTCAACCCGTTCCTCGACCGGTTCCGGGAGAAGCTCAGCGGCCGGCGCCGTCGGCGGGCCGACCGCGTACTGAAAGAGTGGAAACTGTGGGATCACATGGATGCGATCCTGTCTCTGGGTGTCACCGGCCTGGTGGATCGGATTCTGGAGATCAAGCAGCCCAGTGCCTTCGTCGATTGCGATTTAAGACCGGAGGCGATAGCAGAACTGGACCGGCACCAGAGTCGCGACCTGTTACTGCTGGCCGGTTGCTACGACCAGTCCATTGCGACCACGTTCAAGGACCGCTGGCAGCGGCTGCGGAAACGGTTGCGGTTCGGGACCTTGCTGGCCAAGTGGACAGTGGCGCTGGGCGTCGGTGTGAGCGCGGGTTTGCTGAGCCTGGTCATCGTGCTGTGGGTGAAAGGGCTGAGCGATTGGTTGAGTGGCGGGTGGCTGTATCTGGGTCTGATACTGGCGTTGGCGGCCTGGCTGCCGTGGCTGCGGCGCTGGATGAAATGTCTCTGGTCGGCGTTCCGTATCCTGCGGCAGATGCGATTGAGCAACCGCGACAACCGGGCGCTGCGCCAAGTGCTGATGCAGTTCACGCCGTCCGAGTTGGCCGCCCAACCACTGCCGGACACCGAGAGCACCGACGACCGCTACGAAATGTTGATCAAGTTCCAAGGCATCTTGCAGACCTTGGGCTTTCACGGCGTGATCGTGCTGGTCGACCGTCTGGACGAGCCGCACTTGATCAACGGCTCGGCGGAATTGATGAAGGCCCTGCTGTGGCCGATGCTGGACAACAAGTTCCTAAAGCACCCAGGTCTCGGTTTGAAGATCATGGCGCCCATCGAACTGACCCGGTTCATCGAACGCGAGGGCCGCGATTTCTATCAGCGAGCACGGCTGGACAAGCAGAACATGGTGGCCTCGTTCGAATGGACGGGCGAGGCGCTGTACGACGTGGCCAATGCGCGGCTGGCGGCCTGCGCCGCCGACGGCGCCACGCCCAAGCTGCGCGACTTAATCGACGAATCGCTCACCGACCGGCGGCTGATCGAGTCCCTGCGCAACCTCCGCACGCCGCGGCACATGTTCAAGTTCTTCTATCGCTTGTTGGTCGCCCACTGCAATTCGCACATCGACATGGACCCCGTGTGGCGCGTCTCCGGGCAGACCTTCGAGGCGACCCTGGCCGTGTACAATCGCGATCAAGACGCCTTCGATCGCGGCTTGGGCGCGGGTTGAGGCGGTAAGATCGCCTCAGTTTCGGTCAACGCTGCTTTCGGAGACAGGCAGGGAAGCTACCAACGAGGGCGGCAATTCCGGTCGGACGCCAAGACTGTACGCGAGGTACAAGTGTCCGCGACCGCCGGCCGACGTTAATTCGATCGACGAGCCAAGCGTTCGCCGCAGGCGGTTTTCGACGTCCGGCGTGGTGACCAGCACCACCTCGCGGCGCTGGCTCACGAAGGCTGCGAGCTCGGCGAGTTGGTCGACACGCAAATCGATGAATTCATAACGTTTCAGATGGAGGGCAGCGCTATGCGAGTCGTGTCCGAAGTACACGACCGGTACGCGTTGGTGGCGTTCGTGCAGTTCCGCGGCCTCCAGGTGGATGGAACGTAGGCGAGATAACACCGGCAGTGTATCGTCGAAGGCGAAGGCCGTCACCACGATGGCCAAAGCTGCCAAGCCGGCCCACGCGGAAGGCGCGTGTGAGAACCTGATCCGCCACACCACCCCCAGCAGCACTCCCGCCCCAACGGCAACCAATCCGTCCAGTCCTAGGCGCAGGGGACTCTCCTTGACGAGCACCAGGTGGACGATGGCCCCCACGACGGTGATCGCCAGCATCATCACGGCCGCCCGCTGGGGGATCGGTTGCAGTAGCCGACTGACGCGACCGCGGCAGCCGCCCGCGAGAACGGTGGCATCCAAGACGCTTCCCAGCAGCAGGCAGAGCGGGGGCAGTGCGGGCAGGATATAGGTTGGCAACTTGCAACTCGACACCGAGAAGAAAGCCACAATCCAAACCGCGGCCAGCAGCAGAAAACCGAGCTCTCGGGACCGTAACTGACGTTCCGCCGCCGACCGGCCGAACAGAAACAACGCCAGCGGAGGCAGCAGCAAGGAGCAGGGGAACATGCCTGCCAGGACCACCGGCAAGTAGAACCACCAGGGCTGCCCGTGGTTGAAGGCACTGACGAACCGCAGCACGTGGTGTTTCCAGAGGAAGTGGAGGGAGAAGTCGTCGTGGACCGCGGCAATCGCCATGAACCAGGGGACGGTGAACAACAACACCGGCGCGGCAAAAGCCAGCCAGTGACGCAGACGTAAGGGACTGCCCTGGCCTGCCAGCCAACGCGCCAGCAGCAGCGGCGGAACACAGAGGACGATGGCGATCGGTCCCTTCGTGAGTACGCCCAGCGCACACGCCGTGCCGGCCAGCAGCCACCAAGGCAGTCGAAACCGCGTACCGCCGCAGGCCAAGTACGCGGCCAGCAACGTAGCCGTCGTAAACAACGTCAACGGCCCGTCCATAATCAGGAAGCGTCCGCAGACCACAAACCCGCCGCACAACAGCAGGGCCAGGGCGCCACACCAGGCGGCACGCCCGCCCACCAGTCGGCGGCCAAGCCCGTACGTCAACAAGACCGTGAACCAGGCGGACAGCGCACACGGCAACCGGGCCGCCATCTCGTTGGCTCCGCAGACCTTGTAGCTGGCAGCGGTCAGCCAGTAGAGCAGTGGCGGCTTGTCCAAATAAGGTTTTCCGTCCAACGCCGGAGTGACCCAGTCGCCCGATTCGACCATCTCCAGAGCAATTTGCGCGTAACGCGTTTCATCGGGTTCGATCAACGGGTAAGACAAATTGGACAGGAGTAGGAACAGACTGGCCAGACCAAGCAGCAACACCGCGCCCCATTCGAAGCGGGCGGACCATCGACCGGCAAGTGCTCGATCTTCCCGCGCCGGCTGGGGAAAGAGGATCGTTTGCCACCAGAAACGCAAGAGCCCGGCTGCGACCGGTAGGGCCTGCAGCGCCGAGACTGTGCTTTGTCCGTGGGCCCGGGGCCGGTGCGTCACGCCCACTTCCACGATCGACTTGCCTCGCAACCGGGCCTGGGCCAGCAACTCGGCGTTGACGAAGAACCCGTCCGTCTTCAGCGGGAGCGACTGGACCAACTCGCGTCGAAACAGCTTGAAGGCACAGTCACAGTCGCGTACGCCAGTCCCCAACAGCAGCCGGACCAGAGCGTTGTAGACCTTGGAGTACAGCTTGCGGCGCCACGGATCTTGCCGATCGATGCGGTAACCGCACGCGATGTCATGGTGCTTGGCCAACAAGACCAGCCGATCCAGTTCCCGGATATCGAACTGACAATCCGCGTCGCTAAAGGCCACCAAGGTCTTGGACGCGGCCTGAAAGCCTCGCCGTAACGCGGCCCCGTAACCCAGGTTGCGCGGCTGGCGGAGGACACGAACCGCCGGGCGTTGGCGAGCCTGCGCTGCGGCGATGGCGGCGGTCTCGTCGCGACTGCCATCGTCGATAACGAGGATTTCGTATTCCGAAGTCAACGCGGCCAGCGCTTCGTCCGCTTCGCGAATGGCCTGCTCGATGGTTTCCTGTTCGTTGTAAGCGGGCAGGATCAAAGAGATGCTCGGCGCACCCCAGGCTCCGGTCGGGTCCGTCGCCTGGCTGGCGGGAGCATCCAGGACAAATTCGCGGGGGGAAGCATCCATGCTTTACCTAACTGCCATGACTGAGGATTTCGACCAGACGGTGCCGCTCCGGTCGCCGAGCCGTACCGCTGCGCGACGGCATGCTATCGGCAAAACGGCTGGCGTCCAAGATCATCTTGGCTGGTCTGCGCTGAAAGGGCGCAAACCAGCTTCCGTAGTCGCCGTGTGGCTCCAGAAAATGTCAATAGGAGAATCGACGCCTTTGCGGTTAAGATAGCCAGTCTTCATAGGGTGGGGGGCTATCTTGAGTTCACCCACTTGGCCGGAAGCTGGTTTGCACCCTTGTGACGCGGGCGTTCGGTCTCTTTGAGACCGGATTTCGCGTCTCGGAGAGACGCGACCACATGGACGATAGACGCTGACATTTCACTTGTCCGGCGACGAGGTGACGACCAGCGGGTTCTGGAAGTACTGCTGCACCAACTGCCGCACGTCCTCCGCCGTGACGGCCTTGATCCGCTGGTCGTACGAAGCATCGTAATCGTAGCCCAGGCCGTACAGTTCGTTGATCGCGGCCTGGAAGCCTTGTAACGCAGGCGTCGTGTTCCGCATGACGTGGGCCGCCACGAGCTTCTGTTTGGCCAGTTCGAACTCGTGCGGCAGGATCAGCTCGTCGCGCATCTTCTTGACGTTGGCCTCGATCCGCTGCACGACTTCCTGGGCCGTCTCGGGCCGCGTCTGGGCTAGAAACAGAAAATAGCCCGGCGCCGGACCGGTCAGTTCCATGCCGAAGACATAGTAGACCAGACGCTCGCCGCGCAGTTCCTGGAACAGCCGGCCGCCGGCACCGCCTCCACCGGTCAGAATCGAGTTCAACACGTCCAGAGCCGCGCGCGTCTTGGCGTCCTTCACGTCGACCGTGGGCTGGCTGATGAGCACCATCGCCGTGTCGGGACGCCGGGTCGTCAGATGGACCGACGCCGCCTTACCTGCGGCGGGCGTCGGCGGGTACTTCGGCAGTTCTACCTTGTCGGCTCGCGCCACTTTGCCGAACGATTTTTCCAGCAGCGCCAAGGTCGCCTGGGGATCGATGTCGCCGTAGATCGCCAGTACCATGTTGTTGGGCACGAGGTAGCGTTGGTGGAACCGGCGGCAATCGTCGGCCTTCAGCTTCGAGACTGTCTCGGCCAGCCCCAAGACGGTGCGGCCGTACGGCGACTGCCGGGGCAATTGCAGCGTCCAAAAATCCATGATCTCGCTCTGCGGGTCGGCCTGGCGAGCCGCAAGGCGAGCCAATTGCTGCTCCCGGACTTTGTCGAACTCGTCTGCCGGGAAAGTCGGCTCGAACAGCACCTGATAGGCGTAGTCCAGCGCGGTTTCGAAATCCTGCTTCAGCACCGCGGCCTGCAGGAAGCTCGTAAAACGCTGGCTATCGACCGCCAGCGTGCCGCCGATCGAGTCAAAGTACTCGGCGATCTGTACGGCGTTGTATTTCTTGGTGCCACGGGTCATCAGCTCGCAGGCCAGCGCCGCCAGGCCGCTGGTTTCGGGCGTGTCGCTGGCCACACCGCCGAAACAGAACGCCTGGAGACTGACCGTCGGTGTGACGCTGTTTCGTTTTAGCAGCACGGTCAGGCCGTTGGTCAACTGCGTGCGGACAACTTGAGTTTCCGACCGCTGCGTCGCTGCCCCCGCCACCTCACGGCGCAGGCCCAACGGGTCGATGATCACGGTGTTCTGTCGTGCGGGCAGCAGGTATCGGCGGGTCACGTCGCGGACCTGTTCGGAGGTCACGCGCTGGATGCCGTCGACGTATTGGTCGTCGAACAGCGGATCGCCTGTCGCCAGATAGCTCTGCCCCAGGTTGTTCGCCTGGGCCTGCACGGTCTGCTGGGCAAACACATGCTCGGCGGCTTTCTGGCGTTTGACTTTAGCCAGCTCCGCCGGCGCGACCAGATCTCGCTGCAGCCGTTGGACCTCTTCCGCGATGATCTTGCGACAGGTGTCCAGGTGTTGCGGCTGGCACACGATGGTCGCGTCGAACCAGCCTTTCACGAAGCCCGGCGTGTACGACGCGCTACTGACTCCAATGGCCAGTGGCTGCTCGATCTTCAGGCGAAAGCCCAGCCGGGAGCTGTCGCCATTGGCTAGCAGGTAGCTGGCGACGTCCAAGGCGTACATATCCGGGTGCTGCAGACGCACGGTGGGCCAACCGACGCCGTAATGCGTCGTGGGGCCTTCCATTTCCAGGTGGGTCGAGCGCGGCGACGCTTGATCCGGCTCATCGGGCAGCAGTTCCGCGCGCTCCGTCGTGCGTGGGAACCCCTTGAATTGGGCCAGTACTGCGTCGAGCATCTGCTGCGTGTCGACGTCTCCCGCCACGATGAACACCATATTCTGCGGCACGTAGCGGTCCTTGTAGAAACCGATGACCTGCTCGCGTTGGACCTGCTGGACGACCGGCAGGTAACCGATGATGGGATGCCGCGCGGGGTGTTCGGTGTACAGCAGGGAAGTCATGGCCTGCTGCAGCTTGCGGCCGCGGTCCGCTTCCCCCATTTCCAACTCGCGTTGCACCACGCCCATTTCCCGGACGTATTCGTCCGCGGGGATCGTCGCATACTGCATGAACTCGGCGATCAGTTCGACCGCGAGCGAGACCTGCGGGGACGGGCAATCGATGTAGAACGACGTCATGTCGGTCGAGGTGAAGGCGTTGGTCTGGCCGCCCATCGAGTCGAGCAGCTGTTGGATCTGCTCTTCCGGCTTCTTGCTGTTGCTGCCGCCGGCCACCAGGTGTTCCAGCATGTGACTTAGGCCGGCGCCGAGGTAGCGACCTTCGAAGGCGCTCCCGGTGTTCTTGACGAAACAGCGGACGGTCGCGACCTTCGCCGCGTGATGCTCCTGCACCAGGACCACCATGCCGTTGCTGAGCGTGGCCTTCGTGACGCCTTTGCCCAGCGCTTGGCGCGAGTCGTATTGCACGACCGCTGCGGAGCGGTGCTGGGGCTGGGCCTCGGCCGCGCCGCAAGGGGTTGCCCGCAGGCCGACCGTGAGCAGCAGGGTGGCGGCCACGAATTTGAGTGAAAAGACAGACGACGCGAAACTCCGTTGCATTTCAGGCCTCGATATCTTAGGGTACGGTGCGCGGTGTCGCCGATTCGACTTGCGGTGCGCGACCAGGCGCAGGATTGTAGCAAATCGGCAACCGCGAGGAATGAGGGACAAAACCGCGTTACCCCCGGTCCGGTGGTTTCCTGCCCGCGGCATCCGTTCTGCGGCTTGACGGCGCTGCCTGGGGGGATATGATGTCGCAGATTAGCAGAGCGGCTACGTGCAGGATTTGCTGAGAGCAGATCCTCTCCGGACGAGACGTGCAGTCCGCCGGTATGAAGTGGGAACGGGGACGCAACGAACGAAGACCTCCTAACGACGTGACGGTGTACTCATGGTGCCAGGCTCCGTGTTTCCCATCCTGCTGTTGATCGCGGTGGCGTTTGTGTTGGCCGCCGGGATCATCGCGGCTTCGTCGCTGCTGGGACCGCGACGGCAGACGCCTGTGAAGCAGATGCCGTACGAGTCCGGGATGGATCCGGTCGGTGACGCGCGCGGCCGCTTTGACGTGCGGTTCCACTTGGTGGCCATCCTGTTCCTGATCTTTGACGTCGAATTGTTGTTCCTCTATCCTTGGGCCGTGTCGGCGTGGGACGAGCAGGCGGGGTTGCCCACGACCGCCGTGGCCAGCGGAACCAGTCTGACCTGGATCTTGGTCGAGGTGCTGGCGTTCATGCTGTCGCTGGGGTTGGCGTTCGTGTATGCTTGGCGGCGAGGCGTCTTTCGCTGGCGAGGTTGATGATTATGCCCAATCCATTCGAAAACATTGTCTTGACCCGCCTGGAACCGCTGGTCAATTGGTGCCGCAAGAACAGCCTGTGGCCCATGCCGTTCGCGACCGCCTGCTGCGGCATCGAGTTGATGGCCACGGCCGCCAGTCGGCACGACTTGTCACGTTTTGGGGCGGAAGTATTTCGCTTCAGCCCGCGGCAGTCCGACCTGATGATCGTGGCCGGCCGGGTCGTGA
This sequence comes from Planctomycetota bacterium, assembly GCA_026692885.1. The sequence continues at coordinate 20,326 of JAPLNJ010001159.1, read as the reverse complement.
TGAAGATGTTGCCGGTGCTGCAGCGAATCTGGCAGCAAATGCCGGAACCTAAATGGTGCATCTCGATGGGGGCCTGTGCCAGTTCCGGCGGCGTGTTCGATACCTACAGCGTCGTCCAAGGCATTGACCGGTTCATTCCCGTCGACATGTATGTCCCCGGTTGCCCGCCGCGGCCGGAGCAATTGATCAAGGCCATCATGGACTTACAGGACAAGATCCAGCAGCGCGGTATCTTCAGCGGCCCGTCGCTGAGGACCGCGGAAGAAATAGCTCTCGGGATTCAATGGTGTCATCACGCTCCGTCGTGATGACCTGTCGTCACGGCGGAGCGTGACGACTGCTATTTTCGCGACACTTGCTTCTTTGTTGGTCCCCAAAGAGGTCGTCGCCTTGAAATAGGCGGCCGAGGCCACCCGATCATGTCACACGCAGAATCCTTGGGAAAGCTGTCGCAGCGGTGCGGTGCGGACGCGCTGGTCGTGACTGAGTTTCGCGACAATTGCCGCGTCCAGTGTGCGGTGGCAGCTCTGCTGGACGTGCTGCGCTGCCTGAAGGACGAGTGCGGATTCGATATGCTGGTGGATCTCACGGCCGTCGATTACTTGGAGTACCCCCAGGCTCGCGATCGGTTCGGTGTGATCTACGCCGTGACTTCCACGACCAGCAAGGAGCGGTTGTGGGTCAAGGTGTTGCTGAACGAACCAGATCTGGAGTTGCCCTCGGTCGTCCCGTTGTGGCAGGGTGCCAACTGGCTGGAACGCGAGGTCTACGATATGTTTGGGATCCGGTTCCGCGGGCATCCGGACCTGCGGCGCATCCTGCTGCCTGACGAGTTCACCGCGTTTCCGCTGCGTAAGGACTATCCTTTGCAGGGACGGGGTGAGCGCCACAACTTCCATCGCCTGACGCGCGAAGAGAGTTAAATGCCGCTGCAACTCGCCGATCCTATCGCCCCACCAAGCGACGCCCGCGAATACGTCTGGACGCTGAATTTCGGTCCTCAGCATCCGGCCACCCACACCACGTTGCGCTTGGTGATGAAATTGGAAGGCGAGCGGATTGTGGACGTGATCCCGGATATCGGCTATCTGCACAGCGGCTTCGAGAAGATTGGCGAGCAGCTGAATTACAACCAGTATGTCGCGGTCACGGATCGGATGAACTACATCTCGCCGATCGCGAACAACGTGGCTTGGCATCACGCGGTCGAGAAGTTGTTGGGCATCGAACTGACGCCCCGCTGCAAGTACATCCGGACGATCGTCGCCGAATTGGCCCGCATCAGCGACCACTTGCTGTGTGTCGGCAGCGCGGCACTGGACCTCGGAGCGCTGACCGCCTTCCTGTACGCTTTCAACCAACGCGAATTCCTGTGCGATATTTTCGAATTGATCTGCGGGGCACGGTTTACGACCAGCTACACCCGCGTCGGCGGGCTGTTGGCGGACGTGGACGACCGGTTCGTGCGGAAGGTCCGCGAATTCCTGCGGAACTACCCCCCCGTGCACGCCGACCTGGTGCGATTGCTGAATCGCAACCCCATCTTCATGGATCGGACCCGAGGCATCGGGGTGTTGTCCCAGGCCGACGCGATCAATGGGAGCTGTTCGGGACCGGTGGCCCGCGCCAGCGGTGTGACACGGGACCTCCGCAAGGACGAGCCGTACTTGGCGTACAGCGACTTCGACTTCCAAGTCTGCTGTGCCACGGGCGGGGATGTCTACTCCCGGTATCTGGTACGCATGGGCGAGCTGCTCGAGAGCCTGAAGATTGTCGAGCAGGCCCTGGAGAACCTGCCCTCGGGACCGGTCAACGTCGATGTCGGCGGGCGGCAGGTCCTGCCAGCCAAGGACCGCGTGTCCACGACCATCGAAGGCTTGATCCAACATTTTGAAGTGATCATGACCAACCGCGGTTTCCCGGCGCCGGTCGACGAGTGCTACGCCGCGACCGAGTCCCCAAACGGTGAGTTGGGTTTCTACTTGGTCGGAGATGGTTCGGACGTAGCGTATCGAGCCCGCTGCCGGCCGCCGTCGTTCCTCCATTTCGCCATTTTCCCGCTCCTGGTTCGCGGCCACCTGTTGTCCGATGCGGTCGCCGTGCTGAGTAGCCTGAACATCATCGCAGCCGAATTGGATCGCTGAAATCGCCGAGAGCATCGCATGGCCAACCCGATCAACCACAACCCGGATCCGCCGCTGGTCTTCAGCCACGGGACCGCGTCTGACGCGAAGGGGCTGCCGACAGGTGAGCGGCCGGCGCTGAGTGAGGAGCTGCGGCATGAGATCGCAAGCTACTTGCCGCGGTATCCGACCAAACAGGCGGTTGTGCTGCCGGCGTTGCACAGCATTCACGAGCGGTTGCGGTGCGTGTCGCCCCAGGCCATCGTGGAGCTTGCCGCGATGCTGGACTTGGCCCCGGCCCAGGTCCATGACACGATGTCTTTCTACGGCTTCTTCCACGCGCCGGAAGACCCGCTGGGACGCCATCGTTGCTGGGTCTGCCGCTCCATCGCTTGCGCGGTCTGCGGCGGCGAGGAGCTGCTGGATTACCTGTGCGAGCGACTCGGCATCCGGCCCGGTCAGACGACGCCGGACGGCAAGGTGACGGTCGAGTTTGCCGAGTGCTTGGGGGGCTGCGATTTCGCACCCTGTTTGTTGGTGGATGGCGTACTGCACAAGAATTTGACACGAGAAAACGTCGACGCCCTGATCGAGTCGTGGCGTCGGGAAAGCTGAACCCTCAGCGCGTGGGAACGAGGAGGCGAACTTGCCGAAATTCGAGCCGGTGCTGCTGAAAAACATCGGTGTGCCTGAAGTCCAGCGGCTAGACGTCTACAAACGCCGTGGCGGATATCAGGCGACGGAGAAAGCGCTGCGCACTCTCAGCCCGGAAAACCTCGTGAAACTGGTCACCGAGTCAAAGCTGCGGGGCCGCGGTGGGGCCGGCTTCCCGTGCGGCGCCAAGTGGAGCTTCCTGCCGCCGAAACGCCTCGAGACCTTGATGTGCATCAATGCGGACGAGAGCGAGCCGGGAACGTTCTGCAACCGGATCCTGATGGAAGGCGACCCGCACCAGGTCTTGGAAGGCATCCTCATCGGCTGCTACGCCACGCAGGCGACGACGGCTTATCTGTACCTGCGCTACGAGTACATCCAGGCGTACCACAGGTTGCAGCGGGCGATCGACGAAGCCTACGCCGCGGGCTACCTGGGGCGGAACATCCTGGGCACGCCATTCAGCTTGGACGTGTACCTGCATCGAGGCGCCGGGGCCTATGTTTGCGGGGAAGAAACCGGCCTGATCGAGAGTCTGGAAGGCAAACGCGGCTGGCCCCGCATCAAGCCGCCGTTCCCGGCCGTCGAGGGCGCGTTTCGCAAGCCCACGGTGATCAATAACGTGGAAACGTTGGCGTGTGTGCCGCACATCATCGAGCGCGGCGTGGACTGGTTCAAATCCCTGGGCGTCCCGGCAGACCCCAATAATCCACGCGATCTGGGCAGCTACGGGCCGAAGCTGTATGGACTGGCTGGGCACATCAATCGCCCCGGCTGTTACGAGGAGCCGCTGGGCATCACCTGCCGCCAGTTGATCGAACAGCACGGCGAAGGCGTGTGGAAAAATCGCCGCGCCAAGGCGGCCATCCCCGGCGGGATTAGCATGGGTCTGCTGCGGGAGGATGAGTTTGATACGCGGCTGGATTTTTCCAGTCTGGCGAAAGTTGGTTGCTTGGGACTGGGAACCGCCGGCGTCGTGGTCTTCGACGAGGCGACATCGATCGTCGACGTGGTCTACAATAGTTGCCGGTTCTTCGCCCATGAATCGTGCGGCCAATGCACGCCGTGTCGGGAAGGCACTGGCTGGATGCTCCGCATCGTCGAGCGGATCCGCCAGGGCCAGGGACGTCGTGAAGACCTCGACCTCCTGCAGCAGGTCGCCGGGTCGATGGGGCTGATGCCCGGCACGACGATCTGTGGTTTGGCCGATGGGGCCGCCTGGCCGGTGAAGAACGCCCTGACCAAGTTCCGCGGTGAATTTGAAGCGTACCTCCAAGCGAGCGCCGGAGCCAAGTAGGTCAGGCTTTCCAGCCTGACTCGGCATGACCGTCAGCCTGGAAAGGCTGACCTACCAATGACCGTCAGCCTGGAAAGGCTGACCTACCAATGACCGTCAGCCTGGAAAGGCTGACCTACGAAACGTTCGCAAGAGAACATCGGATTGTAGGATTCCGTATGGCCACCATCATCATCGATGGACAGGAATTGCAGATCGGCGACGACGAGCGTCTGAACTTGGTTCAGGCGGCCGAACGCGTCGGCGTCAAGATTCCGTACTACTGCTGGCATCCGGGATTGTCGGTGGTGGCCAGTTGTCGGATGTGCTTGGTCGAGGTCGGCCAGAAGCTGCCGACCGGCCAGATCCAGATGCAGCCGCGATTGGTCCCCGCCTGCCAGACGCCGGCGCGCGACGGGACGGTGATGATCACCAACAGCGAAGCCGTCCTGGAGAACCGCCGAGCTGTCGAAGAGTACTTGCTGCTGGAGCATCCGATCGATTGTCCGATCTGCGATCAGGCGGGCGAGTGTGCCCTGCAGGACTACTACTACCAGCATGGCCGCCGGGAACGCCGCGACCTGCCGCAACCGTTCAGCAGCCGGCGCAAAGACCTCGGCCCGGAGGTCACGCTGTTCATCGACCGGTGCGTGATGTGTTCACGTTGCGTGCGTTTCACTCGCGAAATTACCGGCACCGCCGAACTGCACGTGGTGCAACGGGGCAACCACGCGGAGATCGACGTGTTTCCCGGCTATCCGATCGATAATAAGTTGTCGGGCAACGTGGTCGATATCTGTCCGGTCGGGGCCCTTTGCTCGCGGGATTTCCTGTACCAGCAGCGGGTCTGGTTCCTCAAGAGCCATCCGTCGATTTGCGTCGGCTGTGCGACCGGCTGCAGTCTGAACATCGACGAGAACAAAGGGCAGATTTACCGACTGAAGCCGAGGCACAATCCGCAGGCCAACGGCTGGTGGCTGTGCGACGAGGGCCGGCTGAGCTACAAGCATGTCGCCGCCGAATCGCGTCTGATCACCCCGCGGCGGCGCGTGGGCAGTGTCTTGCAGGACGCGGAGTGGTCCACCCTGCTGCCGGCGCTGCGCGAGGATCTGGTGCAGTCCGTCCGACGCCACGGCGGGTACGCCACGGTGGCCGTGCTGTCGCCGATGTTGCCGGTCGAAGAAGCATTTCTGCTGGCCAAGTACCTGAAATCGCTGTCGCCGAACGTCTGCTTGGCCCTGGGCCGCGTGCCCGTGGTAGGCGCGGACGAGGCCTATCCGAAGTTGCCGACGGGGCAAGTCACAGCGTCCCCGAAGTTCGTGATCCACGCCGAAAAATGTCCGAATCGAGTCGGTGTGGAAGCCCTGCTGCAGGCTTTGGACTATCCGGTCGTGACGTTCGACGCCGTGCTGGACGAGATCGCCAACGGGACGGTCAAGACACTGTTTCTCACGGGGGGCTATCTGGCGCCGTGGCTCTCCGACGAGGAACTCGATCGCCTCAGCCGCGTGGAGCTGTTGGTTCTCGCGGATATCCTCGCGTCGCCACTGTGCGACCAGGTGCATTACCTGCTGCCTGGCGCGGCTTGGGCCGAGAAGGCCGGTTCCTACGTGAATCAGGCCGGCCTGCTGCAACGTACCGAGCGCGGCCTCCGCCCGCCCGGAGACGCCCATGCGGAAGGCCGAATTTTCTGGGAACTGGCCGAGCGTTCACGGCTGTACCTGGCCGAGGATGTGCTGCGAGAACTCGCGAGGGACGTGCCGTACTTTGCAGCCTGTGAACAGGGCCCAGTACCGGAACAGGGAATGCGGTTGGGAGGGCTGGGACCATGAACTCATCGACCCGAGTGAATTGGCGGTCCAACGAGCGGGCGGAAGCCCAATGCCACTTACTTTGGGACCATTGGGGGCGTTTTTTGTTAGCGGAGCGGCGCAAGCCGCCCGGTTTTCCGAAATATCGGACGGCTCGCGCCGTGCCGCTACAAAGTAAGTGGCATTGGGCGGAAGCCCGCACGACGAACCGGTGGCTGTCGATTCTCGTGAGCGTGAGGTAAGCCGTGGCTTTTGCGTTACTGTTGCTGAAAATCCTGATCGTCATCGCGGTGCAACAAGGCACCGTGGCGTACCTGATCTACGTGGAACGTAAGGTCGCGGCGTTCGTGCAGAATCGGGTCGGGCCGAATCGGGTCGGTTGGCAGGGGCTGTTGCAACCGTTGGCCGACGGTGTGAAACTGGTGCTCAAGGAGGAAATCCTGCCCGCCGGCGTGAATAAGGCCCTGTACTTCCTCGCTCCGGGAATCGCCCTCTTCACCACAACCATCTCCTTGGCCGTCATTCCCTTCGGGCCGACCAATCCGCACGACCCAGCGAGTCTTCAGTTTGTGATCGCTCCCGGCGTGGACATCGGCATCCTGTACATCTTCGCCGTGGGGAGCCTGACCGTGTACGCCGTGATCCTGGGTGGCTGGGCTTCCAACAGTAAGTACAGCTTCTTTGGGGCGATGCGATCGAGCGCCCAGGTGCTCAGCTACGAAATCCCACTGGGGATGTCCGTGCTCGGCGTGGTGCTGCTCGCCAGCTCGTTGAACATGGAGAAGATTGTCGATGCCCAGGCCGATCACGTCTGGTTCATCTTCTACCAGCCGCTGGGTTTCCTGCTGTTTTTTGTCAGCGCGTTGGCCGAGGCCAACCGGACGCCCTTTGATCTGCCGGAGTGCGAACAGGAACTCGTGGGCGGATACCACACCGAGTACAGCTCCATGAAATGGGCGCTGTTCTTCTTCGGCGAGTACACGCACCTGGTCGTCATCAGCCTGATGACCGTAATCCTGTTCTTCGGCGGCTGGGACCTGCCGTGGGTGCTCGGCGCGGCACAGCCGGCCGGTGCCTGGGCGAGTCTCGGGGTGCTGATCGCCAAAATGCTGGTCATGATGGTCAAGACGTTCCTGGTGATCCTTTTGATCATGTGGATTCGGTGGACCCTGCCGCGGTTCCGCTACGACCAGTTGATGTCGCTGGCGTGGCGAGTGATGATTCCGCTGGGACTGGCCAATCTGCTGATCACGGCGGTGGTGGTGCACTGGATACGCTCTGGGAGTTAGTGGTAAGTCATCTCCCCTCGCCCCGGTACTCCGGGGAGAGGGGGCGGGGGTGAGGGGCAGGTTTTCTGCTTCCCAAGCTCCGGCTTGAGAACCGGATAGAAACTACGTCAGGCACAACATGAAACCCGATGATCCCAACATTACCTGGGTCAATGAGCCGCCCTTGAGCTGGCTCGAAAGGACCTACGTGCCGTCCGTGCTCGCCGGTCTGTGGACCACCGGCAAACACTTCCCGACCAAGAAGATGACGATCCAGTATCCGGAGCAGCCGCATGTGCCGGAAGATCGCCGGAACTATCGCGGCGTCCACCGCCTGAACCGCGACGCCCAGGGACGCGTTAAGTGCGTGGCCTGTTTCCTGTGCGCCACGGCCTGCCCGGCTCACTGCATCGACATCGTCGCCGAGGCGTCACCCTGGTCCGATCGCGAGAAGTACCCGCAGAGTTTCGTGATTGACGAGTTGCGGTGCATTTACTGCGGGATGTGCGAAGAGGCCTGCCCGGTGGATGCCATCGAATTGACAAGTCTTTACGACCTGACCGGCCGATCCCGCGAGGAGCTGATCTACGACAAAGAAAAGCTGTTGGCGGTGTACGACCTGACCAAGGATCAAGAGCCGATGCGGACGGACGGTGTCCAGTTGCAGCGGGGGTTGCCCGCCGCCTCGGAGCACCACGCATGAGCGGTACCATGCAGATCCTGATTCTGGCCTTCGCCACGCTGGGAGGTGTGGGTGTGTATCTGCTTCTGCCTCGTGGTCAGCAGGGGCGGCTGGTCTTGGGCCTGGCTCCCAGTTTGGCCGCCTTAAGTCTGTTGTGGGCCATCTGGGGCCGTTGCTTCCAGGATGTCGAGATTTCGCAGGAGGTGGCCTTCTACGTGCTCGCTACCGTGACGGTGGTGGGCGCCGTCTTGACGGTCACCCAGCGCAGTCCGTTGCACAGCGCGTTGTGGTTCGTCAGCGTGGTGATCGGCACGGCGGGTCTGTTCTTGTTGGAGCATGCCTCCTTCCTGGCTGCCGCCAACGTGATCGTGTATGCCGGAGCGATTGTGGTGATGTTCGTGTTTGTCATCATGCTGACGCAGCAGCAAGGCGTGGCTCAACATGACCGCTTCGCCCGCGAACCCGAGTTGGCAACCGCCGGCAGCTTCGCCTTGCTGGCGATTCTGCTGACGACCATCGTGTTCACCTATCACGGCGAGCATCCGGTACGGCCCGCGCCGGCAGACGCTCCGGGGATCGCCGCTTGGGAGGAGTGGGACGCGCGCCCCGCGGCGTCGCATGTCGCCGCGCTCGGTCGCGTGTTGTACACCGAGCACTGGCTGAGCATCGAACTTGCCGGTACGCTGCTGTTGGTGGCCATGGTCGGCGCGATCGTGATCGCCGCCCGTCGGGCGCCCCAATCGTCGGGCGGGCTGGCGAGCGGGGGACGTCAGCCTCCTGATATATCGTAGGACAAGCGAGGGCGGTTGCCTTGGCGTGGAAAGTAAACTTATCCGGCTGCGCCGGAACCCTAATCTTTCGCCCTAATCTTTCCCTCCATTCCCATGCAGCCGGTGAAAGATTAGGGTGAAAGATTAGGGTGAAAGATTAGGGCGCCCTTCATCGCAACCATCCCAGACTCGCCAGCATTACAAATTCCTATTGGATCGAGTTAAGCAAACACCTGATGTTAACTAATTACCTGATCGTGTCCGCGATCTTGTTTGCGATCGGTGCGTTGGGTTTCCTGACCCGCCGCAATATGATCGTGATGTTTCTGTGCGCCGAGATGATGCTGCAGGGCGTGACGCTGAACCTGGTGGCTTTCGGCCACGCCTGGGCCAACTGGCACGGACCGGTGTTCGCCATCTTCGTGTTGGCGGTGGCAGCGGCTGAGGCGGCGATTGCTTTGGCGTTGGTGCTGAGTCTGTACCGCCGGACGGGCACGCTGGACGCGAGTGTCTGGCAGGCCCTGCGCGAGCCGGGACTGCCGCCGGTGGCGCCCGAGACCGAAACGACCTCGCCCGGTGAGAAACTGCCGACGAGTTGGCCCAAGTTGTCCCCGGCCGGCATCGCACCGAAGCACGCGGAGGAAGAGGAAGAAGAAGCTGCCCATGTCTGAACATTGGCTCGTACAACACGTCTGGCTAATTCCGCTGCTGCCGCTCGTGGCCACTGTGATCACGGCCGTACTCGGCCCCCGCGTGTTGCGCCAGCGGAGCCATTGGCCGTGCGTCTTGGGGGCGGGCGGAGCCGCCGTACTCGCCATCGGACTGCTGGTGACCCTGGTCGGCTTGCAGACGCCCACCCACGACACGCCGGTCTCCAGGCACGGTCAGTTTGACACCGCCGTGACCTATCGCTGGATCACGGTCGGCGAGTTCGCGATACCGGTCACCTTACGCGTCGATCCGCTGACCGCGCTGATGCTGGTGATGGTGACCTTTGTCGGGACGCTGATTGTGATCTACTCCGTCGGGTATCTGCATCACGATCCGGGGTACTGGCGGTTCTTTACCTATGTCGCCTTCTTTCTGTTCTCGATGACCATGCTGGTGTTGTCGTCGAACTTCCTGTTGTTGTACGTGTTTTGGGAAGCGGTCGGCTTGTGCAGCTATCTGTTGATCGGCTTCTGGTATCAGCGCCCCGCGGCGGCGGCAGCAGCGAAGAAAGCGTTCCTGGTCAACCGGATCGGTGATTTCGGTTTCGCCCTGGGCATCCTGTTGCTGTGGATCAGTGTCAAGGGTTTCAGCCCTGCGCCGGGCACGACCGTGTTGGACTATGACCATGCATTTGCCCACGTTTCCGAGATCTCATCGGCCGCGATGGTGGGCATTTGCCTGTTGCTGTTTTGCGGCGCCGTGGGCAAAAGCGCTCAGTTTCCATTGCACGTGTGGTTGCCGGACGCGATGGAAGGTCCCACGCCGGTCAGCGCCTTGATTCATGCCGCCACGATGGTTACGGCGGGCGTCTACATGGTCGCACGTTTTACACCCTTGTTCGCCGCGGCTCCGGAGGCGCAGGTGGTGGTGGCGGTGATCGGCGGGACGACCGCGCTGCTGGCTGCCCTGATCGCCCTGACCCAAGTCGACCTCAAACGCATCTTGGCCTACTCGACGGTCAGTCAACTCGGCTATATGTTTCTGGCGTTGGGCTGCGGGAGCTTGCTGGGGGTCACGGCGGGCATCTTCCACGTGTTCACGCACGCCTTCTTCAAGGCCCTCTTGTTCCTGGGGGCCGGCAGCGTCATGCACGCCATGGGCAACGTGATCGACATCCGGCGCTTCAGCGGCTTGCGGCGGCGCCTGCCGATTACCTGTATCACATTTCTCTGCGGTGCAGCGGCTCTGTCGGGGCTCCCGCTGTTGTCCGGATTTTGGAGCAAGGACGCGATCCTGGCCGCCGTCGCCGAGCGTGCCCACGGAGGGTATGCCGGTGGGATCTTCTCCGTGTTGTTGGTCGTGGGGTTGGTCACCGCCTTCCTGACTGCGTTCTACACGTTCCGCGCGTTCTTCAAGACGTTCTGGGGCGACGAGCGAATCCCGGAAGAGGCCGGTCATCACGCGCACGAATCGCCGCCCGTGATGGTTTTGCCGCTGGCGGTCTTGGCGGTGTTCGCCTTGTTCCTGGGACTGTGCCTCGGGCCGACCGGCGCCCTGGGGCATTTCCTGGAGCAGACGCCCGGCTGGGCGGCATTGGGGGCGGAGCCGGAGGGGCACAATCTGGGGCTGATGGTCAACTCGTCGTTGATCGCGCTGGCCGGTGTCGCTCTGGCGTGGTTCTTCTACGGCGGCATCAGCACACTGCCGGAGAAGCTTGCCAGGCAGTTCCGCCTCGCGTACAACCTGTCCTTCCACAAGTTCTGGCTCGACGAGATCTACCAGGGTTTGATCCTCTCGCCGCTGATCGGTTTGGCCGATCTGTGTAAGTCCGTGGACTATGAATTGGTAGATGGCTTGGTGCGGTTGGTGGCGGGGCTCCCGGCGCGGATTGCCAGAGCTTGTGTGCGTCCCTTGCAGAACGGTTTAATCCAGTTCTACGCGCTCAGCATGCTGCTGGGGTTGGTCCTGATGCTGTTGTTCGGATTGTGGTTCAGTAGGTAATTTGCGCTCCGCCGTTCGCGCGTGTCGTCGGGGCACGCGAAGGTAGGCCAGCGCGCAGGTTCTGAAAACGAAAGACTCATGTTGTCGCTCCTCTTACTGTTCGTCGTTTTACAGCCGTTGCTGGCTGCCCTGCTCGCCGCGGCGGTGCCGGGCCTGCGGGCGTCGCGAAATATTGCGATCGTCTCCAGCCTGATCAGTCTGGCGGGCAGCGTGCTGCTGGTGGCCGGGTTCGATCCCGCCAGTGCCTCCGTCCAGATGGACGAGCGGGCGAACTGGGAATGGCTGCCGGGCGTGAACATCCGGTTCCACCTGGGCCTGGACGGCATTTCGCTGTGGCTGTTTGTGCTGACGGCGCTGCTGTCGGTCACCGCGGTACTGGTTTCGTGGGAAGCCATCCAGGAGCAACGCCGCGGCTACTACGCACTGCTGTTGCTGTTGGAGACGGGCATGCTGGGCGTATTCACGGCCCAGGACCTGATGCTGTTCTACATCTTCTTCGAGTTCACGCTGATCCCACTGTTCTTCCTGATCGGTATCTGGGGCGGTCCGGAACGCCAACTGGCAGCACGCAAGTTCTTCATCTTCACGTTGACCGGCAGCGTGCTGACCTTCCTCGGCTTGATCTACATCGTCAGTAGCGCTTATGACCAGTTGTCCTGGCAGGGGAAGCCGGCGCTGACCTTCGACATTGTGACGCTCACCCAAGCCGTGAACGAGGGGGCCTTGGTCTTCACGCTCCGGGAGCAAGGGTGGTTGTTCTTGGCCCTGATGGCCGGTTTTGCCATCAAGGTGCCGTTGTTTCCCTTCCACACCTGGCTGCCCTTGGCGCACGTCGAAGCCCCCACGGCGGGCAGTGTGATGCTGGCAGGCGTGCTGCTGAAAATCGGCACGTACGGATTCCTGCGATTCAGCTTGGCGATGTTTCCGGATGCGTCACGAGTCTTTCTGGGGTTCGTCTGCGTCTTGGCGGTGATCGGCATTCTGTACGGTGCGCTGGTAGCGCTGGCCCAGGCCGACATCAAACGGCTGATCGCCTATTCCAGTGTCAGCCACTTGGGCTTCTGCGTGCTGGGACTGTTCGCGCTGAACACGATCGGCATCACGGGCGGGCTGTTGCAGATGGTGAACCACGGCCTGTCTACGGGCGCCTTGTTCGCTTTGGTGGGGATGCTGTACGAGCGGTACCACACGCGGGACATTGTCGCGCTCGGTGGCCTGGCGCGACGACTCCCCGTGCTGACGTTCTTCTTCGTGGTGGTCACGTTATCAAGCATCGGCCTGCCGGGTTTGAACGGCTTCATCGGCGAGTTCCTGGTGTTGGTCGGTATGTTCCAGGTCCGACCGCTCTATGCCGTGTTGGCCGCGGTGGGAATCATCCTGGGTGCTTACTACATGCTGTGGCTGGTTCAGCGTGTTTTCTTCGGCCCGCTGCGCGAGCCGGAACACGGGGCAGCCCCCGTGTCGGACCTGGGAACTCGCGAAATCTTGGCCTTGGCGCCCATCGTCGCAATCTGCCTGTGGATCGGTCTGTATCCGAATTTCTTCCTGCGGCGGATGGAGCCGACGATCGAAAAAATAGTGCAATCGCTGGACCGCCGTGCCCCGGACGTGACGGCCGGCCCGGTTCCTCGTTCCCAGGCTCTGCCTGGGAACGCACTGCCTTGCCGGCTCTGCCGGCCTGCCTGCGAGGCGGAGCCTCGCGTCCAAGGGGTTATTCAAAGTAGTCCGCACACTCCGTGTGCGGAAATCGGCACACGGAGTGTGCCGTCTACTATGGTTGCGACACTTATTGATCCGCCGGTTGTAACCAGATCGCCACGAATCAGCGGAGCCACCAGGCCATGATGGACACCTTGCAGGCCGTTTCGCCCGAGCTGCTGTTGATTGCGTGCGCGAGCGTGATGTACGTCGCCGGCGCGTTCGTAAACTGGCCGGTGCGGCGCTGGTGCGCGCTGTCGCTGGCGGCGTTGGCGCTCGCCGGGATCACACTGGTTATGTGCGCCTGGCATCCGCAACTCGGCGAGTCCGCAGCGGTGTCGAACGATCCGCTGGCGCGCTTCGGCGCTGCGCTGGCTCTGCTGACCGGTGCGGCACTGTTCTTGCTCAGCACCCGTTTGCCGGAAAAGGAAACCGCCGCCGAGTACTGCGCCTCGTTGTTGCTCGTGGTGGTGGGCGGGATGCTCGTGGCGAAGGCTCAGGAATTGGTCGTGCTGTTCCTGGGTCTGGAATTCATCAGCATACCCACCTACGTGCTGCTGTACTTGGCTCGGCAGGACGCCCACGGGCAGGAGGCGGCCTGGAAGTACTTCTTCCTGAGCATTTTCTCGTCCGCCCTGTTCTTGTACGGCTTGAGTCTGCTGTATGGCGCGGTAGGGTCCACGCATTTCTCGGCGATTCGGGATTCCGCGTCCGCCATCGACGGTATCGCCACCGTGTTGGTGGCGCTGACGTTGATCGTGGCCGGATTGGCCTTCAAGCTGGCCGCGGTGCCGCTGCAGTTCTATGCCCCGGACGTGTACCAGGGCACCGCCACGATGACCGCGGCCGTGCTGGCCTGGGCGCCCAAAGCGGCCGGCATATTCGCCCTGTTGAGGCTCGTGGTGTTCACGCTCTCATCGTTCGGCACGAACGTTACGCTCTCATCGTTCGGCACGAACGCCGCGGCGCTGTTCTGGATTTTGGCGGCGGCCACCATGACGGTCGGCAATATCATGGGCTTGTTGCAGAACAATCTGCGGCGGCTCTTGGCCTACTCGGGCATCGCCCACGCGGGCTATATGTTGGTCGGTGTCGGCGCAGCCTGCGTGGGTGGCGAGCGATTCTTGACGGCCAACGCCGTGGAGAGCGTCGGCTTCTACCTGATCGCCTACGCGGCCATGACCCTGGGCGCGTTCGCCGTGATTGCCTACCTGGACAGCCGGTCTCGACCAGTGGAGACGGTCGACGACCTGGCCGGACTGGCGCGGACGCAACCGGTCATCGCCGCGGCAATGGCGACCGTGATGATCGGCTTGACGGGGATCCCGCTGACTGCCGGCTTCTGGGGCAAGCTCGCGTTGTTTGCCAGTGCTGTCACTTGCGACGCCCCCAGCTATTTGTGGTTGGCCGTGATCGGCGTGATCAACGCGGCCATTTCCGCTTACTACTATCTGCGCATCGTGGGTGCGATGTATATGCGCGAAGGCGCGCGGCCCGTACAGCCGACCGGAAGCCGTGGTGCCTGGACCGTGGCTGTCTTGGGTGCCGTCCTCACGATTCTCGTAGGTGTGTTGCCGGGACCGTTCCTAAAATCGGTGCACGGCCTGAAACCGGGGAGCCAGGCAACTGCTCCGCCTGCCACTGCTGCCGCTCCCACGGGTTTCCTCCATGACCAAATCCGACCGTGACGAGGGCCGAGAGATCGGACCCAGTGAACTCGCTGATGCGATGCCCGTGTCGTCCCACAAGCTGACGCTGCGCGAGCGGCTCAATTACTTGCGTCACTTGGAGCGATTGTACGACTCCAAGCTCGGACATTGGGTCCGCGCCCTGCACTTCGTACTCGTCGGCAGCACGGGTATGGTGGTGGATCTGCTGGTGTCCGCGCTGCTGCTGCAGTGCCTGACTCTGGCGACCGCGAGGATGGAGCTGCTGGTATCCGCGCGTCTGCTGCGATGCCTGATTCTGGCGACCGCGCGGGTCGTTGCCATCTGGGTCGCCATGACCTGGAATTTTTGGCTCAACCGGCGACTGACCTTCTTCGATGCCCGTCCGCGAGCGGTGCTCCCGCAGTACCTGTCCTTCTGTTTGTCGTGTCTCCTGGGCATGGCGATCAGCGTGTCGGTCTCCGTCGGTCTCTGTACGGCCGGGGCCTTCTTTGACCGCTGGTGGCAACTCGCATTTATCTGCGGCATCGTGGCGGGAACCGGTTCGAACTACTTGCTGAGCCGCCGGGTCGTGTTCCAGCACGATTCCGATGTCAGTAACCATGTGATGCCGCCCAGTCCAGCCAAGCCTGAGTCATCGCTTGGATACGACCACGGTCCGCAGGACGGACCGGATTCTCACGGGTGATCGCCTGCAATGCCCAGAACCAATGGTCAGGCTCCCGGCGTAGTTCCGCCAAGACGAACGGCAGCACTTCTCTTCCCATACCGATGATCTGCTGATAGGCCGGGTGTGTCACCATGCTCGTAACCGACGAGAGAAACTGCGTCGCCTCTTTCCACTGACGCACCAACTCACGGAAACGCTGCTCCGTAGTGGCGTCAGTGCCGCCAAGCGACGATTCCTCTGACTGGGCGACCTCCGGCGTCAACTCGTTCAAGACGAATCGTTGACGACCTGGCGGCAATTGCCTCACCAAGTCAATTACCTGCTGATCGGTCAATTCTAAGATCGGCATGGTTCACACCTCCAGATGCCATTCTAGCAAGGTTCCGCGAATCAATGAATGGCAGAGGTTCGAACTACTTGCTGAGCCGCCGGGTCGCGTTCCAGCATGATGCCGAGGAACCCCGCAAACCCGGATAACTTGGGGCGATTATGCTCGTAGGGTGCATCGAGCCGGCGGTTGTGCGTGATACATCGACGTTCGGCAAGCGCGGGCCGAGGTCGCACGCTGGGCATCGGCACTTGCAGCCAGCGACGATGCACCAAGGGATGGGGCGCGCTTGATGTACCCCACACGGTCGTCTAGCTGCAAGCCGAACCATGACTGGACGAGCGATCGACCCGGGATTGTCGTGGCTGGATCGACGACACTTGTCTGCCGAGAGCAGGGCAGCCCACGGATGGCAGGGCAATACCACGGATGGGAACGCGAAGCATATTGGGCGTGATCCGTGGTATTGCTGTGCCATCCGTGGGGTTCAATGCTGCCGGGGATCACTTAGCGACCGGGCGCCAAGAAATACTCGCGGTGGAACTTCCCTGTCAGAAGACCGGAGCCAATGTTACGCCCTCGGCGTAGCACACCGAGCCGGCACCCACCCCGCGTTCCTGCCACTGCACGGTGCCCGTCGTGAATTCCACGCACAGCAGGCCCTGGCTATTGGTGCCGTACAGATAGTCGCCGACCTGCACCGTCCCACCGATGCTGGTCGGTAACTTCGCCGAGAAATACACCTCTTCCGCAGCAAACTTAGCCGCCTGGGCGGTGAGCTTTATCAAGCCGCCGCCGCTACGGCCGGCGGCGCTGTACACGAAGCTATCGTGGGCCAGCGGCGTGGGAATGTTGGCGGGGCTGCCCTGGGCCGTCTTCTCATAACGCCAGAGGAGTTTGCCGGTTTTCGCGTCGAGACCCACGAGACCCTTCTGCAGGAATTGGACGTATTGGTGGACGCCGCCCACATCGACGATGATCACCGACGCATAAGCGGCTTGGTCACCGCTCTCCAGAGCCGACTTCCAAAGGACTTCGCCGGTCTGCTTGTTCAACGCTACCAACGTCGCGTCCTTCCCGCCGGGCGTGCAGATCAACGCGTCGCCGTCGATGAGTGGCGACTCAGCATAAGCCCAGTTGCCCGGCTGCCCACCGAAATCGCTGCGGAGGTTCTTCTGCCACCGCAGCTTGCCCGAAGCCGTCTCAAGACAAACCAGGTCCCCATCGGAACCGAGGGCCACCAACCGCTCGCCGTCCACGGTCGGGGTTGAGCGGGCTCCGGGGTATTGTGGCCCTTCGTTAGGGCCGACCTTCCCGATCCGGCTGGACCAGACCGGCTTGCCGTCCGCGACGGCGAAGGCCTTGACAGATTCATCGTCCGTGCCCTGATTGCTCAGCAGGTAAAGCCGGTCGCCAACTACGGCGGGAGTTGAGTAGCCGTGGCCGATGTCCTGGACTTGCCAAAGGAGCCGCGGACCGTCCGGAGGCCACGCCTGTTGCAGACCGGTTTCCGCGGAGCTGCCGTTTCGCTGTGGACCCCGCCACTGCGGCCAATCCGCCGCGGATGCGGACAGAGCGATGATGCCGAGGCTCACGACGACGAGCAGTAACAAACGTGTTCTCATATTTCACCTCCTGAGGATGGTCACAACGCAGAGTCCCGACGCATGATACCAGACCGCTGGCATCTTGCCAGCATACTGCCGCCCCCCCCTCCGCGCGAGGGCACTTCATCGCAGGGCGCGCGACGGCTATACTGTCCGACAACTACCTGTGAGGAATCCGGCGATGACATCCAAATACCGCGTGCTGATCACCGACTATATCTGCGACGGTTTGGAACCGGAGCAGCAAGTCCTCGGCGATCTGGCCGATGTGCTGGCCCTGGATGCGTACCGCGAAGAGGAGCTCGTGGGCCGCATCGAAGACGCCGACGCGATCATGCTCTACCACAGCCTCAGCCTCTCGGCCGGAACCATCCAGCGGCTGCGTCGCTGCCAGTTGATCGTGCGTTGCGGCGTCGGCTACGACAACGTCGATGGCGCCGCAGCGCGCCAACGGGGCATTCCGGTGGCCAATGTGCCCGACTACGGCAGCGAAGAGGTGGCTGACTCGGCGATCGGCATGACGCTGGCTCTGACCCGAGGCCTCGCCACCCTCAATTCGCGGTTGCGCACGGGCGGGTGTCCCTGGTCCCATGTCCCGGCCGCGCCTTTGTATCGGCTACGAGGCCGGGTGTTTGCCATCATCGGACTGGGCCGGATCGGCACCGCGGCGGCCGTGCGGGCGAAATCGCTGGGCCTGGACGTTGCCTTCTACGATCCCTACAAGCCGGATGGCTACGACAAAGCCTTGGGGATTCGGCGTGTCGAAAGCCTGCCCGAATTGTTGGCTCAGGCCTTTGTGGTCAGCCTGCATTGTCCGCTGACCCCGGAGACCCGGAACCTGATCGATCGTAATACACTCGCGCGGCTGCCGACCGGTGCGTACCTGGTCAACACGGCCCGCGGCGGAGTGGTCGACACGACCGCTGTCGCGGAGGCGATCGGGTCGGGCCAGCTGGCCGGCGCGGGTATCGACGTGTTCGAACAGGAACCACCCGACGAAAGTGAACCACTGTTGCGAGCTTGGCGAGATCCGCAGCATCCGGCCTACCATCGGGTGCTAATCAACTCGCATTGCGCCTTCTACTGCCAGGAAGGCTTGCGGGACATCCGGGTCAAAGCCGCGGAAGCGTGTCGCCGTGCCTTGAGCGGCCAACCGCTCCGGAATGTCGTGAACTGAGGCCAGGAAAGCGGTTTGTGAAATCTGTCTCAAGCCAACCGCTGATGACTCTTCGACTCTTCGCGGCAGAGGATGACCAGGTGACGGCTCCGGCTCAGTAGGTCCAGGTCCACATGGCCATCGCCATCAGCCGGTGCGTCTCGACCGAGTCCATGAGCTGAGTGAAGTACTCGTCCGCGATCCGCACGGTGGCTTGCGCATGCGGGCTGAATCGATAACGGATATCCCCTCCGTAACCACCCTTGTGCAGTTCATTCAAATTGAAGACAGCAAAGCCCTCCTGCCGCACGGCAAACGCCTGCTCGCCGGTCCAGCCAAATACACCCAATCCAAACCGGTCGCGATCCAAGCCCAAACGGGTCTCTAACGAATAGAAATCTTCCTTCCCCGTGCCCGCCACCTCGTGATCCGTGTTGATGTAGTACGCGCGCAGATCAAGTCGCATCCGCAGGCAGGCGTTCGGAAATTGCTGGATGCCGACGTGCGGCGTGATCTGCGTGATGCTCTTGTTCAAAGGCTGAAAGTCGTAACGCGTGAAGTACGTGTCGACGCCGATATCCCAGAGATTCGTCTGATAGACATGCGCGCCGGTGATCACGGTCCACGCGCCGTTGCTGAGCGGGTCGTTGTTGGCGATAACGTGCCCGCCCAACCGCAGCTTTAGATGTGGCCAATCGAAGCAGGAATAGAGCAGCGTGCAATCGTGTTGCTCCAGTTGAAAACCCTCGCGGAAACGCAGGTCCGTGTATTCGTAGTCCGCCTCCAGCAGATTCCGGGCGGATAGCGCGCCATACACGCCCCAGATGTTGCCGTGGCTCTTGATGGAATTCGGGCCGTAATCCAGATAGGCGTAGTAGGGCGCTACGTTGGTGGTCAGCGGGCGGAGGCCGCAGCCGTCGTCGCTCACCGCCTCGGAATCCGGTGTGGTGAGATCGGTGTCGGGCAGACCGAGTTGTTGGCGGGCCAAGACGTTGCTCGGCGCGAGCGTCACGATTTCTTCGAACAGCTGCCGGGCTTCTGCCCGACGCTCCTGGGCCAGATAGCGATCCGTTCGGCTGCGGGCAGTTGGCCCTGCAGTCGGAGGGCATACGCGAGTCGCAGGTTGGCGTAGTAATTCGCCGAATCGAGTTCCAGCACTTGCCTCGCGATAGTCTCCGCCTCGCCGTATTGCTGCTCGGCCAGCAAGGGCAACAAGTAACCCACGCGCGGTTCGGTCGCCGCCGGTGCCGCCTGGATGGCCGCATGATAGTAGCTGCCGGAATTCTGGTAGTCGCCGCTCAAATAGTACAGCCAACCCAGCCGCAAGCTGACCAGGTACTGCTGGTCGACACGGTCCAGCAGGGGTTCCAGAGCTTCGATGGCCTGCCGATAGTCCTTGGCGGTTTCGAATGCGTATGACCGGCGGAATGGCTCGCGGACCGTTTCCCCGGGGCCAGAATCTGCCACCCAGCGAATTGGGGATTCGTCACTGACCATCCACTGAGCCGGTTCTGCCGCACTGCCGATGGCTACGGCCAGCATGGCTACGGCGAGCACGACGGCCACGGCGAATCCTGACGCAGTCCTGCCGTCACGAAATCTGAAATTCAGAATTTGAAATCCGACAGCCGAATGACCGCAAACGCCAGTGTTCCGTACTCCACCGCGGTCAGCTAGTGAGGCGGACGTTCTGCGATTTGGTGGCAAATGCTGAACACATTCGGACGGCATCAGATTTCTTTCCGCATGGTGCAAGCGTCGGCCGATGATCGCACAGGTGGTGTTGCCGCCAGGTGCCACTGGCAGGATGAGAGCGGGACGAGAAGAAGTCTGGGCTACGAATAATTTCGTCTGCAAAAAATGCGGGCTGCAACTATTTTGCCGATTCCGTAAACTGGGTAGGCTGCTATCTTGTCGATAGGGCCTTGATCGTAACGTTGCAAGAAACGCTAGCAGCGGATCAT
>JAPLNJ010001158.1 GCA_026692885.1 Planctomycetota bacterium | reverse complement strand
GCCGTTCCAAGTGCCCGACCGCTGGTACGAGAAGTTCAAGGACTGTGCTCTCCCGCTGCGCCACCGCGAGCCGCGATTGGAGGAGCTGGACAAGACTCGCTGTGTGCTGGCGATGTGCGAGAATCTCGACTGGAACGTCGGGCGGATTCTCCGGAAGCTCGATGAACTGCAACTCGGCAAGCAGACGCTGGTCGTCTACTTCTCCGACAACGGTCCCAACAGTTGGCGTTGGAACGGCGGGATGAAAGGTCGTAAAGGCTCGACTGACGAAGGCGGCGTGCGCGTGCCGTGTTTGGTGCGGTGGCCAAATCACATCCCGCCGGGCAGGCGGATCCCCCAGATCGCCGGCGCCATCGATCTGTTGCCGACCCTGGCCAGCTTGGCCGGTATCCCCGTCGTCGGTCGCCAGCCGTTGGACGGCATCGACATCAAGCCGTTGCTGCTGGGCACGGCCGAGAACTGGCCCGACCGGCAGATCTTCTCGTACCAAAGCGGCAAGGTCAGTGTGCGCACGCAGCAGTACCGGCTCGATGCCAGGGGTGCCCTGTTCGATATGACGGCCGATCCCGGACAGGATCGTGATCTGTCAAGAAGCATGCCGGAACTGGCGGAGCGGCTGTCGCAGGCGGTGACCGCGTGGAAGCAGGATGTGTCGCCCTCGGACAAGGACGAGCGGCCCTTTCCGGTCGGCTATCCGGAATTCCCCTGCACCCCGCTGCCGGCGCGAGATGGCGTGCCCTCCGGCCATGTTCGGCGGAGTTCCGCGGCGCCCAACTGCTCGTACTTCACCAACTGGTCGACGACCGAGGACAAGCTCACGTGGGACATCGCCGTCGCCACCCGTGGCGACTACGAAGCCGTGATCTACTACACCTGTCCCACGCAGGACGTCGGCTCGACGATCGAACTGAGCTGCCAAAGTGCGAAGCTCCAGGCCAAGGTGGAACCGGCCTTCGATCCGCCGCTGATCGATGGCCAGGACCGCGTCAAACGCGAGGGCGAATCCTACGTCAAGGATTTTCGTCCGTTGCACATGGGCGTCCTGCACTTGGAGCAAGGTCGCGGTCCCTTGACGCTCCGCGCCTTGGAGATTCCCGGCACGCAGGTCATGGACGTCCGGGCGGTGATGCTCACGCTGCGGAATTAAAACGGGAACCGGTCATCCAGTTCGGCCGCGGACAGCTCGACCAGGAAGGTGGCCAGTCGCTCAATCAGCAGGTCCATCAGTCGGCGGCCTTTGTCGGCGGTGGCCGCGTGCGGGTTGCCGGACCCGGCGTTGGTGGTCAGCAGATGCCAGGGCCGCGTGATCGACACCCAGCCACGATTCACCGCTTCGAAGCGGGTCGCGGCGGCGCGGCCTTCATCGGCCGTCAACGAGCCGTCCTCGTGGCGGAGTACCAAATCGGGAAAATAGGCCAGGGCCAGCGACGTTTCCATCTCGCCGGCGTGGTCGTCCGGTTGGGCGAAGATGTGGGCATACTCGTCGCGAAAGATCTGGTACCAATTGCACAGGAACAGCTGGGCCGGGGTCTGACCGGCGAGTTCTCGGAGCAACGGCTTCAGTTCGTTGCCGCCATGGCCGTTCAGCAGCACGACCTTGCGGACCCCGCTGTTGACCAGCGACTCGATCAAATCGGTGACCACTTGATTCAGCGTCGACGGGTTCACGTTGAGCGCCAGCGGCAAGTGCCGCATGTTGGTCTGCGTGCCGTAGGGGATCGTCGGCAGCAAGACGACCTTGGCGCCGCGCCGGTGAGCCGCTTCGCAGATATGTTCCCCAATCACGTTCCCTTCGAACAGATCGGTGCCATAGGGCAGATGCAGATTATGCGGCTCGATCGCGCCCAGCGGCAGGACGGCGACTTCGTAGCGGTGCTCGTGGGTGTACGTGTAGTTGGTTTCGGCGAGGACCCAGGGTCTCATAGCTCAATCGCCCGTGAAGAGGAATCAACAGCCCGCAAGCCGGTCAGCGGTGTTTCTTCTTGGATTTGGACTTGGGTTTCTGGCGTTTGGCTTCTTCGGCGGCCAGCTTCTGGCGGGCGGCGGCCAGCTGTTGCGATTCGGCGGCGGCGGCGACCCGGGCATTGGCCACCTCGTTCTTGGCCTGCGCGATGCTCTGCCGCACGCTGGCCAGGGTCGGATCGTTAGCCATCTCGGCGTCCCGTTGCCGATCGAGATCCTGCAGGGAACTCTGAGACTCGGCGACCGCTTCGGACAGGGCTTTGGCATCCGGGTCGGTCTCCAAGGCTTCCTTCTCCAGTTTCCGAACCTTTGCATAAGCCAGGGCCAACTGGTGTTCGGTATCGTTTCTCTCGAATGACGAGGTGAACGGCAAGGCCTTCAGCTTGGCCCGCAGCGATTCGCGTTCGGCGACCGCTTCACGGTACTTCGGCTGGGAATGCAGTTCGTCCAGCAATGGACGGCGCGCTTCGTCAAGCTCCTTTTGACTCTGCTCGAAGGAATTGCGAGTCCCCTCCAGCGCAAGCGTGGAATTGTGCGATTGGGCGACTTCTTTGTACTTCAGCGGCGCGTCGTGACTGAGTTGCTTCAATTTGGCCGTCGAGGCACGCAGCCGAGCCACCGCCGCAGCGAACCGCTGCTGCGCCTCGTTCAACTGGCTCTTGGCCTGCGCCACGGGATCCTTGGGTTTGGGCTTCGACTTGGGTGGATAGTCGGCGGCCAGCAGCACCGAGGTCCCCAGCACCAAGCACCCGCAGAACAACAAAGTCGCACGAACTCGCTCCACCATCGGCGTCTCTCCTCGCTTGGTCCCCGTTAGTGGCTGTAAAGAAAAAACCTGGCGAATCGGTGGTAGGACGGATTGGCACTTCGGCTCCGAAACATCGGGCCGAAGTGCCAATCCGTCCTATGGTCAAACTACGGAGTTGTTTCTTTCCAGCCGCCTACTTCCGCTTGCCTTTGGTCGGCTGCTTCGGCTGATTCTTCTGCTGTTCCTGAGCCAGCTTGTGCTCCGCCTCGCCCACCTTCTTTTGTTCGGCCGCCAGTTTTGCCTTGGCTTGGGCCACGGCCTCTTTCGCCTTATCGATCTCCCCGCGGACTGCCACGACACGGCTGTCCTGCAGCAACGTCCCCCGGTGTTTCTCGACCAACTCATGGAGTTTGGTCTCGCTTTCCGTGTGCGCGGCCAGCGCGGTCTTGGCCTGCGGGTTGGATTCGATCACCTCCGACTCCCTCTTCTTGATGTCGAGTATCGCCAGGGAGTACTCCTTGCTTTTCAACTTCTTCTTGGCGTCATCCCGCGTTGTGATTGCCGCCTGATACTCCGCTTGCTGGTGCAGTTTCTCCATCAGAGGTGTCTTGGTCTGATCCAACGTCGCTTTGTCTTGTTCTAGTTGCTTGCGAGCGGCCACCATCTCGGGGGCAGTCTCGTACTCCTCTTCAAGCTTCTTCCGCAAGTCGTGGGCTTGCTTCGTCACGGTCGTCAAATGGGCCGAGGCGCTGTTCACCGCGGCGCGAGCGGCATCCAAGCCTTTCTTCGCCTGGGCTACGGCGCTCTGGGCTGAACCGACGGGATTCGCTTTGGGCTGCTGCGGCTGGGCAGCAACGAGTACTGCGACAGCGCAGCCAATGCATCCGAGGAATGCCATCACCGTAACCAACTGGCGAGTCTCAATTCTCATGGTCCAAATCTCCACCGCGAACCTAGTGACAAAAGCCTGCGACACCGGCGGCACGGCTGCGTCGGGAGCTTCCTATGGCGGTCAACCTGCCGGACTGCCGACGGCATCCCCAGCGTCAAGCGAGCTATTGATCCTAAGCTTGGACGTGATTGTCGGCAAGTCCGCGACCGGGATCCATTCCCCCGCCTCGCAGGAAGGCCCGCGGAGCCGGCAAGGCAGTGCGTTCCCAGGCAGTCGAGGACGTCCTGCGGACGTTGGGATGAATGAAAACAGGATACCTGGGAATTCTGCACAGACTTCCAGTGGCTGTTTTCGGGACAGGGCCTGGGAACGAGGGGTTTCAAAACCACTGCTGTGCACATCTTCAAACGGGCCGGAGGCCGCTATGTTACAAGCACGACGCGCTCGCGAGTGAGTCTGGATTTCGCTTGCCGGTCCACCCCGGACTCACTCGCTTGCGCGTCGTGCTTGTATTTCCAGCCTTTGGCTGGCTGCAAAGATGTGCACAGCAGTGGGTTTCAAGATGTTCACAGCAGTGCCGTCAGGGTGTCTTCCAGATCTTCGGCCTCGCCTGCGGGCGTGCAGACGGGCGTGTCTGCGCAGTCCGTGCCGGAAGCTGCCGTCACGGCCCGCGCACCGTGCGTATTGAGGTCGTTGATCACCAGCAGCGCGTCCTGAGGCGTGATGTTCCAGTCGCCAGCACAGTCCAGGTAAGGCGGGGGACAGTTGGCACCCAACGCCGGCCACGTCAGAGCCCCCGAACCGTTGGCATTGATGTAGTTGGCCACAAGCAAGGCGTCCAACGGAGTGATCAGGCCGTCGTTGTTCACGTCCAGCGGATGGGCGGAATTCTGCCAGGGATTGGCATTGCCCAGCGGCTGGACACGAAAGGCGTACACGTAGGTCCCGCCCGGATCGCCCACCGTCGGACTCGATCCCGCAGCCGAACTGGCGGAGCCCAAGTACAGCCGCACCAACCCGTCCGCCGCACCGACCAGCAAGTCCGGAACGCCATCTTTGTTCACGTCGTCCACGAACGGACGTGAACGCGCTGAGCCGGCCAGATCGACCGCCGCGTGGTCTGCCTGGAGCAATTCAGATCCTGCAAACAGAGGCGTGGCATCGGTCCCCACATTGGCGAAGAAAAGCAACTGGCCATCCGTGTTTCCCAAGACAAGATCCTTGCGCCCGTCACCATTCAGGTCCACCACCGCCACCGCGGAGCGTCCGCTGGGCGCCGTCAGGGTGCTCGTTCCGTCCAGCAGCAGCGTATCCGTGCGGAAATCGGGCAAACCGGCAGACGCGGCATTGATCAACACGTGGACTTTGCCGTCCAGTCCGCCCAGCACCAAATCGAACCAGCCGTCGTCGTTCCAGTCGACGATGGCGAGCGTGGCCCGATCACCGACGTCAACGGCGGTTTTCGCACCGGTCGGCCCAACCTGGACGGAAAGCGGCACGCCGAAGCGGGGATCCGCCACCGTGTTCTCGTTCAAGGCCACCAGGACGGTACCGTCGGCCAGGCCCAACACCAAGTCCTGTCGGCCATCCCGGTTCCAATCGAAGACTCTGGGGAACACGCCCAGACAGCCACTGGCCGACACACTCAGGTCGCCTCCGGTACTACTTTGCGCGACCAGGAACGAATGGTAGACCGGCGCCGGATTGGTGCCGGAGTTCAGGTAGATGCGTAGCTTGCCTTCACCCGCCGCCGTTTTCTCGCCGACGATCAAGTCGAGCAAGCCGTCCCCGTTCCAATCTGCCAGCGAAGGCACGGAGTAACTGCCCACCTGGAGATCGCCGCCATCGGTCTGCAGCGCCGCGGGCGCCGCGAAAGTCGGGATTTCGAACCTGAGGCCCGCCTGTCCGCCGCAGAGCAGCCGCCCAGCCGTATCCTGGAACTGGCTGCCATCGATGCGCAATTCGTAGAGGCCGTCGGCCAGTCCCCCGGCGGGCAGCGGCTGGTCGAGCGTGAGCGTCAGTTTCCGTGCGGTCTGATCGTAAGCGAACTGGTTCGCCTGCAGGCTGACCGGCCCCCGCAGGAAGTTCACCAACGATACCGCCGAGACTATTGAGCCGTCGGCAATCAACGCCGCCGCCGCCACGTCGTGGGAAAACGTCACGGTCAGAGCCTGCACCGGCGCTGACGAAATGCCCACTTGCGCCACGACCGGATTCAGGTTGGGCAGCGTGGGACCGTAGGTCGGAAGAGAATTATCTCCGGCGTTGGGGGTCGAGGTGTCTTCGGTCGAACTCCCGGTTCCGGGGTCGGTGACAGGACCGCACGTCTCGCCTTCCGCCAGCCAAGCGGCGACACTCAACAGCTGCCGCGATTCGAGGACTTCACCGTGCAACCATCGCACCGTTCGGCGAGGCGTTCCCTTTCCTTGCGACCTCTTGCGAGAAGCCGTCTTGTGGGGTGGGAGTTTGGTCATCATTCGATCCCTCAACGGAGGCAGGCATCTATTCAGGGCATTACAGTACGAACGCAGCCCTAATCCTTAAGACTATATGTCGGGACCGAAAGGTCCATATCTTTGCTAAGATCGGCGCGCTTCCGGATGTCGCGGAAGATCAGCCCATGTTAACTCAATCACAGCCGCCCGCGTAGTCGGGCCGGCGGCCTGCCATGCGACGTTCCGATCAATGCCGTCTGTCGTCGTTGGCACATTTGGCGGTTTCTGCATGATCCATAGTCGTAACTTGCTCAGAAACCATGCAACTTCGGCTGTTTTTGGAGTTTGAAATCGTTTTGAAATTGACTCGTAAACCGTTTATTTGCTATCACTTAAGGCTGTTAAGGTTAGGTTCTTAGCAGACATCTGGCCCCTTTCTTGCGTAACTCGCGTACCCGACGCACCAGTTTCTCCGCGGCGTAACGCGGATTCCAGGCACAGGCCGGGAGCATCCCTTCGCAGAGCGTGTGTGGTGGGTGGACGACGATTGGACCGGTGTTTGGGACATGGGGAGCGATCAGCAGCTCCTTTTGGTGGTACTTGTGTCAAGGGAGATTGTCGCATTGACTCCGAAAGACGTATTGAAGCTGTGTCGCGAAAAAGACGTGAAGGCGGTGGACCTGCGGTTCATGGCTTTCCCAGGGTTGTGGCAGCACTTCACCATTCCCGTGAAAGCGCTCACCGAGGATGTGTTTGACGAAGGCCGGGGCTTCGACGGATCGAGTATCCGCGGTTGGCAGGCGATCAACAAGAGCGACCTGCTCGTCCTGCCGCAACCGGAAACGGCGTTCTTGGATCCGTTCACCGCGCTGCCCACGCTCGTGATGATTTGCAACATCCAGGATCCGATCACGCGCGAGGATTACAGCCGCGACCCGCGGAACATTGCCCGCAAGACGGTGAACTACCTGCGGAGCACCGGCGTTGGCGACACCGCGTATTGCGGTCCGAAACTGGAGTTCTTCATTTTCGACGACGTACGTTTTGACCAGAAGGCTCACGAGGGCTACTACCACATCGACAGGATCGAAGGCGAGTGGAACCGGGGCCGAGCCGAGAACCCTAACCTGGGCCAGAAGCTGCGCTACAGGGAAGGTTGTTGCCCGGTTCCGGCG
Source organism: Planctomycetota bacterium (assembly GCA_026692885.1). The sequence goes on along the minus strand of JAPLNJ010001158.1, from coordinate 4,661 downwards.
GCGGATCAGTTGCTGGACATCCGCCACGAAATGATGCAGACGCTGATTGACTGCGGCATCGAGGTCGAGGCTCAGCATCACGAAGTCGCCACCGCGGGGAAGTCGGAAATCGCCCTGCGGTTCTCGCCGTTGGTGAGGATGGCCGACAACGTGTTGATCTGCAAGTACGTGTTAAAGAACGTGGCCAAGAAGCACAACAAGACGGTCACCTTCATGCCCAAGCCGATTTTCGGTGACAACGGCTCCGGCATGCCTACGCATTTTTCGATCTGGAAGGACGGGCAGCCGTTGTTTGCCGGCAGCGGCTACGCGGGCCTCAGCGACACGGCAATCTTCGCAATTGGCGGCCTGCTGAAGCACGCGCGGTCGCTGCTGGCCTTCACCAACCCCACCACCAACAGCTACAAGCGACTGGTGCCGGGTTACGAAACGCCGGGTTATGAAGCGCCGGTCAATCTGGTCTACTCGCAACGCCATCGGTCGGCCTGTTGCCGCATTCCGATGGTCAGCCCGAGCCCGAAGGCGAAGCGGATCGAGTTCCGCTGCCCGGACCCGAGCGGCAATCCGTACTTGGCGTTCTCCGCCATTTGCATGGCGGCCCTCGACGGCATTCAGAACAAGATCCATCCGGGCGAGCCGCTGGACAAGGACTTGTGCGATCTCGATCCGGAAGAGCGCGCCAACATTCCGCAGACGCCCGGTTCGCTCGACGAGGCGCTCGATGTGCTGGCGCAGGACCACGACTACTTGCTCCGCGGTGAGGTCTTCACCAAGGACGTGATCGAGACCTGGATCGCCTACAAGCGCGAGCAGGAGGCCGCTGCGGTCCGTCTCCGTCCGCACCCGTACGAGTTCTGCCTGTACTACGATACCTAGTGGGCTATACTCACCGTCCAGACGAGCTTCCCGATTTGCCGTATTGCCCCTCACCCCAACCCTCTCCCCGGAGTACCGGGGCGAGGGAGTTATTTTGCGGCCGATGCAAGGGGGACAAGCAGAGCTACATCAAGCCGCTGTTCGAACCGCTCAGCAAGGCGGGCTCCACGTGGTTCACGATCAATCTGGAGGCAACCGGGATCGGATCCGGCAGAAAATGGTCCAATCGCCGCCCACGTGGCCCCAGGGCACGCTCGAAGCATCACACGAAGCCGCCGCCGCCAATTCCTAAACCCACGATGCGTCACTGAGCGGCTCGCGCGTCGTTTCGCCGAGACAGCCCTGCGGACTGGCCCGACGGCTTCCCCACGCGACTGACGGGCCGGTATATTGGCTCGCGGGCTTCCCTGCATCACCCTCGACAGGATTTTCCTATGTCCCACCGCCAAACCTTACTCGCTGCCGTGTTCGCCGTGTTCCTGTGTCGTGTTGCGCTCAGCGCGGATCTGGCCGAACTGGCCCAGGCTAGGCCTGGCGCCGTTGTCGAATTGCCGGCCGGGACGTTTGCCGGCGGCTTCACCGTACCTCCGGGCGTAACGTTGCGCGGCGCCGGCTGCCAACGAACCGTCATCGAGGCCCGCGGGGCTGCCGTCGCGGTCAAGCTCACAGGCAAGGGGGCGCGCGTGGAGAACCTGAGCGTGACGAGCAGCGGGGTCGGCATCGATATGTCCGCGGCGGAGGACGTGGCCGTTCGCCGCGTCCTAATCGTGGGCGGCACCACCGGCATCCGGGCCGGGCAGGTCGACCAGGCCACCATCGAGAATGTCATCGTCGCTCGAGCGCTGATCGGTATTTCGCTCAACCAAGCACGCCGCTCGACGGTGGCCAATTGCACCGTGTTCACGGCCGATGCCTGTGGGCTGAGCGTGTCGCAAGCGACGGACACGGCGGTTTTCAATAACGTCGTGGTCCACGCGGGAACCGGCGTTGTGGTGGGGGGCGAGAACCGAAATCTGGCGTTGGACTACAACCTGTACGTGGCGCTCACGATCGGAAAGCTGGAAGGCCAGTTGCAGCGGCCCTCGCTGCCCACCTGGCGCGATGTTACGGGCGGACTGGACGCCCACAGCGTGCAGCTGAACGTGGACTTCGCGAACCCCCACAAGAACGACTTCCATCCGGTCACGACGCTGAGCTGGAATCCCTCGCGGATCGTGACGGCCGACTGGGGCGTGCCCGAATTGGCCGGGCACAAGGCTCCGCTCACCGATTTGGACGGCCAGCCCCGGGCCGGGGCCTATGACCTGGGTGTTTTCGAAGCTCCGGACATGCCGGCACGGCCTGCCGACGGTCAGTTTCAGATCGCTGCCGACGAAGGGCTGAAAAGTGCCGGGGTGTTTACGCCGGACAACCGGGCGGTTTCGTATCTGTTTCAGGGGTTGCCGCTGAAAAAGGGGGTCTACGGGTTCACGCTGCCGACGCGCGACCTGTTCGGGCGGCCAATCCCGCCGGGGAACTATGAACTCCGGGTGGTCGAAAGCCAGGTCGATTGGATTTACCGGGGCATGGCAGCCAATGCCGGCGCGGGTCCGACGGCTGATGAGTCGGACTCGATTCACGTCGGGCTGGTCGCCTACACGCCGGACAACCAGCTGCTGACGGCGTCTGGCTGGAGTGAGCGGCATATCAACCTACGTCTGGGCGACCCCGCCACGGGCAAAGCTCGTTGGGTGTTTGAGGGATCCGCCGACAGCACCGGGCTGTGCCTGGATGGAGCAGGCCGCATCTACCTGGCCCGGAACGGGGCGGACAAGAGTGTCGACCTGTACCGGATCGATCCGGCTACCGGCACGCCCATCGCGAGATCCGACGGACGTCTGTGCGTGAACCTCAAGGGGAAGTTCCGGAGCCAGTACCTGGGCGGCCTCGCGGAACTCGGCGGCAAGCTCTACGCCGCCGACGCGGAGGTCGACCAGGTGCTGTTCGCCACCGTCGATAGCCTGAGATACCTACTGGGGCCTGCCGCCGATGACGCAACCCAGCCTGCGCGGGTTCTTCCGAGCCCAAGGTAAGAACTTCGGCGTCTTCACCTGCCAGGCTTCGGAGAAGAACGCCGGGGACTGGATCGTGTTTGCCAGCTACGACAACCCCGTAGTCCGGGCGGTGGCGGTGTACAAACCGAATCCCGCCGGCGGCTATCTCCTGGCGACGGATACGAATAACGACGGGCAGATCGACGAGCAGGACGCGCCGGGCACTCCGGTTCTGGACACCGAAGGCAAGCCGGTGACGAACAGCCTGTCCGGGCGATTCATGTTCGTCAACCCGGACGGGACGGTCTATCATTCGGGACACCAGCTGGCCCTGATCTGGCGGCTCAAGGGCCTCGATGGACGCGGCGTGCCGCTGTACGAGTTCCGGAAGGACCGGGTGCTCGCCCCGCAGGACCCGATTGTTCCCAGCCCGTACTTTGCCGACAAGAACGAGGACCTGCGCTGCACCTCGACAGCCAAGTTCGTAGCGCAGGACGGGGGCCTTTGCGCCGGCCTCAACCTGCGACATACGCCGCAGGGGATGGGGCTGAGCAACAGCGGGGCGACCGATCTGGCACGGTGGAATTCCGACGGCACGTTGCGCTGGCTGCGGACCACGAACGACTACTCGCCGATTCAAGGCTTGGAGGTCTTTCCGAATGTGATCCTGTCCAGTTGGGGGCATCAATGCGAATTCTTTGCCCTGGACAGCGATGGTCTGGAACTGGGCCGGTTCGGCTTGCCCGCGACGGCGAACTGGAGCGGCTTCTGGGTCGATCATCCGCAGGAGTGGTCGGCGGTCCGCAGCGACGATGGCCAGGTGCAACTGCTCATCGGCGACTATATGACGAACTGCCACCACTGGCTGACCGTACGGCAAGTGGACGCCGTGCGGAAGAGCCGCGTGCCCGTGGCGCTGAGCCCGACGAAGGCCCGCGAGTTGGCCTATCGCAGGCCGCTCCTGCATCCACCTTTTGGGAAAGCTCCGGCGCCGGAAATCATCATCAAGAGACTTTCCGGTCCCCTGACGATCGACGGCAACTTACAGAAGTGGCGTGGCTTCCCGCCGCAGATCCTGCTGTTGCCGCAGAACAGCTTCGGCAAAATTGACGGTCCGGCTGACTGCAGCGGCGTGATTCGCCTGGGCTACCATGGCCGCGACTTATACGGCTCGGCGATTGTCTTCGACGACGTCGTCAGCTTCCATCAGCCGGCGAATCGATTCTATCAGGCCGACTCGCTCCAGTTCTGCATCAATGGCTTCTTGCCCGGCTTTGGCTTCAATCTGGCGCGGACGACGGACAAAGGGGCGTTGTTCATGCGGAATCGGTTTTTCTTCCAGAAGCTCGACCTAGATCTCGACCCGGCCAAGGCCCCGCGGGTCATCCGGACTTTCGATACTGCGCAGGACATTCCCGAGCGGCAGTACATCGAAGGGATCTACGGGGTGGATCTGGCGAAGAGTCCGGGGTACGTGATCGAATTCAAGCTGCCCTTGGACGAGAGCACCTACCAGGGCGACGAGAAGATCATCCCGTCGGCAGAGTCAAGCAAGTGGTTCTGGCTGGGCTTCATGCTCAACGACAATGACACGCCGGGCACGGACATTCAGAATTTCATCGCCTGGCCCGCCACGTTCGGCGTGTTCAATCCGCCTGAGTCCGGGGCCCGGGCGGTGTTCGAATAGAGATGTGAGGGCGTCGCCGCTCAAAAATATTTCGAGCAACGGTTGCGACTGACTCCACAGTGCCT
>JAPLNJ010001157.1 GCA_026692885.1 Planctomycetota bacterium | reverse complement strand
GTGCCGCCGGCTCCGCGGTCGTTCGACAAGCAGATGCAGTTGTCGCTGGCTGCCTATCACGGCCTGATCCGCAGCGAGCAGGGAGGCTGGTACCACGCCGTGGTGCCCGGCCAGAGCGGATCGGGCGGCTGGTTTGCCGATCACGCCTCCGCCCTCTGGCGGATTACGGGCCGCGTGCCGCAGACACCGCAGTTGGCGTACGGTGGCGCCCACGTGGGCAATTCGGCCAGCTACTTCGTGACCGGCCGAGCCGCCCAGTGGCTGCAGACGGTTAACGACCAGGCCCAGCAATTGATTCGCGGCCAGCAACCCGACGGTTCGTACCACTACGACGGCCCCTATCGCCGCGGCCACTTCGAAGACACGGCGAACGGCATCTGCGCCCGCCCGGCATTCGTGTTGTTGGAGCACGCGCGGTGCACCGGCAATCAGGAATCGCTGGCGGCGGGGCTGAAGACGCTGGAGTACATGAAACGCTTCCGCACCCCGCGCGGCGCCCAGACCTGGGAAATACCGTTGCACACGCCGGACATCCTGGCCTCAGCGTATCTCGTGTGGGCTTATGTCTGCGGTTACGAGTTGACTGGCGACAAGCAGTGGTTGGACGAGGCGCGGCGCTGGGCCCTCACCGGACTGCCGTTCGTCTACCAGTGGTCGAATCAGCCAATCATGTTGTATGCGACTACGCCCGTTTACGGGGCGACGGCTTGGAAAGCCCCGAACTGGATGGGTTTGCCGGTGCAGTGGTGCGGGACCGTGTACGCCTACGCCTTGTTGCTGTTGGTTCCGCACGATACGACACTTGACTGGCGACAGGTGGCGGAAGGGATCTTGGTCGCCGGCGAACAGATGCAGTATCCGGAGGGGCCGTCGCAGGGCTGCCTGCCGGACGTCTTTCACTTGGCCAGCCAGAAGCGGCTACCGGCCGACATCAATCCGGGGGCGTTGGTCAGCCTGCGTCTGCGGTTGGCCGGCAAGCTGGACGCATTAGCCGTGGCGACGGAGGGGAACCGTCGCGTGGTGGCTCCGTTCCCCGTGAAGATTCGAGACGGCCAGGCGCGCATCGACGCCACGGCTGGCACCACTTACCAAGTCGTGCTCGACGGGCGGCGCGTGGTCGAGGTCCAGTCTCAAGGCCAGGACGTGATACCGCTGGATTGACCAGGCTCGTGCGGATTCTGGGCCTGGATCCGAAAGAAATAACGGTCCGAGATCAGCCGCGCGTCAACCCACCGAGCCTCCGGATCCGCTGATCCACGATGATGGCCAGCACGATGATCACTCCCTTGGCAACCCGTTGCATGTAGTAGTCGCAGCCGAGCAGGACCATCACGTTATTGATCACCGCGATGAACACGGCGCCGATCACGGTCCCCAACACACTGCCGATGCCGCCGTCCAGGCTCGTGCCGCCGACGACCACCGCGGTGATCGCATCGAACTCCATGCCGTTGCCGGCCGTAGGCTGACCGGAGTAGAAACGGCCGGTGATGATCAGCCCCGCCAGCGCGGCGCAGAGGCTGCTCAGCAGGTACAGGCGATACTTGATCCGGGTCACGGCGATGCCGCAATGCCGGGCCGCTTCTTCGTTACCCCCGACGGCGAACGTCTGGATGCCGAACACCGTACCACGCTGCACGACCAACAGTGCCACGGTCACCAGGCCGGCCAGGAGTACGGGCACGGGGATCCACGCGACTTCCCCTTCACCCAGCCACGCCACGGCGGCCTGCTTCATCGGAATCGGCACGCCCCCGGCGAGCACATACGCCAAACCGCGGATGCTGGTCATGGTGGCCAGGGTCGTCAGGATCGGATTGAGCCGACACTGGTTGACCAACACGGCGTTGAGCAGTCCCACCAGCAGGCCGCTGGCGATGCCCGCCGCGACCGCTGCCGGCCACGGCATATCCGCCCGATAGACCAAGGCCGTGACCACACTGACCAGCGCCATCACACTGCCTACCGACAGATCGATGCCTTTGCTGATCACCAACAGCGTCAGTCCGCCCGAAATGATCACGACGTTCGCGACGTTACGCACGATACTCGTGAAGTTGCGGGCCGTGCAGAAGTTGTCCACGCACACCGAGGCCGCTGCCACGAGCACCAGCAAGACGATCAGCAGTCCCAACTCCTGGAAGGCGCGGACGGTCTGGATTCGATTGCGGCGGGGGCGTGCGTCCGCAGCGGACGCAGCCAGTCCCGGGTGGCCGATGGACTGGGAGGGCGGGGCTGTTGCGGGGCCGGTCGCGGCGGGCGGCTCGGCAGGAGCCTCGCCCTCCCTGCGCTCGTCCGCGCTACCCCTGCTCATGGCCGGTCTCCGCCCTGGTCGGCGTGCTGCAGATACGTCCGAGCGTTCTCCCGCGTGATGACCATGCCGGGAATGTAGATGAACATCGGCAGATCTTCCGGCTGCCACTGGCCGGTGGCCACCTTGGCGGCAATCGCCAGGGTCACTTGGCCCGACAACTCGGGGTCCTGCGCGATGTCGGCGACGAACAGGGACTCGGGTTCGGCGACGAGCTTGGCCACCTCGAAGGTCCCGTCGTAGCCCAGGATCATGATGTCCTTCGCGGTCAGCCCCCGGGTGCGGGCCGCGGTCCAGCCGGCGATCGCGGCTTCGTCCCAGACGCCGAAGAAGATATTGAAATTGTGCGCGGTGAAGACATCCTCGATGAAGGGCAGGAGTTGGTCGCGCCCGCCTCCCCCGCCGACGCTGCCGTTGAACTGGACTTCCAACTCCGGCCGGATGCTCTGGAAGCCCGCGATGAATCCGGTCGCCCGCTCGTTGGTCGCCTTGTTGCTCGGGTAGTTGGCCACCGCCAGCCGGGGTTTCTGGTCGGGGAAGTTCTTCTGGAAGCAGCCCGCCGCCCAGACTCCGCCGTCAAATCCGTTCTGGTAGTTATTCACCCCGACGTACGTCACGTAGTTCGGCAGGTCGGTACGGGTGAACTTGTCATTGGTGCCGCCCTCGCTGACCAGGCACACTTTCTCGCGTTTGAGAAATTCCGCCAGGGCGGTGAAGCTCTCGTCGTCCCGCGCGGTGGAGATCAAAACCTGTACTCCTCGCACGGCCATGTCCTCGGCTTTGGTACGCTGCGTGGTCACGTCGCTTTCGTAATGGTCCAGCAGCAGCTTGACGTTTATCTTCTCCGCGGTCGTGCGAGCGGCCTCATCACGGCGGAGTTGGTACTCGTGAGTCTTGCTGACCCCGAGCAACCCGATGGTCGCGGGCTTGTCGAGGCGCGCGAACAAGACGTCCTCGCCGCCCATCCGTGCGAGGAAATCCCGGTAGGTTTCCGACTCGGACGCCGCCGCACGGGGCCTCGACGTTTGCGCCGTTCCCTGCCGGGGCGTGCCGCTCGGTTCCATGGTCGGCTTCGAGCACGACGCGGCCAGCGCCGCTCGGTTCCGTCGTTTGCTTCGAGCACGATACGGCCAGGACCGTCGCCGCCACGGCTGCCAGCATGCTGGTTCTGAATCGCGATTGCATGTCAAATCCCTTTTAGATCACGGTTGCCCAGGGCTGGTATACAGGTTCTTGGGTCCATCCGTCAACCAGCCAGTTGCTTTCTCTCGCCGCGAATCGTAGAAAACGAAGACAGAATTCGCGATTGGCAGGGGAGTAACAGGCTCGTGCTTTGTCAAAGCTTGAGTTTAGGGTTGTGAGCGGCAAGACGCTCGCCGCCGGCCACTTACTTTGGGACCCTTGGGGGCGTTTTCTGTTAGCGGAGCGGCGCAAGCCGCCCGGTTTTCCGACTGTAATACCGGCGGCTCGCGCATCAATAAGTGTCGCAAGTATAGTAGTCGTCACGCTCCGCCGTGACGACATGTCATCACGCGGAGCGTGATGACTACTTTGAAGACCCGACAGTTGTTGATGCGCCGGTCCTTACTTAGCGCGACCCTAATTCTTAGCCTTGACAAAGCACTAGAATCGTCGGCACCTGGATCGGTTCGCGGTGCCTTCACCGCGGACAGGCATTTTCTGCCTCAGTCAACACCTTTATCAACACCCCTAAGCTTGGACCATCATGAACAGCGACCCGACAGAATCGTGGCGTCTCGGAGAAATGGGAAACGTTTGTCGTTGTGAGTCACTGGAGCTTCTGCGCCCCTGGCTCAAGGGGCCGTCGGTGGCCGGGCGGGGGATCGGGGCCAAGCTGCTGGTGCTGGTGGTCTTGGCCACGGCGGCACAGTCGGCCTTGGCGGGCGGGCCGCTCGAAGGACTCGCCAAGCCGCAGGAGGGCCGCTCCATGCGGGCCACCTCGACCATGCGCCTCGGCGAGGTCCGCCGGGGCGGGGCCGAGCAGCGGCTGCATCCCAAGGCGGATCCGCGAGGCGACCTGGACGAAGCCAGCAACTGGGACAACTTCCGCGTGGAGCCGGGCGAAACGCATGTGCTCTTGGACGAAAAGGGACCCGGCGTCATCACCCATATCTGGCTCACCTTCCTCGGACCCGAGCGGCAAAACTGGGCACCCAAGGGCTCGGCCAATCATCAGGAGATGCTGCTCCGCATGTTCTGGGACGACAGCCCGCGCCCGGCGGTCGAGGCGCCGGTCGGCGACTTCTTCGCCAGTTGCTTCGGCCGACGCAGCGAAGTGATCAGCCTGCCGGTGATTGTCGAGGACGCCGACTCCTACAACTGCTTCTGGCACATGCCGTTTCGCAAGTCGGCCCGGATCGAGATCGTCAATCAGAGCGACAAGCCCATCAGCCTGCTTTACTACAACATCGATTGGATCAAGAAAGAGAAGGTCTCCGGGGATACGCCGTACTTCTACTCGCAGTATCGCCAGGAGTACCCGGTGCAGACGGGCCAGGACTACGTGTTGCTGGAAACCAAGGGCAAGGGGCATTACGTGGGTACGGTGCTGGCCGTACGCACGCGGAGTCCGGCGTGGTTCGGCGAGGGGGACGAGAAAATCTACCTTGACGGCGAGACCAAGCCCTCGATCTGGGGCACCGGCACGGAGGACTACTTCTTGTCGGCCTGGGGGCTGAAGACCACCAGCACGCCGTATTTCGGTGTGCCCTACTTCGACCAATGGGGCATCGTCGGCGGGCACACCAGCGCCTACCGCTGGCACCTCAACGATCCGCTCGTCTTCAACACGGGCATCAAAGTGACCTTGGAACATTTCGGCTGGATCTCGCCGGATGAGAATCCCCAGTACAAGTCGACGAGTTGGAACGAGCGCGAGGATGACTACGCCAGCGTGGCGTTCTGGTATCAGACGGGCGAGTCCACCTTCACCGCCCGCGCGCCCCATGCCCGCGAGCGGAAACTCGCCAACCTGGACCGTCTGATCGTCCGGGCCGCCGACTTCGCGGACGACAAGCACCACGGCGATGGATCGGTCACGACCCAGCAGCTCAGCCTCTACGAAGGCAAGCAATTGCTCTACCTGCCGAGACAGGTGGCGGGCGCGTGGCTCGCGATCCCGTTTGAGGTGCAGAAGCAGGAGCCGCTACGGCTGTTGCTGCAGATGACCAAGAGCTACGACTTCGGCAAGTATCAAGCCTCGCTGAACGGCGTGAAGCTCGGCGGTGTCATTGATCTGTACAGCGCCAAGGTGGTCGACGAAGAGGTGCACCTGCTCGATTTCTGGCCCGAGCCGGGTGCTTACACCGTGCGTCTGGAATGCACGGGCAAAAACGTCCATTCCGAAGGTTACTATGTGGGCCTGGAGTCTGTGCGGTTGCGCGAGCGGCGTCCGCGCGTGGCGGCGATGGCTCACGACAAAGACAAGGACTGGAAGCAGGCACCCAAACTCTTCCACTAACGCGGCCTTGCTGCGATCGATCGCCACCCAAGGGGGCCGGCGGCGGCGACTCGGCTGCTGCTTCGTCCTAGAACGGATTTCAATCCGTTCAGTGAAGCGGAATAAATTCCGTTCTACGAAGGGACAAACCAGGCCGCGGGCAGTATACCGCGGCTGGTCGAAACCTACCGCAAGTTCGCCGTCGGCCGAGCGTGGGTGGGGCAGCATGATCTGCAGGCCGCCGGTCGTCGTCGATTCTTTCGCAAGACGGCGTTATACTAACGGCTGCATCGTGGATTCCGTTGCTCCATAAAACCAAGGTTGCGTGCCATGCCGGTACATGATTGGACCAGAGTCAGTGCAGGAACGTTTCACGATTTTCACCAGGCCTGGATTGTGGCGATTCGAGATGTGTTGAACGACGGCCTGCTGCCCGAAGGCTATTACGCCATGGCCGAGCAGGTTGCCGGCCGCCCGCACCCCGATGTGTTGGCGCTCGAAGAATTTCAAGGATCCGACGATTGGCCGGAACGCGATCCCGGAGACGGCGCCGGGGTAGCGGTTGCGGAGCATCCACCCCAGGTCCGTTACACCTTGGAATCCGAGGCGACGATTTACGCTGCCCAGGCGGATCGAGTTGCCATCTACCATACTTCGGGAGACCGCGTGGTTGCTTTTCTGGAAATCGTCTCGCCAGGAAACAAGCTCAGTCTGCTCACCGTCCGACAGTTGTTGGAGAAGCTGGCCAACGCCCTAGAGCAAGGCCGGCATCTCTTGGTGATCGACTTGCACCCACCTGGCCGCCACGACCCGGACGGCCTGCACGCCGCGTTTTGGGGCACCACGCCGGGCGTGACCTCGGAACAGCCGCTGAGTCTCGCGGCTTACCGCGCGGATACCTGTCCCACGGCTTATTTTGAACCCATCGCGACGGGCGATGTCCTTCCCGACATGCCCCTTTTCTTGACGCCCGACCGGTATGTCAACGTGCCGTTCGAGGCGACCTATCAAACGGCCTGGCGCGGCGTTCCCGGACGCTGGAAACGTGTGATCATCGGGCAGGAATCTTGACGCAGCCTGCGGTGGCAACCAGAGGCAGAGTGGGGCTAGGTACGAGGCCCATGGTTGTCCTCTCCAAGCGAATACAACCGACTGAGAAGACGTTTCCGCGAGGATCTTCTTTCCGTAGAGCCGCAGCAACGCGCCGGCGGCCCATTCGGCCAGATGCCGGTCGCCGAGTTCGTTGGGATGCAGCCCATCGTCGCTCAGCGCCGGTCCGATCCACTTGCCCAAGGGCGAGACTCGACTCCACAGGACAAGATTGCGGATCGGTGTGTCGGGGATCAACTCCAAGTCGCGTTCTCTGGCGATTCCGCGTTCCAACCCGCCGAACGGATCGATGACCAGGCCTCGAGGCACCTCGAACAGAATTACGGTCGCCCCGACCTCGTCCGCCGTGGCGATGATCGTTTCCAGATCAGTTCCAGCATGCCCCATAGACTCGCGTCTTCCATGAATGGGAACTCCGGCCGCTTGCCTAAATGTCTGCCAGCCCAGTCCGCGATTGAGCACGGCATAGCTGAAGCCCAGACAACGGACAGGAAATCTAATCCCCCAGCCCCTCGGATGCAACTGTCCGACGAATCGTCGGGCTGAGGTTTCGGTTTCTGCCCTGGCCGCGGGGGCGGGGCATGGGGTCTCTCCGTGAACGCTGGCGGTGCACCCTGAGGTAAGTACTGGCGATGGTCCGCGGCACGCCGGTCGGCATCAATGGCCGCCTGGTACTCGCCCGCAGCGGACAAGGCATCGGCCAGCGTGGCGTACACCGCATACAAGTTGGCATGGACAAACGCGAGTTTCGCATCGACCGTCAACCGTTGCTCGAATTCCTTGCCACTGGCCTCAAGCAGCTCCCGCGCCTCTTGCCAGCGACCACGCTCAACGAGTTGCACCGCCAGCGTGAACTGGAACCTGGCTGACCAGAACGATTGGGTGGCGTCGGGCGGCTGGCGCTGACCAAGATTCGACTGCCGGGAGATCGCCTCGCGCAGATTCTTCTCGGCAGCTGCGGATTGGCCGAGGCGATACTGGATGATGCCCAACAGATGCTGGAGATGAGCCCGCGTCGCGATCTGATCGAACAGCGGATGACGCGCATCCTCGGCGGGCGACGGGGCAACTAGGGCATCTTCCAGGGCTTGCCCGATCCACCCATATTCGTGCTCGGAAAGCCACGGCAGACGCACGGTGAGGACGCCGTGGATCCGCTGCAGTTCACGCTCGTACTTCGAGTTGTCTGGATGCGTGGCGACCAGCAGCTGCAGGATGCGATCGGCCCGGACCGCGGCTTCGACCGCGCGGTAGGCATCGACCGGCAACGCCCCGACGGCCAACTCGCGGTAGCAACGCACAAGCAGAAGCTGGTGTTCCGGCGACGCTGCCGCGCTGTCCAGTCTCGTCAACACGCCGATCGCATTTTGTAGGTTCTTGTCGGGGCCGCCGGAAACCTGGCGGTGGAGCGGCGAGGCGGGATCTTCAGGCCCCCGCTCAGCTGATTCCGTAGCGTCGATCCGAGCCAGAGGCATGCCAAGCGGCGGCCGGTCTTCGGGTGGTCCCCACGGTGGATCATCGTCGCCAGCGGGTTTCTTCCCAGGCGGCGGCCGGTGTTCGGGTGGTCCCCATGGCGGCTCGTCGTCGTCAACCGGTTTCTTGCCAGGCGGCCGTCTCGGATGCGATCCCAAGGACCCCGGCGAGTCACCGGGGCGTCCTTGCTGGAAATTGGGTTTCCCCTGAGGAGGACGAGGACCGGAGTCCTCGTAGAAGCCTTCGTAAGGTGGTGGAGCGGGCGGCCCGTCGAAACCGGGTGGGCCGCGCAGCGGACGATCGGCACGCTCGCACCGTGCCAGCAGGTACCAGGTCTGAGCCAGCTCGTAGTTGAGACTGGGGGACGCGGGCGAGGTTTCCAACGCTTGCCGCAGGAGTTGCAGCGCGCGCTGATGCGATTCCCGGCCCAACGGGAACTGCCGTGCTTGCCGATAAACGGAACCCAATTGATTGGAGACTTTGGCGATCTCGGGCACGAGTGACGGATGGGCCGCGGACCGGTCGAGTTGCTGGTAGATGTCCAGCGCCCGCTGGTACGCGGCCGCGGCCGATTCGAACTGGCCCAGCTGCTGACGAATGTCCCCGACCCGCCGGTTGGCTAAGGCCACCTTCTCGCGATATCCCGCGTCGCTCCCGCCCTGCTCGGCCAAGCGGTCGTAGAAGGCGAGCATATCTTCGAGCACAGCGGCGGTGCCTTCGGACAGGATCGGCGCGGCCGACTGCTCAGCGTCGTCGACTTGGCCGGTCGTCGCGGTTGCCGATTCTCCCTCCTGGGGTGCAAATCGCTCATAGAGTCGGTCCAGGACTTTCGCCGCCAAGTCGGTCGCTGTTTCCGCCCGCTGGCGCTGGGTCCTTTCACCGGCCAGCGCGGTTCGCGTGCGGGCGAAGCCGATCGACGTGACCAGCGCCACGAGGAACAGCAGGGTCACGGCGAGCGCCGACAGACCGGCGACCGCCCGGTTGCGACGGCACCACCGCCACCCACGTTCGACGGCCGTAACACGCCGGGCCTGGATGGGACGATCGTCCAGGAAGCATTGTAAGTCCGCGGCCAACTCGCCGGCCGATTGGTAACGGCGTTCGGGTTCCCGAGCGCTGGCTTTCAACACGATCGTTTCCAGGTCCAGGGGGATCTCCGGACGCAGTTGCCGGGGGCGTGGCGGGTCTTCGGTGGCGATCCGCTGCAGCAGTCGCGTGCGGTCGGAGTCGTGAAACGCTGGCCGCCACGTCAGCAGTTCGTACAGCGTCAGCCCCAGGGCGTACAGGTCGCTGCGATGGTCCGTCTGGCCCCGCAGTTGTTCCGGCGCCAGGTAACTGAGCGTCCCGACCACTTCGCCGGTACGGCTGACTGGCTCCTGCTCCAGGACCTTGGCCAAACCGAAGTCCGCCACCCAGACCACGCCTTGTGCATCAAGGATCAAATTGGCTGGCTTGATATCGCGGTGTAAGGTGCCCTTGGCGTGAGCGTAATGCAGGGCCTCGGCGACCTGGACGCCCAATTGGGCGACGCTCGCCCAGTAGTTCCCGCTACGGACGACCACGCTCGCCGGAGTAGGTTGGGGCGGCGCGGCGGGGGCGGCAGCTGGACTTGGGCAGACCTCGGTTTGGCCCGGGCTGCCGATGGGCTGTGTGGTGCGGAAGGCAGAGGCCGTCGGCGTGGGGAGGTCGAGCGCCGGCGAGGTGCCGATGTGCGGCATGCCAGTCGATCGCGATTCCGGCTCGGCCAGCAGGCGGAGCGCGACGCTGGTCAAGTCTTCGCTCGGATCGGCCCGATCGCGGTGCTCCATTCGCGTCAGGATGCGGTCCAGGCCGACACCGTGGATATACTGCATCACATAGTAGTGGAAGCCGTCCTGTTGACCGACGCCGAACACGGGCACGATGTTGGTGTGGTGCAAGCCGGCGGCCGTGCTGGCTTCGCGGCGAAACCGCTGGAGGTGCTTCGCGTCCAGCAACGTCTGCTTGGGCAGCACTTTCACGGCCACGTGCCGTCCGAGCGATTCCTGTTCTGCCTCAAAGACAATCCCCATGCCACCGCGGCCGATTTCACGGATGATGCGGAAGTCGCCCAACCGCTCCAGATGAACGCCGCCCAGCGAGGCCCGGCCGCTGCTGGCTTTAGCCTTCTGCACCTTCAGCCGTTCCATGGTCGCGATAGTCGGGAACAGGTCGCGAATCTCGTCCGCCAGTTCCGGATGCTGCGCCGCGTATTCTGCTACGGAGGGCTGCTCACCGCAGCGATACCGTTCCATGAATTCGGCCGCCAAGGCTTCCAAGGCAGCGTGCTCGTCGTAGGTCATTTCCGGTTCAGGCATCTGGCAGATCCTCGGCGAATTCAGGCAACTGGGCCAGGATCGCCTTCAAGCGGCGCAAGGCCCGCACGTAGCGGATGCTGGCGGCCTTCTGCTGAATCCCCAGCACCTCCGCAGTCTCGCTGTTGGTCAGTTCCTCGAAGTGTCGCAGGGCCAGGATTTCCTGATCCAGCGGATCCATTTCGGCAATCGCGCACTCCACCTGTTGCAAGACCTCCGCCCGGATGGCGACTTGACTGGGCGAGGTCAACTGCTCGACCAACTGGATCGCCAGCGAGGCCGACGTTGTTGGCCGGTAGTGGCCATCGCCGAGCGCAACTTCGCGCTCGGCGCTGCGTAATTTAGCTCCCAGATGATGGCGGTGGGCGTCCACCAGCGTCTGGCTGGCGATCAATCGCAGCCAGACAAAAGCGGACATGGCGGGGCGCTCGCGAAAGTGCTCCAATCGCTGAGCGGCAGCCAAATAGCTTTCCTGCAGCAGATCATCGGGATCGATCCGACCTTGGAGTCGCCGATCCAGCCGGAAGTTGATCATCCGCCACAGTCGTTCCCGATGGCGGGCGAACAGTTCGGCGAGGGCCTGCTTGTCGGCGTTTCGGAGCCGGCTTTCCAGCTCCTCCAACTCTCCGGCGAGATCTGACATCGTAGGTTCTCGTGAGCTATAAACGGTGGTTCTACCGGACATTCTACAGGTCGCGCGAGGATTCCGCTCTAGAAAAAAATGGAGGTCCACCTGTCAACGTTGTAGACGCACGCGAGCCAATTCCGTTTGCGCCGATGGTCATCCAATCGCTGCTTGTATTGCGTGGCGTCAAAGCCATGAAAAACGCAGCTCTTGCGACAAACTGCTGGGTTCGCGCCGTGCGAACCAAAGGTTGCGAGCAGA
>JAPLNJ010001156.1 GCA_026692885.1 Planctomycetota bacterium | reverse complement strand
TACGTGAAGTGCAAGTCGCGCAGCAGGCGGACGGGAGTCCCCGACGGGCTTGTGCCCACCGGATATGTATTCCGCCCCAGGCTGTCCCCTTCACTCGCGCCCCGCCCCGTGACTTGCGGCAGCACGTTCGGCGAGGTCGTCGACCACCCCACCCCGGTGCTCGCAGAATAGGCTTGGGCGGTGTTCCCGGGATACATGGGCCCGACGGATTCGTAGTAATAGGGGTCCGTGTCTGGCAGGTAGGCGTCGAAGTCGTACCGGCCGGGATGGGTCAGTGTCACATCGTTGCTATTCGACCCGCTGTGGTAGGAAATGTTCAGCGTGTCGGTGCCTGCGTGGAAGAAGCCCCCTTCCGCCAGGCCGTGGAACTGGTTATTCACCGGGTCCAACAAGTTATCGATGACGCGGAAGGCAGCCCCCACCGGGATGCTGAAGCCCACGCCCAGCGAGGTCTCAAGCGTCGCGCCGCCCAAGGTGACCGTCCCATTGACGGCCAGTTGATCGTAGCCGCCGTCACCGCCGATCGGCGGCGGTGCTGTCGCCATCCCCGGCTTAACCCCATTCAACTGCACGCGGAGAGTCGCGCCAAGAACCAGGGCAACATCGCCGTTGACCGTCAGTTTGCCCGGCTGCGACGTGCAGCTGGGCGCGAAAGCCGAGTAGCCGTCATTGCAGTCGCCCGGATCCAAAATCCCTCCGACGGCAAGGGACACGTTGCGAGCGATCGCCCCGTTACTTACGCCGCTATACAGGGTGCCGTAACTGTTCCCGCCCAGGACCGGCGTGCTTCCCGCCGGAACGGGCGTGACGCTTACTGTGCCACCGGCGCCTAGAATCTCCCCATTGACCAGCAGGGTGCCGTTGTTGACCGTCGTCGTCCCGATGTATCGATTGGTCGCCCCATTCAGCCGTAGAATCCCCGTGCCGATCTTGACGACCGCCGTGGCCGCTGCCTCCGTCCGTTCGACATTGCCGTCCGCACTACCGGGCGTGGCTCCGAGCCAGCCGTCGCAGTCCGACAAGCTGAAGGTGACCGTGCCTCCGCCCGCCGTGATGTTGCCCGCGAGTTGGATCGTGCCGTCGTTGTCGCCACCCAAGCGGCGCAACGGATCGGGATTGGTGACATCCGCGTCGGCGGTGATGGTAATGGCCCCGCCGCCGCTGTTGATGTCACCGGCCGTGCTCCCGGTCACGTCCTGGTCGGCCGTGATGGTGATCAGGCCGTTGGTGCTGGACACCGCCGCGTTCAGCACCACGCTACTGCCCGTGTACACCGGTCCCGTGTCATTGGCATCCAAGGTAATGGTCGCGTTGCTGCCCGAGTTTACCACGCCGTTCGTCTGAACAGTGATTGTTCCGTTTTCGGTGGTCACCGAGATACTGCCCGCGGCCGCCGTCTGATTCCAAGCCCGGTTGACGGTCAGATCGGTCCCTGCCGCGACTTCGTTGATGGCGATGTCGCCGCTGGTGCTGTTCAGTGCGTCCAGCGTGATCAGATCCGTCTCCAGCGCATCGCCCGCACCGATGCCGGTGGCGGCCGACAACACGGCTCCGCCGCCGGCATCCGCCAGGTTGACGGTATCGCCGTTGACATCCATTAGCGCCCCGAGTGTGCTGCTGACGCGGATCGCGTTGGACGCGACACTCGTCGTGTCCAACTCGCCCAACGTCACGTCCTGGGCCGCCGTGACGACGATCGCGGCGCTGCCCGCGTCGAGCACGGTTCCGTTGGCCATGCTGACCGCCCCCGTGTTGGTCGCGTCGCTGTCGGCCATGACGGTCAGCGTACCGCCCGCCGTCACGTCGCCCGCGGCGCTGAAGTTCACGTTCTGCGGCGCTGTCAAGGTCACCGTGCCGGACGACGTGATCGGCCGGTTGACAGACAGTACGCTGGTGGGTGCGGTATTGCCGTGGAGCGTAATGGCACCGGCGCCGGCCGTCAGCGTGTTGTTCAGCACGACGCTGCCCGTCACCAGCACCGCCCCACCGCTGCCGGGCGACGTCTCCACCGGCGGGCTGACCGTGATCGTCCCCGTCAGCGCGTTGATCGTAACCGCGGCACCGCCGGTCGCGATGCCCGCGGTGCCGTCTCCCGTGACGGTGCCGATCAGCAGATCGCTGGCGTCTGCGTAGTGGATGGCCCCGCTGGTGTGCGCCGCGAGGGTCACAAAGTCGTTGAGGGGATTGGCCAAGGTAAACGGACCGGCGCCCAGCAATTCCAAGCCGCTGCCGCTGATGGCGGCCGTCTGGGACACGGCCCCGCCGGCCTGGACCGTGAAGTCGCTTGACCCCGTGGCGACCGCCGCCGAGATTGCCAACGTCGTCCCGGTCTGCAGTCGCACGTCCGCGCTACTCGTGAGGCCGGTGGTCGTGATGGTCACGCCGGCGTCGACATCTCCGGCCACGGTCCCGCTGGTCACATCGTCGGCGTCCCGGAACCGGACGACGCCGGTGACGTTGCCCGCGACGGTATTCACGTCGTTCGCGCTGTCCGTCAAGGTGAAGGAGCCGGCCCCGAGCAATTGCAGTCCGCTGGCCGTCACCCCGGCGCCGGCCGCCTGGGTCACGGTCCCGCCGGTATTCAACATCAGGTTACCGCTAAGCGACAGCGGCCCGCTGAACGTGACCGAATCGCTGCCGCTGCCCGTGATGATCGACAGGTTGGTATTGCCGTGCGCGTCATAGGCACTGTCGATCCTGATCGTATCGTTGCCGTCGCCGTGCAGCGTCGTATTGACAATCACGTTTGTCGTGCGGAACACGTGGGCGGACTCGAACCCGACCAAACCACTGCTTCCGGAGAAGACCATCGCCGGCACGCTGCCGACAAGCTCGCCACCGGCCGTCACGGCGCTGTTGGACCCGTTTGTGACGATCACGGAATCATCGCCGTGGAGCAGATCCAAGATGAACGTGCCCACGTTGTCGAAGTCGACCGGCTCCAAACCGGTGAACGTGATCGTCCGATCGCCGTCGATCGTGATCTGGCCGTTGCCGTTCGTTGCGGCGTCAGGCTGGTACACGACCGTCTCGCCGCCGGCACCGCGTACGCCCAGCGTGTCGTGGCCGCCGTCACCGCCGTGGAACATCAGCCCCGCCGCGGGGATGGGATCGCCGTGCGTGTAGTCGACCAGCAGGGTGTCGTTACCGTCGCCGCCGTCGAACGACAGGCCGCCGCCCAGGATGGCATTGTCCGTGGCGTAACCTATCGTCAGCGTGTCATTGCCGGCCCCGCCTGCGAACGTGAAGCTGACTAGGTTCGTGAATTCGAAAATCGTGCCGTTGTTCAACTGGAAGCGGCCGTCGCCCAGGTACTGCAAGTTGTCGTTCTGGGGCGTCCCGATCTCCTGGACGGCCACCGGCTCCGTGATGACCACGGTGGTCACGCTGCCCGTGTTGGGATGTTCTAACAGCGTGGTCGAGCCTTGTTGCACCATCACCTGGTCGCCGACGTACGAGATGGAAATCGTGTGGGTCGTCTGGCCTGCGGGCGGCGCCGGCAGATCCAGGTTCACGTCCTGGTGTTCGCCCACCAAGGTAATCGCGTAATCCTCGACCTCGCCGTCCGGCGCGGCACCGCGGGGCGAGTCGATACCCTGGGACGTGACCCGGAACCTCGCGAAGGTGGTCCCCGCGCTGGCCCCTTGGGTCACGGCGAAGGTCAGCGTGTTATCGCCGGCCAGCAGCGTGACGCTCTGCAAGGCGTGTTCGCCCGAGTCGTCCCAGTCGCCGTCCCGATTGAAATCGAACCAGGCGTCCAGTTTGGCCGTGACGGCGTTCTGCAGATTGACCAGCACGGCCGCCTTGGTCGCGGCGCTCGCTGACGCCACCAATTGCGACAGGAACTGCACGCCGTCATCGCTGCTGTCGCCGTCGGCCGCCGCGGTCGGCTGGCCGTCGCCGTCCACCGTCACGGTGTCGCCCAACCGCGGGCCTTGGACGAAGTGACAGGCCCCGTCATCGGCCTGCAGCGTGGGATAGCTGAGAGCGAAGCCCGATTGGTCGGCCGTGGGCGCGTCGCCGTAGTCGAACGTCGTCTCCAGATTGACGTCGTTGCCGTCGCCGCCCTGGTAGGACAGGCCGCCAAGGAACGGCACGCCCGCGTCCGTCTGCAGCGTGGTGTCGCGGAACCCGCCCGTGACGGCGTCGGCGCCGTCGTTCCAAATCAACGTCGTACGCTGCCCGGTCGGCGGCGTATAGCCATTCAGTCCAGTCACGGTCACGCCGGCGCCGGAGCCGATCGTGATCGTGCCCGTCACGTACCACTGATCGCGCTGCGTCGCGGCGATGTCCAGGAAGAGCCGCGAGCCGGACAGGAACGTCAGCGAGCCGGTATGCAGGGTCGCGACCTGATTGCCTTCCGTACCGACCACCAACCGCCCGCCGTCGCCAATCGTCAGCGAGCCGCCGATGGTGCTGTTGCTGAGCAGCGTGGCATTGGTCACGGTCACCGGGCTGCCGGCCGCCGTGCTGCCGGTCAACAGCAGCGTGCCGGCCTGCACGGCCGTCGGGCCGGTGTAGGTATTCGCACCGCTGAGTTCCAGCGTGCCGGGGCCGGTTTTCGTCAGCCCGCCCGATCCGCTCAGGACGCCGCCGATGGTCACGACGTCGTCCGCGTTGGGCACTTCGATCGTCACCGGGCCGTCCAGGGTGATCTGGCCGGCGCTCGTAATCTGATCGCCGCCGTCCAGGCCTTCGTCTAGGACCAGCGTCGTCCCGCCCGCCAGCTCGATATTCGGTGAGGTGAGCGTCCCGGTCGAGTTCTGAGCCAGGGCCAGCGATGTCGCGTCGGTGCCGCCGTCTCGGAACAGCTCACCCTGGTTCACCTCCAGAATTCCGCGACCGCTGACCAGCACGGTGCCGCCAGCCAAGTGGAGCGTGTTGGCCGCCGTGACGCCTTGGTGCAGGTACAGGTAGTTCACGGCCGACAACGAAAGCTGTTGGGGCGCGGCCGCGCTGGCCCCACTCGGCGCACCGATCAGCGCCAGGCTGCCCCCGGCCGTTGCGCCCGTGTCCGTCATGTAACTCGTCGATGTCAGAGTCATCCGGTCGGCTTGCAGCGTCGTTGTTGTCGGGAACGGCGCCGCCGGCCAGGATCAAGTGGTCGTGTGCGTCCAGGGTGAGGCTGGCGAGCGTCTTGCCGGCTGCCGCCTGCACGTTGGCCGGCAAGGCCACGTGGCCGCCGTGCGAGACGACCGTCACGGACCCGCCGGCTTGCACGGTCCCGTGCAGTTCGACTTCCGCCTGTGCGTCCACGGATAACAATCCGCCCGCCGTCAAGACGAAGCCCGAGGCCGTGGCCAGCGCGGCGTCTCCCGCGGTGATCGTCACAGCGCCGGCCGCCGTGAGCGAGTTGTCCAGCAGCACCGCTCGTCCGGCGCTGATCTGCACGTCGCCCGCCGACGAAATGGCCGGCGCCACGGCGCCGTGCGATTTCATGGCGATCGAACCGGTCTCCGCCGTCAGGCTGACGGTCTGGCCCGCGCCGTCGGCGGTCACGGTCTCGACCAGCAGCGAGCCCGCGGCGTCGATAGCGACTCCGCCCGCCGGGGCAGCGGCCTGCACGAGGTCCAGGCCGCGACTCATTTCGCCCGCTCCTTCCGCGTCGGCCAGCGCGATCGAGCCGCCCGTGGTGGTCGCGGTCAACCCATTGACAGCCAACTCTAGATCGCGGACGCCTGTTCCGGCCTGCAAGGTCAGCGTGCCCGCGATGATGTCGGGAACCGCATCGCCCGGCGTCTGCTCGCGAATTTCTCCGCCGGCCCGGATCGACACGGAGGTCAAGGACGTGAACAACGCGTCGGCCGCCAGGCCGCGGGCGGTGCGCGCCGCGGTGGCCTCGGCCTCCGTGGCAAAGTAGTCGCCGGCCTGCAACAGGCCGATCACCACGTCGCCGCCCGCCTCCAGCGTCAGCCCATTGTCCGCGGCGTTCGACTGCAGCACCACTTCGGGCACGATCAAGTCGCCCGCGGTGTGGACGGTCAACGTTCCGTCGAGCACGGTGGCGTAGATGGTCAGCGTGCCTGTGCCGGTGTGGTTCACCGTCACGTCGCCGGGCGTGGTCACGGTCAGGTGCAGTTCGTTGGCATCGGTGTCGATCGAGCGGCCGCCTTTGACGAACATGAAGACCGGCAGGTCCGAGCTGATGCTGCCCGTGACGGTCGTGGTCCCATTGCCCACGGGCACGATCGAGACGCTGCCGCTGTCGCCGCCGGCCGTGACGGTGTCGACCTCGATGTCGCCGGTGCCCTGGACGTCGATCGGGCCGTCCGCCGTGACCACCGTGCCGAGCCGGAGGTTGCCGAAGCCGAAGAGCGAGATGCCGCCCGCGCCGGTGACTTCCGCGTCGGCCAACTCGGCGTCGATCAGTAAGGAGATGCCGTACTTTGCGGAGGCCGCGAGCTGGCCGGCGGACAGCAGGCCGCCCGGATTCGAGACCGAGCCGGACGGCGCGGACAGGGTCAACGGCCCGGCCGTCTCGATGAACAGCTCGATCAAGGCAATATCGCCGCCGTCGGCTCCGGCGCTCAGGTGGACTTCGCTGCCCAGCGTCTTGATGTGGCCCCAGATGTCGCTGGTGATTCCGCCCACGCCGTCGGTGCCGGCCGCCACGTTGACGAGATGGCCCGAGACGATCTCGCCCTTCAGTTCGATCTCGTCCCCCGCGTTGACCGTGATCTCGCCGAGCGTGGTATTGGTGGTCGTCAGCGTGCCGCGGATGATCGCGTTCTCCGTCGCGTTGACCACGATCGTGTTGCTGGTCGAGCCGGCCACGTTGCCGTCGTCGGCGGTGATAGCGATGGATTCGGCGAGCGTGAAACTGCCGCCGGTGGTGATCGAAATGTTCGAGACGGCGGTCAGGCCGGCGACCGCGGCCAGCGAATTGCCATCGGCGCCGGTCGGTTTCGCCCCGCTCATCAGGAAGTCGCGGCCGGCGGTGATCGTCACGGCGCCGGCGGTGCCGGCGGCGTTCTTGGCCGTCACCAGGCCGGACAGCGACACGTCGCGGCGAGCATCGATGACCAGTTCGGTGCCGGCCTTGAGCGAATCGCCGCTGAACGCCGCAGACTCGACGTCCGGCCCGACCGTGATGATCCGTCGCGGCTTGAGCACCGTCTGCTGTGCGGTGATCGGCTGGGCAACCCAGCCGGTCGTCTCGACCATTTGCGTCACCGGCGCCTTGACGTCGGCCAATTCCATCACCGGCACTTCGCCGTACAGATCGTGAGAATTGCCGACCCACTGGTAGGTCAGCGTCAACCGCGTGTCTTGGATGGCATGCGTCTGCGACGTCCAGTCCACTTGAGAGTCGTTTAGGGTCTCAAACGCGGAGCGTTCGACGAGGATACCGGCGTTGGCGCCGTACGCATTTTGGTTCCCGTAGGCGTTTTGCCAACCGCCGTTAGTATCCATGAGCAGGAGGTCCCGACCATATGCGCCGCCGACGAGGGCACCGGTCGGGTAACCGGCCTCCCAATTCGCATAAGCCCACGGTTCCCCAGTGAGCCAATAGAAATTGAAACTCAGCCAATGGCCCGCCACCTCGGCGCCGAGCCAAGCGGCTCGGCCCGCGGCAACCGTCTGTGCCCAGTACTGTTCACGAGCAGAAGTAATCGTCGCCAGATAGCCACCATACGATGCGGCGACGGCACGCGCGCTATACCCTCCGGTGATTACCGGCACGTACTCAAAGACAGTTTCCGGCTGTGGTACGTCGTTCAGCATGGGATGGAACGCTGGGTCCAGCACCAGGATGTCCGGCCTGACGCTTGTCAACTGGCTGTCGGCCACCGACGTGCTGTCCGTCAAGTAGCCGAGCGGCGCCAGGACATAGGTCGAGTTCACGTCCACGCCGGTCTCCGTATCGACGCTGCTGGCCCAAGCCGGCGCTACCGCCACCGTTCCGCCGGAACCGTCGTTGAGTGTATACGTCCGGCGGCCGCCGTTCGCGTAGGAGACGGCGTACCGCAGGGGACTCTGATCCAGATCGTCGGCGCCGGTGTACGCCGACCCATCCTGCGTGTAGTTGGCAACGGCGGTCTCCACGTACGAGCCGACGGTCTCGCTGGACGTGGTCGGCGCGCCTTGGGATACCGCATGGGCCAAGTCGAGTTCCGCGTCGATCGGACACCGGATGTACCTATTCTCCAGGCCGGGCACGTTGAGCTGCACGATGTGCGTGGTCCCGCCGCTCCAGGACGGCGTCCAGGGGACGGTTGAGGCCGAGCCGTCTTGTGTGCGGTGCTCTTGGGCGTTGGCATAGCTGAAGTCGTACAGCGGTTCGTAGCCCAACACGGCCACCACGTGCTCGCGCTGGGCCTGGCTCAACTGGTTAAACGTCGCACCGGCGGCCGGCGCGTCGCCGGCCCAGTCGATGATCGGGGCGTCGAACGGATTTGCCAGCAGCGTGCCTACGGCGTCGAGCTCAAAACCACCGGTCCCCGCGCCGGCGATGTGGAGATATTTCACCGCCGTCAGACCCGTGCCGGAAATGTCATACGAATGGGCATAGGCAGCGTCGTGGCTCTCATCGCCAGGCACCGACAGCGGGTCCGCAGCCGTGGCGGTGATGTCATAGAACGTGACCCCGTCCGCGCTGACCGACACCGTGATCTGGTCGAACTCGGGACCGTCGCCGCCGGACTGCTCATAGACATTGAAGTCGCCGCCCGCCTGATTCGGGAGCGGCGTGTCGGTAAAGTTGTAGAGAACCTTCTCGCTATTCGAAAGCGGATAGCCCACCTCATCGGGCGCACCCCGGAAGGTCCAATCGAGAGGATTCACCACGACGTCGGCCACGACAGGTCCGGCGTTTCCACTCGAAGACAAACTCCGGAACTGCAACGTCGTCGAGCTGCTGGTGGCGATGAAATCGAATGTTTGAATCTTCCATTCCATGTTGGTCGCGGACTGCGAAGCGCTATGCACACAAGTGTATGTCCGGGACGTTCCCGCGGCACTGACCTCAACCTGTTGCGATGAGCCGACCGCCAACCCGTAATATGGGGACAACGCAAAACTCATCCGGTAAGGCTTGCCAACTTCTGTCGCAATGGTCTGCGCAATCGCGCCGGGAGAGTTACCATCAAGGTCGACGGTATTGCCTCCACTGGGCGATGCCTGCCAGATAGCCCCGCTCACTTGATCCACACTGCCTTGGGTGACCGTCCAACTTCCCATGGTCTGACCGGCGTTGTAGGTCGCGTAACTGCCAGAAAGTGCCGGTTCCTGGAATTGCCCGTTCGTAATTCGGTCCGTGAAGGAGGTCTGTGCCACCGGATTCACGGCGACATCGCCGATGGCAGGGCCCATACTTCCACTCGGCGACAGACTCCGGAATTGCAGCGTCGTCGAGGTACTGGTGGCGACGAACTCGAGCGTCTGCGTCTGCCATAGCAGATTCGACGCGGTTTGCGATGCGATTCTCACATAAGTGAAAGTCTGAGACATTCCAGCCACGGTCACCTGAACCTGTCGCGAGGCGCCGACCGCAATTCCGGGATTGGCCGAAAACGCGAACGTCAAACGATAAGACTTGCCAACCTCAGTGGCCAGGGTCTGAGAAATCGCGCCGGGCCCGGCAGACTGGCCGTCGAGCTGGATGACGTGCCCGCCGCTGGGAGATCCTTGCCACGCGTATCCGATAAGATCCACGCTGCCCTGCGTGACCGTCCAACCGCCAATGGTCTGACCGTTGTGGTAGGTCGCGTAGCTGCCCTGAAATACCGGCTGGAGGAATTCGCCATTGACGACGAGGTTTGCGTAGGTCGGTAGCGGCTCGACGGCCACGTCGGCAATGATCGCTACGGTCATCCCCGGGATAGACGGGCCGCGGAATTGAAGCGTCGTCGAGGTACTCGTCGCGACGAAGTCCAGGGTCCGCAACTGCCATTGCATGTCGCCGCGGCTTTCTGACGCCCCGTGTACGGCGGTCAACGTCTGAGTTGTTCCCGCCACGGTAACCTCCACCGGCGCGACCGTATTGACACCCGCATCGGGATGAGCGGTCATATAGAAGGTCAACCGGTAGCTCTTGCCCACCTCGGTCGCGAAGGTCTGCGAAATGCTGCCCAGCGAGCCGCCAGCGAGCTGAATGGTGTGGCCTCCGCTGGGAGCGTTCTGCCATATGCTGCCGGAATGAGCCACCCCACCTCCGCCCACCGTCCAG
>JAPLNJ010001155.1 GCA_026692885.1 Planctomycetota bacterium | reverse complement strand
CCACCGTCAGCGCCGTCCCCGCCGTCACGGTCGTCGTCGCGTTGGTGTACTGCACCAGCGCGCTGGTCGCTGTGACGCTCGCCAATCCGTCGATCGTCGCGCTGAACGCTCCGTTCTTCAGTTCGAACGCCGTCTGGCCGCCGCCGGTCTGCAGCCCGAAGTCCGCGTTCGCCAGCGACACGCTGGCCGTGCCCGCCGTCAGGCCCGCCGTGACGTCCGAACCCACCGCGATGATCTTCGTCCCCGACTTCTTGAAGCCCACGTCGCCACTCAAGCTCACGAAGTCCGACACGCTGGCCGCCAAGCCCGTCGCTTCCACCGCCACCGTGCCCGCCTCGATCCCGTCGTCGAACGTGTACGTCGTCGAACCCACCGTCAGCGTTGTGTCCGCCGCCACCGTCAGCCCGGCGCTGGTGTACTGTACCAACGCTGATGTGGCGGAAGCGGAGCCAAAGTCACCGCCCGACAGTGAGAAACTGCCTCTGGCTTCGAACGCGGTCGTGTCGTCGGTCTTAGCGACCATTCCGAACGTCCCCCCGGTCACGCCGACCGAGAAGCCGCCCGCGCTGATGGTCGCTGTCACGTTGCCGGCCACCGCGATCACGTTGCCGCCGGACAGGTCGAAGCCAATGTCGCCGGTGACATCCGCGAACCCGTCGATACCGAGCTGTAACCCTGTACCAGCGAAACGCTTCGCACTGCTGGCCACGCCGATCGTGGCCGAGAGGTCCTCGTTATCCACCGCGTCATGCACCGTGATGGTCTGCGTTACGGCGGCCCCGGTTGTGTTGCGTTCGGCGAACATGTTCCCGGACATGGTGAAGTTCGGGATGCCAGATAGCCGACCATCGCCCGTTGCCTCCAGGGCATACGTGCCGTCGCCCGGCAGCACCAGTCCAAAGCTGGCACTGGTGATTTGCACTCCGCAGCTGGCCGTGCCGAGTTGGGCGGTGACGCCGTTGGCCGCGACCAGGGACTGGCCGCTTGTGTCGTCAAAGAACAGGTTGCCGGAGAACGTGGCAAAGCCGGGGACGGAAAGGTCGCCCGTGTAATTGAACTGGGTGCCGTCGAAGTAGCTGCTCAGGAACTCGCCGAGGGCATTTCTCGACTCCGACGGCGGCGCGAACTGCAGGCCGTCTACCGCCTTGACCACTAGTTGTAGGCCGCTCCCGTTCGACACGATATCGAAGTAGCGGTCCCCGTCGGGGAAAGAGAACAGCCCTTCCGCGTCGGCAAATTTTCCGGACCGCGAGCCGCCGACGGTCAGGAAGTCAAACGTGGTGCCCACGGCAGGAACGTAATCGTTCATCAATTGGACCTGCAGATGGCCGTCGAGCGACGCTCCGTTCGCGACCTGAATCTGATCGTAGCCGTCGCTCAGCGTCGTCTCTCCCGGGTCAGGCCCGCCGATTTCGATCGTGGTCGTGTCCGACGAGCCGAGCGTCAGGTCCTGGCGCTGGACCGTCGAGAGCATCAGCCGCGGTTCCAACATTTCCATCCGCATCGACTTCCGCCACCTGTCTCGCGAATCATGGCCCTTCCGCTGCGCGCGGCTGCGGCGTTTGCGTTGGGCGGGGGACGAGAACCAATTCTTCCAAGATCTGGCCATCCTGGGATTCCTCACAACGGACCAAGGGGGTAACCGCTAGTAATGCAGTCACTGCGCAAAGACGCAAAAGGTATAAGGACACTGCTGCGAAAGCTGGCGGGAAATCCGGCCGAAATTGCGGAGAATTCCTAAACGCCGCGCTGTGGCTGCAGGAAACCGTCCGGAACGGTGAACAGGTCTCCCGGCGGTAGCGCCCACGGTTGTTCCAGCTGAGGGACGCATGTTCACTGGAAGCGTCAGCGGCGCTCGGCGCGGGTCCGGCGCTCGGCGCGAGTCTCCGTCCCCGCCCGCCGAAACCACCGACCGAAGGTTTCACGGGAATCGGGAGACCTGCGGTCGACTCCGTGGCTCGGTCTGGAGACCGGCCGCAGCACGCACGACCGGCCACAGCGGCAGCCTGGCGTTCGGCGCTCGTGGTCTCACAAAGTGCCTGGTCTTCTTGACGCCGATTTCCCGCCGACGCAAGATAGGTATCGTCCGAGGGGGAGCAGGGAGCCTAGCCGCTCGGCATGGGTGAATGGCCTTTGGTGAAAGGGACAGGACCCTTTTCACGAAACATGGCTAGTGCTTTACCCCCAGCTTGATCTTCCGGTTGGGTGCCACTGGCTCGGCCAGTGTTCGTGGGCCAAGATCGGACGGAGCGGCACGGGCAGAGCCACTGGCGCCCTGATTCTTAGCATTGACAGAACAGTAGGGCTTCCCGACGAGGTTGCGGACATGACGGATGATTCGGTGATGCACTGGTTTCGCAAGCTGCGGGAGCAGGATGGAGATGCCGCGCGCCGACTCTGGGAGCGGTTCTTCGCGCGGCTGGTCGGACTGGCTCGCCAACGTTTGGCGGGGGTCCAATCTGCCGCCTACGATGCGGAGGACGTCGCGCTGAGCGCCTTCGATGTGTTTTGCCGTTGCGTACACGAAGGGCGCTACGCTCAAGTCGGGAACCGCGACGAACTCTGGAGCATCCTGGCGGCGATCACGCTCGGCAAGGCCCGCGATCGGCTGAAGGCGGAGTTTCGCCAAAAGCGTGGCGGCCCGCGCGTGACCCCGCTGCCAACGCAGGTCGAGCCCGCCGTCTGTGAACTCGACTTGCTTCCCAGCCGCGATCCGGGACCGGAGTTCGAGGCCCTGATGGGCGAGGAGTGTCGCCGGCTGTTGAATCTCCTCGGTGACTGTCAGACCGAACAGGTCGTACTGTGGCGACTGGAGGGCTATACGATCCAGGAAATCGCCGACAAGCTGGGACGCACGCGGTGGTCGGTCCGGCGGATGTTGGACTTCGTCCGCGAGACTTGGCGGTTTATTCAGCGGGAGGAAAAGACCTCGTGGGAAAACCCCATTCCAAATTGAGGACGTGCAATGGCCGGCGCCGCCTGCTCTGTTCCCGCGGTGGGACAGGCGGCCTGAAGGATGGCCGCGCGATGTGGATGCCGCCGGTGCTCGAGGGTCGGGTCGGAGACTCGACCTACCAGAGAGGAAGCGTCTGAAACCATGACCGCCAACGAGACCTTTGACCAATTCGACCGGCATCGCCAAGCCCACGAGCTGCGTGAACGCTTCGAGTCCGCGTGGCGGGCCGGTCAGCAGCCCCAGCTGGAGCACTATCTGAACGAGTTCGCAGCGGACGGGTGCGAAATCCTGCTGACGGACTTGCTGGGCGTGGAATTGGAATTGCGTCTGGCCGAAGGCGCGCCGCCCCAACTCGATGAGTATCGTCGGCGGTTTCCGCAGCACGGGGCGCTCGTCGACCAAGTGTTTGCCGAGGTGCTGGCCACGACCGAGGCGTCTGGGCAAGGCGGGCTCCGGGCCGGCATGCGGCTGGGCGAATTCCGAATTCTCCGCGAGGTGGGCCGCGGGGGCATGGGGGTGATCTACGAGGCGGTCCAGGAGACCCTGGGCCGGACGGTGGCGTTGAAAGTTCTGTCACCCTTGCTGGCTGCAACTCCGGAGCGCGTCCGGCGGTTCGCCCGCGAAGCGCGCGTCGTCGCCCACCTGCACCACACGAATATCGTCGAGGTTTACGGCACCGGCGGGTCCGACGGCTGGCGTTACATGGCCATGCAGTTCGTGCCTGGCCAAGGTCTGGACCGCATTCTCCAGAACGAGTGCCTCCGCTCCGACTGCCCCTACCGGAGAGGTTCGGTGGAGGCGGTGCGCCCTGCCGTTCCCGCCCTACCCTGGGGACCAACGATGGCCGACCGCTGCCGGACGGTGGCCCGCGTTGGCCAGCAGATCGCCTCGGCCTTGGCCTACGCCCATGGGCGCGCGGTCCTGCACCACGACGTCAAGCCGTCCAACATCCTGCTGGACCCGCAGGGGACGGCCTGGTTGACCGACTTCGGACTCGCCCGACTGATGGAAACCGAATCCGTGGCGGCCGAGCACGGTCACGTTGCGGGCACGCTCCGCTACATGGCGCCGGAAGTCTTCGACGGTCAGGGGGATGAACGCAGCGACGTCTACGGCTTGGGCTTGACGCTCTACGAACTGCTCAGCGGTTGCGACCGGTGTCGCGAAGCCGGCGAATCGGAAGGGGAGTCATCGCCGCAGGCGATCGTGCATCGCGCGCGACCGCGTCTGGAACTCACGCGGCCCGAGGCGTCTCGCGACTTGGTGACGATCGTCCATAAGGCCATCGACCAGGAGCCTGCGCGGCGTTACGATTCGGCCGGGGAATTGGCCGCCGATTTGGAGCGTTTTCTGCGCGACGAGCCGATCCGCGCCCGGCGAGTAGGTCCGGCGGAACGGGGCGCCTGGTGGTGCCGGAAGAACCCCGGTTTCGCCAGCTTGAGCTGCGGTGCGCTGCTCTTGCTGCTGTTGGGCACGAGCCTGTCGCTGTGGGCGGCAGCCCATTTTCGAAGGCAGGAGGCGCAGCAGCGATTATTGGTCATTGCCGGACAGCAACTCGCGGTCCGCAATGCGGGGCTGGCGGCAGAAAATGCCGTCGCGCGGGATCAGGCTCAAGCGGCGCAGCGTCAGGCCCAGTTGACGTTGGCCGACATGTTCACTGCGCACGGGCTGCAGGCGTCCGACAATGGGCAGGACCGCGAGGCGTTGCTGTGGTTCGCCCACGCCGCGTCGATCTACGAAGAACTCGAAACCGAGCGAACGCCTCGTGACGTGGGGCTCCGACCCGAGCCGCCGCAGACATCGTCTGACGAAGCAGCGGGCGCCGCGCAACTCCGCGCCAGCGTCAACCGGGTTCGCCTCGGCGCCCGCCGGCTCGCGCGGCCCGTCGCCGTATTTCGCAACCAGGCCCTCGTCGACCGGCTCTTCATCCATCCGAGCCAGCGTTACGTGTTGATGCGGCCTTTCCTGGGCTGGCCTGGCGCGCTGTGGGATGCTCAGACCGAACAGCCCGTGGTGTTGCCCCCCGCGGCCACACCGGCGCAGGCCCTCGCCTGGACGCCCGACGGCCAGCGGCTGGCAGTTGGCCAGTGGGACAAGGTAACGCTCTTTCAATTCCCGGAACTGACGGAGCCGCAGGAGATCCCCTGTGGGTTGGCTGTCCGAGCCGGTCCGGGGGCGGCCGGAATGGCCGGCTCGGAGAGCCAACTTACGGCGAATGCGGTCGGCTCGGATGGCCAACCTGCGCTGGTCCAACGCCTGGAGTTCGACGCCAGCGGACGCTACTTGGCGATTGCCAGTTATCGGGCCGTGCGGATCTGGGACGGGGAGCGGCAGGATTTCACCGGACCGCCCTGGCCACACCCCGCGCCGATTCAGTGTCTGGTGTTCAGCTCGGACAGCCGATATCTGGTGACGGGCGCTGCCGACGACCGGTTCCGCCTGTTCGCCGTGACGGCGTCACAGACGGCCCCCACGTGTGAAGGCCCGCACCGCACGAACACGACCTGGACCTTTGTGGCCCCGCGGTTCACCGAGGATAGCCGCCACTTGGTGACGCGGGCGGAGAAGGAGAAACTCGGCGTCTGGGAAGTCGATGCCCGCCAGTTGGCCCGCGAAATTCCGTCGCCCGTCGGCGTGATCTACTGCCTGGAACCCATCTCGACGGACGGGGAGCTACTGGTGGGCGGGACCAATGGCTTGGCTGTGGTTCATCCCAGGCATGACGTCGAACGGCCGCCGCTGACGACGCTGGCCACGGTGGTTGCCGCGTTCGATCCGCGGCAGCAACTGGCGTTGGTCGGCCGGGGCGTGCGCGAGTGCCAACTGTGGTCGCTTCCCGAGTGGCGTCAGCAGCCCTGCCCGGCCGTGCATCCGGAGGGCTGCCGCAGCGTGGCCTTCTCCGCGGATGGCCGGTGCTTCGTCACGGCGGGCTACGACCACAACGTGCGGCTGTGGGCGATGCCTCAGCCGGACC
>JAPLNJ010001154.1 GCA_026692885.1 Planctomycetota bacterium | reverse complement strand
AGAGCTTGGCAGCATGCTGCATGTCAAAGCCGGCGCCGTTGTCGCGCACGAAGAAAACCGGGGCGGGCTGGGCGGGCGCGGCGCCAGAGTCCGCGGCACCGGAGTCCTGGCCTTCCCCCATTACCGCATTACTCCGATACTCGAGCGCTCCCACTTCGATCTTCGGCTGCGGCGTTTGGGCCGTGTATTTCCAGGCGTTGCCCAGCAGGTTGGCCAGGACGACTTCGACCATGCGCTCGTCGCCCCGGGCGGTCAGGCCCGGCGCCACGGTCCAGGTCACGCGGCGTTCCGGCTCCGCCGCCGCGAGTTCGCCCAGGAGGCGCGCGGCCAGGGCCGAGAGATCCACCGCGTCGCGCTGCAGTTCGCCCCGCGTGCTGCGCGAGAGCCGCAGCAGGCCATCAATCAACTCGCCCATCCGCCGGCTGGCCAAAATGATTTCGTCCAGATGCTCGTGGGCGGCGCCCGACAGCGTCGCGCCGCAGTCCTCCACCAGGGCCTGGCTGAAACCATTCATGGCGCGCAGCGGCTGCCGCAAATCGTGGGAGACGGCGTAGGCAAAGGCGTTCAACTCCTGATTGGCGGCCAGCAGTTCGGCGGTGCGCTCTTGCACGCGCTGCTCCAGGCTGCGATTCAACTCGCAAATCTCCGCCTCGGCCTGCGCGTGTTCAGCTCGGGTGCGTAGCGCCGTGATGCCGTAGGCGAGGTCGTCCGCCAATTCGGTCAGCAGCTCGATTTCCTCCGCATTGAACGCGTCCGGCTCGCCCGCATAGACCATCAAGGCGCCGAACGTGTTTTCGCCGCTAGTCAACGGCAGCGTGGCCGACGAGGCGTAGCCGCGCTGGATGGCCGCCGCCCGCCACGGGCCATAGGCGGGATCGGTGGGGATGTTGCGCGCGACAACCGGCTGACGGGTGCGGATGGATGTGCCGGTGGGGCCACGTCCGCGCTCGTCGTCGGCCCAAGTGATGTTCACGGTGTCGAGGTAGCCGGCCTCGAAGCCGGCTTGGGCGACGGTGCGCACCGACTTGGCCTCGTTCTGCTCAGCGAACCCGACCCACACCATGCGGTAGCCGCCGTGCTCGACCGTCATGCGACAGATGGCTTCAAGCAGATCCGCTTCCGCGGTGGCCCGCACCAGCGCCTGATTGCACTCGCTGATCAGGCGCAACGCACGGTTGGTCCGGCGCAACGATTCTTCCGCCTGCTTGCGTTCGGTGATGACTTCGAAGACGGCCACGAAGTGCTCCCGTTCCGGACAATATACGGCAACGGAATACCAGCCACTCAAGGAGGCCAGGTAGATTTCGAAGGTTTCCGGATTGCCCGTCATGGCCACCCGGCCGTATCGCTCGAAAAGTTCGGGATCGGCTTCCCGGATGCCGGGGATGACTTCGGTGACTCGCTTCCCGGTCACGCCGCGTAACCCCGTCAACTTCTCGAAGGCGCGGTTCACCGTCAGATAGACGAAGTCACTGGGACGGCCCTCTTTGAAGAGCATCTTACAGTAGGCGAAACCGTTCAACATACTGTCGAACAAGGAACGGTAGAGCGATTCGCTCGCCCGCAGCGCCTGGCTTATCTGCTCCTGCAGGTCGCGCGCCGCGACGGCATCCGTCATCAGGTTGAGCGCCGCCTGGCGGGATTGGTGCAGGGCTTCCTCCGTCTGCTTGCTCGCGGTGATGTCGGTGGCGATGACCTCGATAATGAGATCGTTGCCCATCTGCCGGTGGCCAATGGAGCGATCCCGCAGCCAATGCCACCGCCCCACCGAGTCTTTGATTCGGTATTCGAGGTCGAAGGGCGCGCCCGTGGCGAATTTCTGAACGGCGAGGCGGATTTTTTCCAAGTCGGCCGGCTCAATCGAATCCTGCCAGAGGAAGGGATGCTCCAGGAGATGGGCAACGGGGTAACCCAAGACAGCTTCCGTGTGAGCCGAATAATAGAGGCCGCCGCGCTGGCTGGAAAACGTGTAGATGATGTCGGGGACTCCTTCCACGAGCCGGCTATACTTGCTTTCGCTCTCCCGCAGCGTTTCCGCCGCCGTCGCCTGCTTCTGGTAGAACACCAGGCGTTGCTGCCGCCAGACCAGCCCCACCCCGGCACCCGTGGCGAAGAGCAGCAGGCCGATTATCCCCACCACCTGCCAGAGTTGCTGCCACATCGGCGCATACGCCTCCGCGGCATCCAGCTTGGCCACCAGAATCCAGGGCGAATCCGGCACCGCCTGCGCGTAGGCGAGCACCGGCACGCCGCGATAGTCCACGCCACCGATGATCCCGGTCTGGCCCAGGACCGCCCGGACGGCGGGAATTTCCGCTCTATCCGTTGGAAGGTGCAAAACCAGGGCTGAATTCGTCTGGAACCGGAGCTCATTCAGATAAACCACATTGCTGCCTTCCCGCCGGACGAGCACCGTCTCGGCGGTGGGGCTGGGCGTGGGCCAGCTTTGGATGAAGGGATAGAGATACAATTCCGGATTGACGCGCAGGACGAGCACGCCCAGCGGCCGGTCGCCGTCCGTTTCGTCGTGGACCGGGATCAACAGGGACAAATAGATCTGCTGGCTTATGTCCTGCCGATAAAAGTCATGAAACAGCGGCTGGGCCGACCGCAGGACTTCCGGCACGCGCGCCACAATCGCAGCCGAGGCCGTCACCGGCGCTTCGGAAGCCGACAGGCGCACCCCGCCCTGCGCATCGAGCAGAAAGACTTCGTCATACTGATAGTTCCACCGGTATTTGCCGAACCACGCCTGAAGCTGCTGCCGCGCCTCCGCGTCCGGCGTCGGGGCGAGGAAGCGACGCACCAGTTGGGAGACGATGGGGTTGCGGCTGAGGACGAGGGCATCGCCCATCCGCTCCGCGCGGAACTGCACCAGCTCGCCGACTTTCAGTTGCGCAATGACCGACAGCTCCTGCTCGACCTTGGCGCGGTATCGCCGCTCGTAGTTCCGGTAGTAAGCGTAGCCTGTGGCGACGATACCCATCACCAGGAGAAAGAAAATCAGGACGAAGCTAAAAGCCGGTTTGGCATCGTCTCCGGACAATCCGCGAAATAGCCCGGCCGGTCGGAGGGCCAAAGCCAGGAGCGCCAAACCCAGCGTGCTGAAGGCGAGGATGGTGTTGAGCGCCGGCGGGATGAAGGTGCTGCCGTAGAGCAGCGGCGTGCCGAGGCTGTAAGCCAGCAGAAAAATGAAGCTGGTGGCCAGCAGCACCCCGGCGGAAACCAGCGCCAAGCCGACACGCCAGGGCCGGGTGGCCGACGGCGAGAGCGAGGCCAGAAATGACACGCCGGCGAGCAGGAAACAGAAAGCCGTGGCCAGCGACATGTGACCGATGGGCGCACCGCCAACCGTTCCGGTGACGTTCAGGCCGAGGCGTTCACCCGCCCAGTGAATATGCAGCCAGCCCAGCGTGAACAACAGGAGCGCGACCAGCGCGACCAAGCCGGCCAGCGCCGCGCTGAACCCTTGAGCACGACGGCTCAACGGCGTCCGGGCGCGCAAGCAGATGGCGGCGCCATACAACAGAAACAGCACCGCGGTGCTCGGCGCCATGGGGATTCGGTTCGCTCCGAAGCTGGCCAGCCGCAGCCAGCCGAAAACCCATCCCAGCAGCGTCAGGAGTCCGAAGGCCATGGTGACGATGCCCGCCGCCAGGAGGATGATTCCCAACCGGAAATCCCGGCCGACGGGAATCGCTCCGCTACGGTGTTGGAGCGGGGTCATGCTCCACCTCCGCCCGGCGGCACCGCGATCAGGAGGTTGCCTTTGGCATTCCTCTTGAAGTTTCTTACCACGGATGACACGGAGGGCACAGATAAAACCAAAGGGAGCAGTTCAACCACAGAGAACGCAGAGAGCACAAAGAGAAGCAGGCTGTTGGGGAAATGGCCCCAACATCTGGTGGGTGAAGACCATCCCTTTCCCAAGTTCCTGGCTTTGTGTTCTTTGTGGTTGGCCAACTGCCCTGATAAGGATAAAACCAGACTCCGTAGCCCGACACTCCGTAGCCCGGCATCCGTGCCATCGGTGTAATCCGTGGTTAAGATTGTGCGTGGGCGGGTCATGCTCCACCTCCGCCCGGCGGCGCCGGCGCCGGGCAGGCACCGGGAATGCGGCTAGTCTGAAACTGGTCCGTCTCATGGCGCGGCGGTTCGCCCAGGCGACGGCACAGCTCGTTGATTTCCTGCTTCAGTTCGATCATGCGCAATTCCCGGCCGACCATAGCGAGGTTGAACTGCTCCAGTTCGGCGTTGCTGGCGCGGAGGGCCTCCGCCTTTTTCCGCAGCGCCGCCTCCGCCTGCTTGCGCTCGGTGATGTCCTTGTGCGTGCCGATCACGCGCAACGGTTTGCCTGCAGCATCCCGGCTGACCACCACGCCGCGGGCGAGAATCCATTTCCAACTGCCATCTTTGCAACTGACGCGATGCTCACTGGCGTAATGCGGTGTCGTTCCGGCGAGATGCGCCTGCACCTCGGCCATGACTCGCGCCAGATCGTCGGGATGAATGCGTTTGCTCCATTCCTCGAGACGGTCGCCGATTTCGTCGTCCGCAAAGCCGAGCATGGCCTTCCAGCGCGGGCTGAAGAACACCGTGCTCTCCGGCACGCTCCAGTCCCAGAGTCCGTCGCCGGACCCCTCGATGGCAAAGTGCCAGCGAAACTCGCTCTCGCGAACCGCCCGCGTCCTTTCCTCGACCCGCCGCTCCAGGCTCTCATTCAGCGCGAGGAGCTTGGCCGTGGCCTCGTGCCGTTCGCTGATGTCCCGGAAAACGGAAACAAACAGCCATTGACCCTTGGCACCCATTCTGGCGGAGGAAGAAACCTCCAGCGGAATCGCCCGGCCGTCTTTTGCTTTTCCCGCAATTTCCAGCGAAGGGCGGCCAGGCCCCGGGTTGCCCGGCGCGATGAGTCCGTCTATTTGGGCACGAAAACTGGCTAGTGAAGCTTCACCGATCACCAGGTTGAACAGA
>JAPLNJ010001153.1 GCA_026692885.1 Planctomycetota bacterium | reverse complement strand
CACCGAAGGTAACCGCGGCCACAGAAACCCAAAAACTAAAACTACTTCAACTCGAATGCCAAGACCAAGCCGCGTAAAATCCTTAACGGCGTTGCCCCTCACCCCAACCCTCTCCCCGGAGTACCGGGGCGAGGGAGTTATTTTTCGGCGGCGACTGACCACTGACCACTGACCACTGACCACGGACCACGGACCACGGACCACGGACAACTGACGATGCCGATAAACCCAGTTCAATTCGCTCACGGCGTCTGCGACGAGTTCCTCCGGTACTTGTTCTCGGCGTTCCCGTTGTCAGACCCTGACTTGGCCGGCCAAGCCCGGAAGCTCCTGGAACGCCCATCGTCGCTCGACATCCCGCTGGTCAAGGGGCCGTTCGTTTCGCTGTCCGAATCGTTCGCCAAGGGCGAATCCATCCAGAAGCTGGCTCAGGATGGCATCCTGCATCCGGTCATGCCTGGGCTGATCGGCTATCCGACGATGTACCTGCATCAGCAACAGGTCTTCGAGGCGGTACGGGGCGGGCATCACGTGTTGGTCTCGACAGGCACCGGCTCAGGGAAAACCGAGTCGTTCTTGTACCCGATCGTGCACGATCTGTTGCGGCAGCGGGACCAGGGCGTCACATCGGGCCTGGCGGCCATCCTGGTCTATCCCATGAACGCCCTGGCGAACGATCAGTTGGATCGCCTGCGGGATATGCTCGGTGGCACAGGGATCACCTTCGGCCAGTGGGTCGGGACGACACCGGACAAGGAGTCGGACGTCATCATCGAGCGTTTCCGGGGCTCGTCCCGGCAAGCGTACCTGGAGGAACGGAAGAGGCGACGGGAAGAGGCCGCCCAAGAAGACCGGGCCGTTCGTCCGCTCGCCCCGCTCGAAGAATGTTGCTCGGAAGAAGATATTCGCTCCCGCCAGCCCCGCATCCTGCTGACGAATTACCGGCAATTGGAAGTCTTGGCAACACGGCTTCCCGACATATCGCTGTTCGCCGACGCCCCGCTCAAGTACCTCGTGTTTGACGAGGCCCACACCTACGCCGGGGCCACGGGGGCCGAGGTCGGCTGCCTCGTGCGACGATTGCGGGCGTTGGCTGGGAAGACGCCCGACGAGATCACCTGCATCGGCACGTCGGCCACGCTCTCGGACCCGACGAAGAAAGACCGGGACGACGGCGAAACGGCCCGCCGCTTTGCTTCGCGGTTCTTCGGCGTGGACGCAAACAAAGTGACGCTGGTGGGCGAATCGTACGTCGAACGTAGATGGCCGGACCACCACCACAAGCCGGCGGCCCCGCTCGGTGACGGCATGGAGCGTCTGGGACGAATCCTGCACGCGGTTACAGAGCCGGTGCAGATCGAAGTCGTCAAGAGCGTGGTCGAGGAGCTGACGGGGCAGATGTTCGAGCCGGGCGAGAACTGGCGAGATTCCCTGTTCGATCATCTGGTGACAAACGAGTATGTGTACCAAACGACGAAGATCCTCAAGCAGCCGAAATGGCTGAACGCGGCAGCGTGGCAGACTTCGCAACGCCTGGCTTCCGGCCGATTGCCGGAAGGTGACCGGGCGAACGCCGAACTGCTTTGCTACCTCGTGCTCGGAGCCGCCGCTCAGAAGGGCGGCGATTCCCTGTTGCGGCCCAAGGTTCACTTCTTCATCCGTGGCCTGGATGAAATGGTCGTGGCCCTCGACGGTGGCGAACAAAGTAGGTTGGATCTCCGATCCGACCAGACTTCGCGTAGGTTGGATCTCCGATCCTACCAGGACGGACTGGAAGACCATCCTACGAGGGACGGATTGGAAATCCATCCTACCATCGGTCTGCACCTGTCGTTGGCGGATGCGAAGGAGCACTACGGCAGCCGCCACGACGATGCCTTCTTCCCGGTGCTGACCTGCCGGAGTTGTGGCCAGCATTTCTTCGAGAAGTGGTACACCGAGCTGAAATTCGCCACGGGAGCGAAGAACCAGCTCAAGGATTTTGACCACGGCAACGCCACCCAGAACGACGACGGGAGCGAAAACGCCTATTGGTCCACATCGCCAGCCGAGACCGGCGCGAGGCTGCTGCTCACGAACCGACTGCTGGAAGAGGCCGATGGCGGAACATCCACGAAGTCCACCCGCTGGCCGAAGGCCTGGTGCTGCCGGCAATGCGGAGCCATGCACCGCAACCCATCGCCGCGATGCCTGGCTGACGGCTGCGGGCACAAAGAACCGCTGTTGCCGTTGATGGCCTTCGGCTCACATCTTTCGGCGTGTCCGTCATGTAGTTCGACTTCGTTCCGCATCGGTGGCCGAGAGATCGAACCGGCCAGGAAGGTCCAAGCCGTGACCGTGGCCGACGTTCACATCTTGGCCCAGGCGATGATCAACGCGGCTCCTGATGGGCACAAGAAACTCATCATCTTCGCCGACAGTCGGCAAGATGCGGCGTTCCAGGCCGGCTGGATGCAGGACCACGCTCGCCGTATCCGCCTGCGGCACATGATGCACTCGGTCATCTCTGTCAGCGGCAGGACACTGCCCCTGGATGGCATCACCGACAAGCTGATGGAGACGTTTCGTAAAGACGCCAATCTCATTGACGCTTTGCTGCCTGAGTTGACCGGCGAAGAGGCCCCGGCGACCTTCGGCCACAACAAATGGGTACCGGTCCACAAGGCCCTGCGGTACATGGTGCTGCGTGAATTCACCACTGGTGTTCGCCGCACCGACTGCCTGGAGTCGATGGGTTTGGCACGGGTCGTCTACCAAGGTGTCCACGCGGGAAGCACGGGTCTGCAAGACTTGGCTGTCACGCTGGGCGTTTCGCCGGAAGCGGTCGTCGAAGGCGTCTGCCTGATCCTCGACAACTGGCGACGGAACCGTATCTTGCACGTCACGGGCGATCCGATCTACTCCCACTACCACCCCAAGGATGACCCCTACATCCAGGCCGGGCTGCTGCCACTGCGGGAGTTCCGGCCAGAGGGTCTGCTGCTGAACTCCGATCAGTCCAACAACTACGCCCGGGGGCTGATCGCCACGCGAGGAGCCTCGGCGGTCCAGGGCCTGCTGAAGAAATGGGCGACAAATCCCAACACCGT
The DNA here is from genome assembly GCA_026692885.1 of Planctomycetota bacterium. Next base: position 9,762 of record JAPLNJ010001153.1, on the reverse strand, counting down.
GGATGTGGACGCCGCCGCGACGCTGTTGTGGGATTTCCTGACGAAGGAGGCAAAGATCCTGACGCAGGTCACGCTGCGGTCCCAGCGGGAGACGCCTTTGGCCGGTGATGTCTGGCAGATCAACTTGGATAAGCTAACCGTCGAGCCGTGTCAGGTCCGCGAACGCTGCACAACCTGCCAGCGGGTCACCACGCGAAGTGCCCCGAAATCCGCTTGCACCCGCCACAACTGCCACGGCACCACCGTGACTGAGCAGCCTGATGCCGAGAACTACGATGTTTGGCTCATGGGCCGTCCCTTCGTGATGGTCAGTGCCGAAGAACACACGGCTCAAGTACCAGGCGAAACCCGCAACCGGATCGAAAACGACTTCAAGTCCCGCCACGGGCGAACCAACTGCCTCGTCGCCACGCCCACGCTGGAAATGGGCGTCAACATCGGGGCCTTGGACATGGCCCTGATGCGAAACGTGCCGCCGCGTTCCACCAACTACTGGCAGCGAGCCGGTCGGGCCGGCCGCGAAGAACGCATGGCGGTGGTTGTGACCTACTGCCGACGCTCACCGCACGACCGCTACTTCTTCGATGATCCGCTGCGAATCCTCGGTGGCGTAATCGAGGCCCCCACGTTCAACCTCCGCAATCCGTTGATGGTTGCCAAGCATATCCGGTCGGCGATCCTGTCCGAGTTGCTGCTACGATCTCGGATGCCAAGCGGCGACGGAGACCAAGTCCGGGCACTTCTCAAGGGGCTGTTCCCAACATTCATCCGCAAGTACCTGCTGGACGAAGACAACCACTTCCGGGACACGCCCGCCAGCACAGCCTCCCTGGATGACCTGCTGACGGAGAACAAGGATTCGTTGGCGGATCGGCTGGTGACGCTGTTTGCCCAGCATTGGCCCGACGAGGCGAAGGAATTGGCGACCCGGCCTGCCATCGAGGCGACCATTTGCGAGACCGCCACCGAACTCGCGGTGGTCATCAATCGTCTGCATCGACGTTTGACCTGGGCTCGGTCAACGCGGTCTGAACTGCATCGCAAGAAGGATGCGGGACTGATTGACCGGGAAGAAGAACAGCTGCTGCGACGCTGCGATGAGTTCATCAACTCGATCGTGACCTGCGACCGTTCGACGTACACGCTGACCGTGCTGGGCGTCGAGGGATTCCTGCCCGGCTACGGCGTCTACGAAGGCGGCATCACGGCCTCCGCCCGACGTGGCTTTGGTCGCCAGTCCGGGCCGCGAACCTTCGATCTGTCCCGCAGCAACGTGATTGGACTGCGGGAGTTTGTGCCCGGTAATCGCCTGTACGCCAACCGGGGCACGTTCTACGTCAGCCGGTATCATCTGGGGGCCGATGAAACGGCTCGGATTCGCACGCTCCATGTCAACGTCGAAAAACGCACCATCACGGATCAGGCCGGGGATGCTGCGTATGGGCAGTCGGGCGGCGTCCCGATTGACGCCGTGCCGCTCACGGACCTAGACTTGGCCCACGAAAGCCGGATCACGGAAGACGAAATCCTGCGGTTCTCGATGCCCGTGTCGGTGCTCGGCCGGCTCCGCAAACGCAACCGCGGCGGCAGGGCATTCAAGATCGGCGATCACGAGGTCAGCTACGTTCGCGGCCAGGGCATCGAACTGATCAACCTCGGTGAGGCGAACCGGGTGAAGCAGGGCGAACTCGGCCATTGGATCTGTTCTGTCTGTGGTGCCGCCAAGACCCCGTATGCGGTGCCCGACGAACTCAGGCAGTTCTCCAAGATCCACAGGGAACGGTGCGGCAAGGACGTGGGCCGACTCGCTCTCGCGGTTCAGGCCGAGGTGGACCTGCTCCAATTCCATGCCATCGCCGGCGAGGCCGACGGTGTCAACATCGGCGAAGCCCTCCGCACCGCCGCCACGCGATTGCTCGACATGGGGCCGGAAGACCTGCAACTGCTGATCGTTCAGAAGCCCGACGACAAGATTGACCTGTTGATCTATGACCCCATGCCGGGCGGTTCGGGGTTGCTGGAGCAGATGCTTGCTCGGTGGCAGGAGCTGATTGCCACGGCGAAGCAACTGCTGGCGGGCTGCACCCAGGCTTGCGAAACAGCATGTTACGCCTGCCTCAAGACGTTCCGCAACCAGTTCCACCACGAGCTGCTGAACAGGCACAAGGCTCTGGAATTGGTCGTGAAACTGGACCACTTGCCGCAGGGCTACCGGGACATCGTGCCGGTCTTCGAGGAAGAGCGGTCCGAGGGAGGAACGCCCTCGAACAATCCAGAGGCCCAGCTTCTGCGATTGCTCCGGGATCACCATTTCCCGGCCGGTGACTGCCGGAAACGGATCACGACGACGCTGGGCATCGCCACCGAACCCGACTGGCTCCACGAGCCAACGAAGGTCGCCGTCTACCTCGACGGCATGAGCCGAGCTTTACACGGCGACCCGAAGACCGCCCAGCGGGACCAACTCATCCGCCAAGCCGTAGAATTCGACGGCTACACCGTGATCGTGGTACAATCCCGCGACCTGGACGACCCGCAGGCGGTCCGTCAACACCTACGAAGCATCGCCCAAGCGATGGGCCGGGCAGATTTGGCAAGGGAACCGGAGGGATAACGCCACCATGAAGTACACGGGACACGTATTCGACTGGCCCGGCACCACGCCGTACGGCAACGTCGTCGATGCGGTAGTGACGAAAAGCAGCCTCTCGCTCGATTGGTCAGAAGAGGGCATTAAGGGCCACCTGAAGGCCACTTCGCGTGATGGTGTCCACTACAAGGGAGTCTTTGGCTACCCAAGACCGGACCCGGACGATTCGTTGCAGCTGACCTTATACAGGGCTGAAGGTGAGATTCTGCTTTTCGGAACATGGTATCGCCACGAAGATGGGGCCGAAGGCATCTGGGCTTTCCGGCTGTCCGAAAGGCAACTAACAGGCGATTGAAGCGGCTCGCATTGCTGGTGGGCGTCAAGAACACCAGACATCGGTAGCCGTGCGATCGCAGGACAGGACAACGGCCAATGACCCGAAAGAAACAATCCAACGATGACATCCTAGCCCAGATCTTTGCCCGCGAGGTAGCTGGCATCACCGACCACGTAGCCAAGGCACTCGCGGTCATCCAGCAAGCGGGGATCGAGACCAAGCCTCTGGTGCCGTTTCCCCTGGACAAGACGGAACGGGCCACGGTGGCCGGTCTGACGGCCCTTTCGCCCGAGCTGCGAAAGAAGCTAGTCGGCAGGTCTGGCAAGTTCACGGTGGCCGAGGCCCTGAACATGGTCATCGCTCTAACCGAGTCGTTACTGGCAGCGAAGCCCGAGCCGCCAGCCGCGATGCTGGGTGCCGCGAAAAAGCTGCTGTACGACGTCCACCGCGACGTCCTGATGCCGCTATGGCGGGCCCAGGCCAGGAAGAAGAAGCCCACCGGCCTGCTGTACCAGCTGAAAATCACGCTGATTGGCGTCAAGCCGTTGATTTGGCGGCGGATTCAGGTCAAGGACTGCACGCTCGACAAGCTCCACGAATACATCCAGACGGCGATGGGCTGGACAAACTCGCACCTGCACCGCTTCGACATCAACGGTCAGCCTTACGCCGATCCGCAGCTCATGGAGGAGAGCTTCGAGGAGATGAACTGCAAGGACTCCACCATCACTCTGTTCAGCGACATCGTGCCCAACGGCAAAGAACGGTTTCAGTTCCTGTACAAATACGACTTCGGCGATAGGTGGGAACACGAGATCTTGTTCGAGGGGAGCCCCAAACCGGCGAAAGGTCAAAAGTACCCACTGTGCGTGGAGGGCGAGCGTGCCTGCCCACCGGAGGATGTGGGCGGCGTGTGGGGCTATGCGGAGTTCCTGAAGACGATCAAGGACCGGGACCACAAGGAACGCGTGGGGACGCTGGAATGGGCGGAGGGGTGGTTCGACCCCGATGAGTTTGATGCGACCACGGCGACGAAGAGTATGTGGAAGGGCCTGCCGGATTGGCGGAGCATGAAGTAGGCACGCAGGAGAAACACCATGTCGTCGAATCGCAGGGATTTTCTGAGGGGATCGGTCGCCGCGGCGGCCATAGGCGGGCTCAGTTCCATTGCCGATCGCGGGCGTACGGCAGAGTCGCCAGGCGAGGAACTTGTCTTCCAACGACGCATCACGGTCCGCCACGAGGTAGACGTGTTCGTGGCTGGCGGCGGGCCGGCGGGCGTCGCGGCGGCCGTAGCCGCGGCCCGGCAAGGAGCCCGCGTGTTCCTCGCGGAACGCAATACCTGTCTGGGCGGCATGGGAACCGCGGGCATGTTGCCGCTGTTCATGCAGTTCACCGACGGTGTCCACATGCTGGCCGGTGGCATTGGGGACGACATCCAACGGCGGCTCAAGGAAAACGGTGGCACGGGGCCAGGCAGCGACGTGACGATTCGGGCCGAAGTGCTCAAACGCGTGTACGACGAGCTGCTCGTGGAGGCGAAAGTCCAGTTCCTGTTCCACGCCCAGCTCATCGCTGTCGAGTCCGACGCCGGCAAGGTCTCGGTGGCCGTCCTGTCGGGCAAAAGCGGGCTGTTCGCCGTTAAGGCTCGGGTATTCCTCGACTGCACCGGCGATGGCGACCTGGCGGCTTGGGCCGGGGCCCCGTTCGAGAAGGGCGACGAACAGGGCAACATGATGGCCGGGACTCTATGCAGCCTGTGGGCCGACATCGACTGGCCGGCGGTCAACAAGGGCGGACTGGGCAGCGGAGAGAGCCGCCTGGAAGACGCCTTCCGCGACAAGGTCTTCACGCACGAGGACCGGCACCTGCCAGGCATGTTCCGCGTCGGCGAGCACACAGGCGGCGGCAACATCGGGCACACCTTCGGCCTGGACTCGACGGACGAGCGGTCCATCACCCAGGCCCTGCTCGGAGCCCGCAAGTCGCTGTTGGAATACGAACGCTACTACAAGAAGTACCTCAAGGGCTTCGAGCAGATGGAGTTGGTGGCGACCGCCTCGCATCTCGGTGCCCGTGAAAGCCGGCGGGTACTGGGCGACTACGTGCTGAATCTGAAAGACTTCGAGTCGCGGGCCGTCTTCCCGGACGAGATCGGCCGTTACAGCTACCCGGTGGACATCCACGCTGCGAAGCCCGACCTGGCCAGCTACGAGCGGTACGCCGAGGACTTCAAGAAGCTCCGGTACGGCAAGGGCGAGAGCTACGGCATCCCGTACCGCTGCCTGGTGCCGCGGAAGCTGACCAACGTGCTGGTGGCCGGCCGCTGCGTCAGTACGGATCGGTACATGCAGAGTTCGATCCGCGTCATGCCGGGCTGTTTCATCACCGGCCAGGCGATTGGTGTCGCCGCGGCGATTTGTGCCCAGCAAGGCTGCGATACACGGGCTGTTTCCGCCGCCGAATTGCAGCGTCGGCTGAAGGACCTGGGAGCGTACCTGCCCAACTGTTGAGCCGCACATCCATGAAGCTGACGCGTATCCGTCGTAGCGGGAGATGTGAAACCAGGAGATTGACGATGTTAAACCTACCCCACGAGACGATCCAAGACGCGATCGCGAGCCTGCGGACGACCTACTTCCCCCGCTTCCATGTCCTGCCCTACAACCGCTTCGACGTGGAACACTCGCCGCACTGGTGGTTGTCACCGACGCAGGAAAAGGCGGCGTTTCGATATGGTAAGGCGATGTTCACCACGAGCGAAGAGTGGGTCGATCCCGGTCACGTCTTTGTCGGTTTCAACGTCGAGAAGGGTGTGCTCCAGGCGGGTGGCGGGCGTGCCAACGAGGTCATGAACAAGAGTTGGTTCTGGCACCGCTTTGTCACACTGGCCAATACGCCGCTGGTGACGGCCATTGAGCAAGCCCGTGAGGCAATCGGCAGCAACATGCAGATCTATGTGGACTGTGGAGTTCTGGGGGGCGGCTCACGCTTTGAGTGGTTGCTGTTCGACGTGGAATCACGCCACTTGCGGCCGAAGCGGTATGAACGGCGTGACGGCATTCTCTCCCGCCTGGCCGCCAGCACGGACTTCGACGGGTTTTCAGATGCTTTGCGGGCACTCGACGGGTCGCCCACCGCTTGGCACTGGCTTGACGTCCTCGTCGGCACGTCGTTCACCCTAGATGCAAGCGGCCCGGACAACACCGGCAAGTGTGCGGCCCTGCTGCATCCGTTTCGACCCTGGATGCGTGTGGCTCGCTAGAGCGGTAGCATATCTGTGTCCGTCGTGGCAGTGATGAAGAGGGCAAGCCGAAGAAGCGACAGCGTAAAATGAATACCAGGACCGGCATTGACCAACTGAACCCCCTCAAGGGCGAGAAGCTCATCGTCCTCGCTAATCCGCAGCGGATGATTCGGGCGGGGGCCCAGGCGGTCGATGGTTGGGCTAAGGAGCACGGCCTTACGCTCGACGTGGCGAAGGCCAAGAGCGGCAAACGGCTGTACTACCAGCTCTGGCGGAACATGATCTTCGCCGAGTGGATGTCGCAGCAGGACAGCCCTACGACCAAGGCGTGCCACTTCAAGCTCGTTCGGGAAGGGAGCCCGTGGTACACCGCGCCTGCCACAACTGCAACACGGCCTCGGCCAACTCGTCCGGACCATGGCGGAAAACATCGCAGACCGGCAGGCCGAATTCGTCACGCACACGACGGCGTTCGTCCTCGGCCGCCTCGGACGATAAGCGGCGGCTGTTCATTGAGATGCCGATCACCGGACACGGACGCCCAATCCCGCCCAGGACCTCGTTCCACTCCTTGAACTTGGACAACGGGGGCAGGGGCACGTGTTCGAGATTGTGCATCGCCGTCCGCCCCGCTTCATAACACAAGATCAAGGCGTGCGGCTGGCTGCCGTGCAAGAGACTCAACGTCACCCCGGAAAACGACGGATGCGCCAGGCTGCCCTGGCCCTCGATCAGCAGCACTTCGTGATGCTGGTGGTCCAGCACCAACTGCTCGGCCGCGCCGCTGACGAAATCGGCCACCATGCAATCGATCGGATAGCCGTCGCCTTCGACGATGATGCCGGTCTGGCCGGTGGCTCCGAACTTGGCGTCCACGCCGCGTCGCTTCAGGGCGCCGGACACCTCGACGGCCGTGACCATTTTGCCGCAACTGCAATCATGGCCCACGGTGAGAATCCGCAGGCAGGCTTCGCGAAGCCCCAGGCCGCGAGCGATATGCTGCTGGCGATTGTTGCGGACGTCCCACAGCTTGACGTTCTGCTGCTGAGCCGCTCGCGAGAACTCAGGATCGTCGGCCAGGAACTCGTGCATCCCGGACACGACGTGTATGCCGCGTTGGATCGCCGAAAGAATGATGCTGCGCCAAGCGGGTGGAATCCTGCCGCCAGGAGCGGCGATGCCGATCAGCAGGTGATTCGCGTCCGGCACTTCCTCCAGGCTACTGATCACAGGCACCTGGCCGACGCCCAGCAGTTCGCGGCTGGTCTGGCCGCGTTGGGTACTGTCCAACAAGGCCACCACTTCTGCCGGGCGATAGCGGATGACGCAAGCCGCCGTCTTGGCCGTGATGGGGTTACTGTGGCCTTCGGTAAGAATCACAAAGCGGCGTGTCATGCTCGGTGTGTTCCAACGCCCGTTGCTAACTCCGCGTGACCTCGTGGAACAGTTTCAGCAACTGGCGGGTGATGGGGCCGGGTTTGCCGTCGCCGATGGGGCGGCTGTCGACTTTGACCACGGGCACGATCTCGGCGGCGCTGCCGGTCAGGAAAACCTCGTCCGCGATATACACATCGTGCTTGGTCAGCGGGATCTCGCGCACCGGGATCCCGACTTTAACAGCCAACTCGATGACCACGGCCCGCGTGATGCCTTCGAGAATCCCGGAGTCGATCGAGGGTGTGAGCAGCGTGCCCTTGGACACCAGGAAGATGTTGTCACCCGTGCACTCCGACACCTCGCCTTTGTGGTTCAGCATCAAGGCTTCCACGCACCCGGCCTGCAGGCCTTCGATCTTGGCCAGGATGTTGTTCAGGTAGTTCAGCGACTTGATCCGCGGGCTGAGCGCCGCCGGATGGTTGCGCACGGTGCTGACCGTGACGATCTGCAGGCCGTTCTCGTAGTACTCGGCCGGATACAGCGTGATAGTATCGGCAATGACGATCACCTGCGGGTGGCTGGTCTTGTTAGGGTCCAGCCCCAGGCTGCCGGCGCCGCGGGTCACGACCAGACGCACGTAGCCGTCGTCGAGCTGGTTCACCTGGACGGTGTCTCGCACGGCCTGGGCCAGCTCGTCGCGCGAGATGGGGATCTGCAGCCAGATGGCTTTGGCCGAGTTCCAGAGGCGTTCCAGATGCTCGTCCAGGCGGAAGACGCGGCCGCCGTAAACTCGCAGGCCTTCGAACACGCCGTCGCCATACAATAGTCCGTGATCGTAAACGCTGATCTTGGCATCTGCTTTGTCGTACAGCGTGCCGCTGATGTAGACTTTCAAGCCCATGTTTGCCTCCGGTAAGCGAATTCGGCAAGGGTTCGGAAATGCCCAGGAACTCCCGAATTCTGGCGAATTCTGCACCCTGTAATCGGTGACCCTGATCTGCGAACCGTCAACTCACCCGTTCCACCAAACCCTCGACCAACCGCACGGTCCGATCGGCTTGTGCCGCAATGGCCTGGTCGTGAGTCACCATGACTATAGTGAGGTTTTGTTCGGCGTTCAAGGTTCGCAGCAATTTCATGATTTCCATCCCGGTCTGTTGGTCCAGGTTGCCGGTGGGTTCATCGGCGAAGAGTAGCCGGGGTTCGGCGATCAGCGCTCGAGCGATGGCGGCCCGCTGCATCTCGCCGCCGGACAGTTCCTTGGGTCGGTGCGTGAGGCGATGGGAGAGGCCGACCAGGTTCAACAGACGCTCGGCCCGCTCGATTTGCTGCCGTTTCTTGAGCCAATAGCGCAAGACTCCGTCGGCGATCATCCGCGGCAGCAGCACATTTTCCAGGGCGGTCAACTCGGGCAGCAGGTGGTAGAACTGGAAGATCATCCCGAAGTACTTGTTGCGCAGCACATCGCGCGCCACCGCTGGCAGGTCGTCGATGCGGTTGCCTTCGAAATGGATCTCCCCCGCGTCCGGCTGATCCAAGGTGCCGAGCAAGTGCAAGAGGGTGCTTTTGCCCGATCCGCTCTGCCCGACCACGGCCACGAATTCGCCGACCCGGACCGAAAAATCCACGCCCCGCAGCACGGGAATGATATGTTTGCCTTTGCGATAGCTCTTGAACAGTTTCCTGGCACCCAGCAGCATGTCGGAGCTGGGGGTGTTCGCGGTTGTCGCCGCCGGGGCTGCTGCGACAGGCAGGAAACTGTCGAGCAAACCGCCCGAGTTCGCGTTACGGGGCAGTTGGCGGGTGGTCAAGACTGTGGCGTGGCTCATGGGTTCGGTTCACTCCTAACGCGGCCTCGCGGCCGCGGCAAAGTCGGGCAAGGAATGACGGGGACGCAGACGTGTGTGCTCATTTTTCCCCTCGCCCCGGTACTTCGGAAAGAGGGGCCGGGGGTGAGGGGCGCAAAATTGGGGAGTCGGGCGTCAAACGGATGGTCCTGTTTTCGTTCCGCCCCCATCCGGGCTTGCCCCGGTGGAGCGAGGTTTCTGGACTACTCCACGGGTCCGCGATCGCCTCACTTCTTCCGCCGCCTCCCGCCCGCCGCCGGAGGCGGCGGGCGGGAGGCGGCGGAAGACAGCACGGCTGGCGTCTGCCTGCGTAGTGTAGGAAACCCAATTCCACCGGGGCAAGCCCGGATGGGGACCAGACATG
>JAPLNJ010001152.1 GCA_026692885.1 Planctomycetota bacterium | reverse complement strand
GCAACCCGGCCGTTCGCTCCCAGACCGAACTCATCTTTGCCGAAGTCACGGTGGCGCCTGGCGCAAAACCGGGCCGGCGAGAAATCAGGGCGATCACCAAACGGGGCGTCTCCAACCCGCTGCCCTTCTACGTGGGCCAAGTGCCCGAAGTCGCCCGCAAACCGATGAAGACCTGTCAGCTCCCGGTGCTCGGCAAAGAGTATCTGGCCCAGCGCAAAAGGCCGCCGGAAGAAGAGGAGTATCGTATCACCGTGCCGTGCACGATGAACGGCCAGATCGCCGCGGGTGAAATGAACCGGTATCGTTTTCAGGCGAGCAAGGGCCAGCGTCTGGTCGTCTCCGCCAAGGCACGGGAACTGGTGCCCTACGTCGCCGATGGCGTTCCCGGCTGGTTCCAAGCAGTGCTTCTGCTCCGCGATGCTACCGGCAAGGAAGTGGCCTACGACGACGATTTCCGTTTCAACCCCGACCCGGTAATCTATTATGAAGTCCCCCAGGACGGCGAGTATGTGTTGACCATCCACGAGGCCCTTTTTCGCGGCCGCGAGAGCTTTGTGTATCGCATTACCGTCGATGAGCTGCCCTTCGTGACCAGCATCTTCCCGTTGGGAGGCCGCGTGGGCACGCCCGTTAAGATCGAGATGGACGGATGGAACCTGGAAAAGGCCACGCTGTCGCCTGCCCCCCAAGACGCCAAGCCAGGAATCCATCTGCTTGCCGCCACCAACGGGAAGTTCGTTTCCAACTACGTGCCGTTTGCCCTGGATACGCTGCCCGAGTGCCTGGAACAGGAACCCAACGACGAGCCGTCCAAGGCGCAGAAAGTGAATCTTCCCATCATCGTCAACGGGCGAGCGGATCGCCCGGGTGACTGGGATGTCTTCGAGGTGGAAGGAAAGGCCGGCGAAACAATCGTCGCCGAAGTGGTCGCGCGCCGCCTCGGCTCCCCGTTCGATTCCTTCATCAAAGTCACCGGCCCAGATGGCAAGATCATCGCATTGAACGACGATCATTACGACGCCGGATCGGGGTTGAATACCGACCACGCCGATTCCTACCTCATGGTGAAGCTGCCCGCCGACGGAAAATACTTCATTCACCTTGGCGACACGCGACGACACGCAGGAAAGGAGTATGCCTATCGGCTCCGGATCAGCCAGCCGCAGCCCGATTTCGCGTTGCGTCTCATCCCTTCCAGGATCGTTATGCCCAGCAAGGGATCCGCCGCTGTGACCGTTTTCGTCATCCGCAAGGACGGATTCGACGGGCCGATCAAGCTGAGCTTCAAAGACTTGCCGGCGGGCCTCGAATCGCCTGGTGCCACGCTGGCGGCCAAACAAGAGGCCGTAGCGATATCGGTAAAGACCAGCCTTACGGACATGGAAAAGCCGGTCAATCTGACCGTCGTGGGCAGTGCTACCATGGGGGACCGGGAAGTCGTCCATGAGGCCGTTCCGGCCGAAGACAGAATGCAGGCTTTCCTCTGGCGACATCTGCTGCCCGCGGAAACCCTGTCGGCCCTGGTCTTCGATTCCTCCTACCAACCACCCGCCGAGCGCATCCGCCCGCCGATCCGTGACGAGGCTCGACCGAAGGATGTGAAGCCCACGTTGACCAGGTCATCGGTCGACGGGTATTTGAGACAGGTCGAAGAGCTCTATCAAGAGTGGTTCTTGACAGACGAGTTCGTCAACCGCGAGATCGCAACCGTAGAAGCCCGTTTGATTAAATAGGAGCCACCCAAAAAGGAAGGGGCCGCCGGATGAAGCCTTAGGGCGGGGTGTCTTGACTGACATGGGTGGGCTCGTCAGCATGATCGTCGTGGGCAGTGCGAAGATTCAGACCACGCCGGAATTCCGGCCGGAGCTTGGTAGCCGCGGCTGCTCTGAGCGAGTGCGGAGTGTAGATGTGCTCGCCATGCGGCTTGCCGTTCTTTAGAGGATCGTTCGATAAATACTACTGCTCCCCGTAGATGGGTAGTTGAACGGTGTAGCGAGCGCGCTAAGCGATCCGGTGATACGTGAAGCGTACCTAGCTTCAGGTGACACTCGCCTTGTTCCAAGGCGAGTCGGTCGCTCCCACCGATGGGGATAATCGCACCTTGCTTGCTCGCGTCGGTCACACGCTACAGGGACTGGCGAGACAAGTGGACGCAGGCGGTGAAGCGTTCGGACGGAAAGCCGAGGAGAAGCCCGGCGCGGGCGGTCGCGGCACAGGTAAAGAAAGATACTCAGGCCGCCACCGATGGTGATTTCGTCAACCAGGACTTCCTGGCCCAGGCGTCGGCCGTGTTGGTGAACCTGGCCGCTGGCCGTGCCGGTGCCGGATAACTACGGCTAGATTCACGTCAAGCACAGCGACATGGGCAGCGGAATTTCCCTTGGATTCGACTCAGAACTGCGTTAGAATCACCACCTATTCCGCTCGCGGTTGACATTGACCAGTTTAGCAGCAAGCAGGGTGCGCGCCGCCAAAGCTCGCATGCATCTGGTTTGTTGCTAGACAACAACGCCAGATGTGCGACTTTTGTCCGCGAGCGGTATAACGACGGAAGTTCCTCGGTTTCGCTGAGGCTGCGTGACGCATCTGAATGAAACCTTGGGGGCTGGGCAGCGGACGGTTTTCGTCCCTTGGCGCCAGGACGCCCAATTCACATGCCACTTTCGAGAAAGAAGACGACGTGACCGTACTTTCTTCGCAGATGATCCGGGTGTGCTTCGCCATCCTCATGTCGGTCAGTTGTTTAGGACTTGGCTGCCGTAACGCCAATCAACCGGCCGCTCCGGTCGAGTCGAACTTGAAGATCTTGGCCGTGATCTTCGGCCGCTACCTCTCGCAGCATCAGGGCCGGACGCCTCCCGATGCCGTGGCGTTCAAGAGATTTGTCAGCGAGTTGCGCCCGGAAGAATTGCAGACGCTGAAGGTCAGCGATGTGGAGAAGACGTTTGTCTCGCCGCGGGACGGGCAGCCTTACGTCGTTCGTTACGGAATTAAGTTACCGCCTCCCGGTCCCCAAGGCGCCTCGATTGTGGCCTACGAGCAGACAGGAGTCAGCGGCCGCCGGTACGTGGCATACGCCACGGCCGGAACGGCGGAGATTGACGAGGCTACCTTTCGCCAACTGGTCCCCCAGCCCTAAGTCCTTGGCCGAAGTGGAAACTCTGGACTGGGAAATGAAATCATCCTGTTTCTTTTCCCCCTGTTCCCTTACGGAGTCTGGCTCTCATGAACATTCGATCCTGCCGCAGACCGCCGGCCTTCACCCTGGTGGAGTTATTGGTGGTCATTGCCATCATCGGGATTCTCGTTGCGCTGCTCTTGCCCGCAATTCAGGCGGCTCGTGAAGCGTCTCGCCGCACCCAGTGCGCCAACCAGCTGAAGCAGATGGGCGTAGCGTTACAGAACCACCACGACACGCGGAAGTCCTTCCCAACGGGCGGAACGGTTCCTTGGAGCGTCTACAATCAATTCGGCGACATTCAGCCCGTTCCATCTGCCGGGAACAACTCGGAACAGCAAGCGGGCGGCGTCGGTCCAGGTTGGCTCTACCAAATCCTGCCGTTCATGGAGTCCCGGCTTACTTCTGCCCTTCGCGCCGCGCCGGTACTATGTCCAACGCTCAGAATTTTTTGACCGACTCTGCCGGGTCGACACCCGCAAGCAGCCCCGGCTCGTGGGACCAGTTCTGGTATGGGCAGAACTGGAGCGTTCCGGATGCAAGCCAGGGGCCGTACAAAGGGCTGATCACGCGGTCGGGTTACGACCGTCGGTCGACGTACGCCAGCGTGACGGACGGCACGTCGAACACGACCGCCATCGGCGAGAAGATGTTGCGGGTCATCAATTACAACGCCGGCGATTGGCACGACGATAGTGGTTGGAGCGATGGCTGGGACCCCGACATCATGCGCAGTACCGGCTGGGTTCCGTTTCCCGACCAACCTATCTCCGCGGCCGCCACGCAAGGCGCAAATGCGCCCGACAACTTCGATGTAGGGTATCACTTCGGTTCTGCGCATGCGGCTGGCGCAGCCTTCGTGTTCGGCGACGGCTCCGTCAAAATGCTCTCGTACACCATCGATCCGACGGTCTTCAACAACCTGGGAAATCGGGAAGACGGAAATCCGATCCCGAAGCTGTAGAGCCGGCCACCGTAGAAAATCTACCCGCCCCACGTGGTGTGGGCCTTGCCGAACCCAGTTCCACGTCTTCGAGGGGCGCGGCTAAGTGACGGGAGCGGCCCGTCCCTGCGGGCAGCAGCTGTCTACATCTTGTCCACCACGTGGATGCCGAGCAGTTGCAAGCCCTGCCGTATCGTACGGCCCGCAAGATCGCACAACAGCAGTCGACTGTGACGCAGGGCCGAGGTCTGTGCCTTCAGCACAGAGCACTGTTGGTAGAAGTCGGAGAAGCATTTGGCTAATTCGAACAGGTAGACCGTCAATTGGTTCGGGCGGTAGTCGGCGACCGTCTCCAGCAGAGCTTCTTCGAATCGCAGCAACTCCAGCCCCAGCGCCCGTTCAGTCGGGTGTTCGAGCGAGATGGTCCCCGGTGCGACCTGCAGGTCGACGGCGGAAACGTCGCCCTTGGCGAAAATACTTTGGGTCCGAGCGTACGAGTACTGCATATAGGTGGCGGTGTTGCCTTCCAGGGCCAGCATCTTGTCGTAGCTAAACACATAATCGCTGGTCCGATTCTGAGACAGGTCGGCATACTTGATGGCCGCGTGGCCGACCACGTCGGCGATCCGTCTGCGTTCGGCGTCGCTCAACTCCGGTCCCGCAGGCTTGCCGTCATCGTTGGTGGAAACCACCGCGAAGGCTTTGCTGACCGCCTCGTCCAGCAGGCTTTCCAAGCCCACTGTGTCGCCCGAGCGGGTCTTGTACGGCTTGCCGTCCTCCCCCAACACCGTCCCAAAACTGACGTGGCGCAATTCGACTCGCTCGCAACCCCAGCGCAGCACGGCCGCAAACAGTTTCTCGAAATGCTCGCTCTGCCGAAAATCAACCACGTACAGAATCACGTCCGGCTGCCACGTCCGCAACCGATACTGAATCGTCGCCAGATCGGTCGTCGCGTACAGAAACGCGCCGTCCTTCTTGCGGATGATCATCGGCGTCTCGAAGCCGTCGAGGAACACGCAGATCGCGCCGTCGCTCGCCTGGGCCAAGCCCCGCTGCTGCAGATCCGCCACAATCTCCGCGAGTCGGTCGTGGTAGAAGCTCTCGCCGAGTTCGCAGTCGAATCGCACATCCAGACGCTCGTAGATTCGCTGGATTTCGGCTCGGCAGTGGGGCATGAATTCTCGCCATAACCGCAGATTCTCCTGGTCGTCCGCGTGCAGCTTAGCGGTCTCCTGCAGCACGGCATCCGCGATGTGCGGGTGCTCGACGGCCAAGCGACACAGTTGCGGACTGCTGTCCACACGCCGAATCTTGTTCCGCGTCGACTCCCACTCCTCCCGCGTTTCCGCGAGTTGCTTCTGCAACTTTTCCAGCGTTTTCGCGGCTTTCTTCTGGACGGCTTTGTCGCCACTGGCCGCTTCCGCCAGGGACTGAGCCACGGCGGCTTCGCGCGCCGCGATGCGTTGCTCCAGTTCCGGCAATTCATTCTGGCTGGTGGTGTAGTCCACCAACTGATGCACCAGCTTGTACAGCCGGCTCAGTTCGGCTACCGGCTGCCTCGCGTAAGCCTCATCATCACGGAAATGCTTGTAGCCATAGAGAATCATGCCAAACTGGGTACCCCAGTCGCCCAGATGGTTGTCCGTGATCACCCGATGTCCCAGGAACCGAAACGTCCTCGCCAGGGCATCGCCGATCACGGTGGATCGGATGTGGCCGACGTGCATGGGTTTGGCCACATTCGGCGAGGAGTAGTCAATGACGTAGGTCCGGGGCTGCGTCACCGCCTGCACGCCCAGCCGTTTGTCGCGACAGGTCTGCAAGAGTTGTTCGGACAGCCACGGGTCTTTCAACCGCAAATTGATAAAACCCGGCCCCGCAATCTCCGGCGGGTGGCACAGGTCGTTCACCACCAGTTGGGTGACGATCTGGGCGGCGATGTCGCGAGGTGAGACACCCAGACGCTTACCCAACGGCATCGCACAATTCGCCTGGTAATCGCCAAACCGCGGGTCCTGCGAGGGCCGAATCATTTCCAGCAGGTCAGCCGGATCCTCGACCAAACCTGCCAAGGCGGGCCGAAATCGTTGTTTGAGTTCCGAGAGGATGTTCATAGGGGGAGAAGATAACGGGCAGGAATCGCCAGGTAAACGGGAGGATCAGACGCTACTTGATGCTCTGTAGCAGGGCCGTCAGGTCGACCCGTTTCGCTTCAGCCCAGAGGTTCTCCAGATCGTAGTACTGGCGGGCCTCGTCATCAAACAACTGAATCAGGACCGAACCGTAATCCAGCACGATCCAGCGGCTTTCCTGATAGCCCTCAATGCGCAGCCGCTGATCGCCCAGGTCGTCTTCCAGCGTGTGGTCGATCTCCTCGCTCATGGCCCGCAACTGCCGGCGACTAGTGCCTGTGGCGATCACGAAATAGTCGAACTCGGACGTCACGGCGCGCGTATCCAGGACCGCGATGTTTTGGCCGCGGTTTTCCGCCGCTGTGTGTGCTGCAGCCAACGCCAACGAAAGGCTGTCCGCTGCACTGTTTTTTGTCGCTACCGGTTTTTGGGGAGGGGTACGAACCACGAGCTCCTTCCTTACAAATGCTCAAAGGTACAATCTACGCGTGACATTCTAACGGTAAACGATGCGTTTGTCACCAGGCAGGTTCACGGCCGGGTGGGGAGCGTGTTTGGACGCTACGTAAGGCACCATTTTCATGGGGACGTTGTTCTTTGTTCCTCGATCACCGATAACCCCGTAGAGTTTGGCGAAACGGAACCGACATGATAAGCTACATAAAAGTCCAGGGACGCGAATCGTCAGCACCATGTTTGGGGAGACTCCGCAGATGAAGAACAATCAACACTGGATCGTCTGGGTGGGAGCGGCGCTCGCTGCAACGGCACTGGGGGCGTCGCCTGAGGATCCATCGGCGGAAACGAAAACAAAGTTGCCCGAGCCGCTCACTGGCGTGTCGACCAATTTTGCTGATTTGGCGTTAACCGGCTACTTTGAGGTCAGCCAGGCGACGTTCGGTAGGACGAAAAAACTGGACGAGGAAGCGTTGCTTTGGACCGTGAAAGTGGTCAAGCCGCTTACCTGTCGGCACGCGATCAGCCTCCTGCATAGCTTGAGTAACGGCCGCTTCTACCGCTCGCTGAAGAAATCGCGTTTGGAGTTACGTTCGGTCGAAATCCACTATCCCAACTGGATCGATTACGGATCGGTCAATCAACAGATTTTACGCCAAGACCAGGAGTTTCAGGTCTGGGTCCTGGTGAATGCCGGCGAAGTCACCAATCTCAGGCTTCGCCAAGCGGACACGCTGGAGTTTACGCAACTGCGTCGCTGAACTCCGCGACAGATCGCCACGTGAAAAATTGCCGCTTTCGTGGAGCAGTGGATCCTCGAAGAATCCGAGAAATCCTGCCTGCAGCTGGCCGAAAACTCGCGCCAGCAGGTGCACGCCGATCGAAAACTTCCGAGATAGGTCCCTGACCGTTGCCGCAGGCAGACAAAAAAAGCTCTCGCACCGAAATGCGAGAGCTGTTAAAAATCCCGGCGATACCTACTTTCACGCTTTTGGCACTATCATCGGCTCGGAAAGCTTAACTACTGTGTTCGGGATGGGAACAGGTGTGGCCTTTCCGATATGGTCACCGGGAAAGGACGCGTTCGGCGATAAAACCGAACGCGCCAAATGGTTGTAGCAGTGATGACTTCGCGTTCTTAAACAACTCGTCGGCGCAGTTCCCTGGCAACTCATGTCGCCAGCGAACATCTTCACAGAGAGCCCTGAATATAAGTGGTCAAGCTTTCGTCCATTAGTACCAGTTAGCTCAACACCTTACGGTGCTTACACATCTGGCCTATCAACCTGGTCGTCTTCCAGGGGACTTTCGTGCGATAGCACTTACGAAACCTAATCTTGGGGCAAGCTTCACGCTTAGATGCTTTCAGCGTTTATCCGTTCCGTAGTTAGCTATCCAGCCATGCCGCTAGCGCGACAACTGGTACACCAGAGCTACGTCCAACTAAATCCTCTCGTACTAAAGTTGAACCCCCTCAAGTTTCGTGCGCCCACGGCAGATAGGGACCGACCTGTCTCACGACGGTCTGAACCCAGCTCACGTACCACTTTCATTGGCGAACAGCCAAACCCTTGGGAGCTTCTTCACCCCCAGGATGTGATGAGCCGACATCGAGGTGCCAAACCGCATCGCCGCTGTGGACGCTCGGATGCGATAAGCCTGTTATCCCCAGAGTACCTTTTATCTGATGAGCTATGGCCCTTCCATTCGGAACCACAGGATCACTAAGACCTACTTTCGTATCTGCTCGACTGATGGGTCTCGCAGTTAAGCGCACTTCTACCTTTACGCTCTTCGCTTGATTGCCAACCAAGCTGAGTGCACCTTTGTACTCCTCCGTTACTCTTTTGGAGGAGACCGCCCCAGTCAAACTGCCCAACTGACACTGTCCCCTGTCCGGATTCACGGAATCAGGGTTAGAACTAAAGCATCTCCAGGGTGGTATTTCAACGTTGGCTCCACGAGAGCTGGCGCTCCCGCTTCACAGCCTCCCACCTATCCTACACAAGACATACCTCAGCCCAATATCAGCCTACAGTAAAGGTTCATGGGGTCTTTCCGTCTAACCGCGGGTACGTGGCATCTTCACCACGACTACAATTTCACCGGGTCGGTGGTTGAGACAGTGCACCAGTCGTTACGCCATTCATGCAGGTCGGAACTTACCCGACAAGGAACTTCGCTACCTTAGGACCGTCATAGTTACGGCCGCCGTTTATTGGGGCTTCGGTCGCCAGCTTCGCTTGCGCTAACCGACTTCCTTAACCTACCAACACCGGGCAGGCGTCAGTCTCTATACATCCTCTTACGAGTTGGCAGAGACCTGTGTTTTTGATAAACAGTCGCTGATGCCGATTTTCTGTGGCCCCCAAGAGCTTGCACCCTCGGAGGCGCCCCTTATCGCGAACTTACGGGGCCATTTTGCAGAGTTCCTTAACCACCGTTCTCCCGAGCGCCTTAGACTACTCGTCTCGCCTACCTGTGTCAGTTTTAGTACGGTCGCTGTGCTTCAAAGCATAGAAGATTTTCTTGGACGTCCTACCGACGACTTCCTGGACAAGCCAGTCGAGTTTAGGTCTTGAATTCCGCGGGCGGATTTGCCTCTCCCGCCATCTCGACCTACCCTACAGACATTTCTATCCGTCTGATCGCCATCTGGACGCCGTCCCTCCATAGCTCCACACATGCGGCACGGGAATATTAACCCGTTCTCCATCGTCTACGCCTTTCGGCCTCGACTAAGGTACCGGCTAACCCTGGGCGGAGTTACCTTCCCCAGGAACCCTTAGGCTTTCGGCGAGCAGGATTCTCACCTGCTTTATCGTTACTCATTCCGGCATAATCACCTGTACGCCCCAACATCGCTCCTTACGGTACGACTCGTATCTGACGTACAGCGCTCTCCTACCGCTGAAGTGATCCGAGGATCCCTTCAACCCACGGCTTCGGTGTCATGCTTACTCCCGATCATTATCGGCGCAAGGATGCTCGACCAGTAAGCTGTTACGCACTTTTTAAATGGTGGCTGCTTCTAAGCCAACATCCTGGCTGTCTCAGCACCCTAACTTCCTTTTTGACTGAGCATGACTTAGGGACCTTAGCCGATGATCTGGGTTGTTTCCCTCTTGACCGCGGAGCTTATCCCCCGCGGACTGATTCCCGAGATAGTCGTTCCGGTATTCGGAGTTTGGTTCGGTGAAGTACTTTGGGAAAAGCCTTCGTCCAATTCAGTATCTCTACCCCCGGAACGTAGTGGCTCAAGACTAGCCCTAAAGCTATTTCGGAGAGAACGAGCTATCTCTGCGTTTGATTAGACTTTCACTCCTCCCCACAGGTCATCCCCTCGGTTTTCAACCCAAGTGAGTTCGGGCCTCCACGTAGTATAACCCACGCTTCACCCTGCCCATGGGTAGATCACGCAGTTTCGCGTCTACCACCGCTGACAAATCGCCCTATTCAGACTCGGTTTCCCTATGGCTCCGGCCCTGAAGGCCTTAACCGAGCCAACGACGGTAACTCGCCGGATCATTATGCAAAAGGCACGCCGTCAGGCATTGCAAGCAAGCTTGCCATAGCCCTCCGACCGCTTGTAGGCGCATGGTTTCAGGTTCACATTCCTCCCCTAACAGGGGTTCTTCTCATCTTTCAGTCGCCCTACTTAGTTTACTATCGGTCATTAGAGAGTATTTAGCCTTACGGGATGGTCCCCGTTGATTCAGTCGGGATTTCACGTGGCCCGACCTACTCAGGTACCCTCCGGGAGGTAGCTCCGTTTTCGCTTACAGGACTGTCACCTTCTGTGGTCAGCCTTTCCAAGCTGTTCTGCTAACGGGCTACTTTGTAACTCCCATGTGGAAGGCCCTACAACCCCGCCGGGGAAAACCCCAGCGGTTTGGGCTATTCCCGTTTCGCTCGCCGCTACTCGGGGAATCGAGTTTTCTTTCTGCTCCTCCGGTTAATGAGATGTTTCAGTTCACCGGGTTTGCTACAACGCACCTATGGATTCAGTGCGAGTCAATTCGGGAATCCCGGGATCAACGTTCGTTTGTCAACTTCCCCGGGCTTTTCGCAGACTTCCACGCCCTTCATCGCCTTCTAATGCCGAGACATCCCCCATGCGCCCTTAGTAGCTTGACCACAAATATCCAAAGCTCTCAGATATCTGCGGCCGACGCTTTAAGAACGTTTACAAGATGCGCCGGACCGTCAAGGCAGTTGCCTCAAGGTCAGGTACATCGTTAAAGATGCCATCTACCGCTACAACCAAATTGTCAAAGATCATTATCGGCCGTCATCGGCCGAACTGCCTGATAGGCAGAAATCAAATTCCTCCAGCGTCACACGAACAACTGGGAACTCGTTTTCTGAGCATCGAGCGTTACTGAGTGTTCTTCCCTCGGTGAAACGGAGACTTTAGCGGTACTTCGTTTCGTTGTCAACAGGCAGGCCAGATTTTCTTGAAAAACCTTGACTCTGCCTGAAGCCCCTATCATCGACAACCGCGTTAGCGAACTTTAAGCACGAGCTTGCGAAGTGATTATAGCCGTGTTGTCGTGGGAGACAAGGAGGCTAGGGCAAGAACGTCTGGGCGGCAGTTTTTCAACCGGCCCGATCGGGTGTCGGGCAGCGGATGGTCCTGGCCATGACTGGTCAGGCTCACGCGCGCCGGTGCGTTCGCGGACGCATCGCCACCACCCGCAGGACGATAGTTCCTTAGTGGTGCATTTGAATTAGTCGATCCTGGGGTGTCCGCCGGATGGCCCCGCGGCCTGGAACCGTTCCAGGCCAGGGGCTACCCGCCCGGTTTCTTCATGGCGAGGCTGTGTAGAACCAGGACGACGCCGGCGGTCATCAAAGTCCACGATAGCCAACGCGGGGGTTTGATCTTCTTGCGCTGGAGGGCAACAGGTCCCTGGGCCGCTAAGGAAATGGGGAGCGACCAAATGTTCGCGGGCTCCGAACGTGCGTTTTGCTTGGCCAAGAATTGCGTGCTGCTCTCATTGAGCACGAACGTGTCCACGGCTCGGAATTGCAGCCCCACCAACAGCGACAGCACCCCGATCAGCAAATAGTGATTTCGATTAAGTTCCATTGCAGCCCCTCCCCGATTTGTAAGGCGTCTCTTCTCGTGTATCGAACTCCACGAGTGGCTTGCTTGAGCCGAGGCTGTCACACGCAGGATATGGCGAATATCGGGGGAGTGAGCACCTTAGGGATTTCGACCCGTGGGACGGAAATGCCTTCCGCCCAGGATGGCTGCGGACTTTACGGGGAGCCGCGAAAAGCCTTTAGCACGTTGTCGAGGGAGTCGCGGAGATAGCCGGTCGCGCTGTCTTTCAGGAGATCGCTCTTGTTTGCGTGCAGCAGTGACATGGCCAGGCTTCGGTGCCGGTCCCAATCCTCGACGCCGAAATATCGGATGTCGACGTACACGTCCTGAAGCCCCGGCGCGACCTTGGGGATGAAGTGCAAGCCGTCCTCCGCCCGGACCACGTGATACTGCAACGCCCCGAACATGGTCGCTCCGCCGAGGATCAACCCGAACAGGAAACTCTGTAGCCGACCCATGTGCGCTGCTCCGCTGGTTGACCGACTATGCTGCTTCTGGAGGGAAAACTGTACTCGCAGTTGTTGGGCCGAGGCAAGATGGATTTCTTATTTTCCGTCCGACATCCCCTGCTCCGGGTCTACCTGGAGGAACTCGGAGAAAGTATCTTCTAGTTACAGGCGATGACGGTTTGTCTGCAGTTGGCCACAGTGAAAACAGCGAGCGGCACGCAATAATGGGACTAGCTCAGTCGTTCATCCAGACGTGCAAGCGGCGAAAACGCAGAGCAAAAGTCGCAGACTCGACCGGCATCGAGATGTCGGGCGGCATGTTGTTGATGCGTTCGCTGATCTTGCGCCGCCTTCTGTTGCGTCACTGCTTGACCGAGGATGAGCGGTTCGTCGGCCTGCTGTTGCCTCCGTCGGCCGGTGGCGTGTTGGCCAATATGGCGCTCGTGCTGGATCGGCGCGTGCCGGTGAATCTGAACTACAGCGTTCCCGCCACCGTGATCAATGAGTGTATCTCGCAGGCCGGCATCCGGCATGTGTTGACCAGCCGTGCCTTCATGGAACGGATGAAGCTTGAACTGGATGCCGAGTTGGTCTATCTGGAGGACTTCCGCAATAAGGCGACGTGGGGCGACAAGCTCAGCGGCATGCTGAAAGCCTACACGGTTCCGGCGGGATTGCTGGAGCGCTGGCTCCGACTGCAGCAGGTTCAAAGCGACGACCTGGCCACCGTCATTTTTACGTCCGGCTCTACGGGGACGCCCAAAGGCGTGATGCTCACGGAGGCCAACATCGCCTCAAATGTGGAGGCGATTCAACACGTCGTCAAACTCACGCCGGACGATGTGCTGGTCGGGATTCTGCCGTTTTTCCACTCGTTCGGCTACACTGTGACGTTGTGGACCGTGATGACCATCGATGTCAAGGGCGTCTACCACTTCAACCCCCTGGAGGCGAAGCAGATCGGCAAGCTGGTCAAGACGCATCACGGCACGGTGCTGTTGGCCACGCCAACCTTCCTGCGCAGCTACCTGCGCCGCTGCGAGCCGGATGAATTTGCGTCTTTGGATGTGGTGGTGGCTGGCGCGGAGAAACTTCCGGTGGAGCTGTGCGAGGCATTTGAGCGGAAGTTTGGTCAGCGGCCGATCGAAGGCTATGGGACGACCGAGTTGTCCCCCCTGGTCTCCGTGAACATTCCGCCCAGCCGCTCGTTCGGTACGCACCAAGTGGATCGTAAGGAGGGAACGGTCGGTCGCCCAGTGCCGGGCGTCAGCGCAAAAGTCACGGACCTGGACACCGGCGCGGAATTGGGCGTCAATCAACCCGGCATGTTGTGGATCAAAGGCCCCAACGTCATGAAAGGCTACCTTGGACGCGAGGATCTCACCGCTCAGGTGATCCGTGATGGCTGGTACATGACCGGTGATATTGCCTCGATTGACGCGGACGGATTCATCCGGATTACCGGACGCCAGAGCCGGTTTTCGAAAATCGGCGGCGAAATGATCCCACACATCCAGATCGAGGAGGCCCTGGCCCGGATGCTCCGCGTCGGGGAGGACGAACCGCTCAAAGTGGCCGTCACGGCTGTGCCGGACGACCGGAATGACGAATCGCTCAAAGTAGCCGTCACGGCTGTGCCGGACGACCGGAAAGGAGAACGCCTGGTGGTCCTCCACACCAAGCTCGACAAATCTCCAGACGACCTCCGCAAGGGACTGGCGGAGGCGGGTTTGCCCAATCTGTACATTCCGTCCGCGGATAGCTTTTACGAGGTCGAAGAAATTCCGGTGCTCGGTTCCGGGAAACTGGACCTCAAGGGCATCCGGGACATTGCCCTCCGCGTGTTTGGGGAACCTACGTAGTGCCAGGTCCAGCCTGGCCCCGATGATTCATCGGTTTGGCCGAATGGATCGAGCAAGCCGTGTTCTTGATGGGCCTCGGTCGCTGTGCCAAACGTGGGTGCGTCGCGCTGTGAATTACAGCGGGGAGGCTGGCGAAGGCCCACCGAGATGTTGCGTTCCCTTGGCCTTACATGACTAATCCGGGCTAGCCGCCCGGCATTGGGGGCCGTACGATAGGCTTCCATGTGTCGGCGGGCCTGGTCAGCTTGGCGGAGAATTCCTTGAAAAAACACCTGGTTCTGTTCCTCCAGTTTGGGATTCCGCTGGCCATCATCGCCTACCTGCTGTATCAAGTTGACCAGCATCATCCGGGCCAATTTCAACGACTGTGGCACCAGCCGAAGAATTGGCCGCTGTTGAGTGTCGGTTTTGGTCTGGTGTTCATCTCCGTGGGCTTTAGCTTTCTACGTTGGTGGGTCCTGGTGCGGGCCTTGGGGCTTTCCTTCCGGCTGACCGAGGCGGTGCGATTGAGCTTTCTCGGCTACCTGCTGAGCTTCATTGCCCCGGGATCTGTCGGCGGGGATCTGTTCAAGGCGGTCTTTATCGCGAGGCAGCAACCGGGGCGCCGCACCGAAGCCGTGGCGACAGTCCTTCTCGATCGAGTTATTGGCATCTACGTCTTGTTTGTGGTCGCCAGTGGTACGATCTTGCTAAGTGGTATCTCCAGATCCAGGACCGGGATGGCGGTGAAAGCCGTCTGCGATTTCACGCTGTTGGTGACTGCCATCAGCACGGTGGCGGCCCTCCTGATGCTGTTCGTACCGTTCCAGAATTGGCGACTGTTTGTTCGCCTGTGCCGACTACCCAAGGTGGGACCCGTTCTCGGCAGGCTGGCCTCGGCCCTGCATGTCTATCGTCGGAACCTGAGGGCCGTGGTGCTGGCGCTCGCCCTGAGCTTGGTGGTACACGCGGTGTTTCCCGTATCGCTCTACCTGGTAGCCCAGTCGTTCTACACGCATCCGCCGACGATCACCGAGCATTTCGTCATCGTGCCCCTGTCGCTGTCGGTGGGGGCCATTCCCACTCCCGGCGGTCTGGGAACGTTCGAGTTGGCGATGGACCAATTGTACAAACTGCTTGCTCCTGAGACGAACGCCGAGGGCATCATTGTGGCCTTGACGTATCGGCTGATGACCCTGGTGATTGCCGCTATCGGCGTGATCTACTACGTGACCAGCCGCCGCGAAGTGCAATCGCTGCTGGAGGAGGCCGAAGCCGAGCAGAGACGCGAGCCGCCGATTGGCAACGCGGAGGGGCTGTGAAAAGATCGTAGGGTGGGCTGCGCCCACCACAACTGCTGGTGCCTGGTGGGCACAGCCCACCCTACAACTCAGTACGCAGTACGCCGCACGAGCAGGGGCGACGACAACCAGTCCGCCACGTTTCTGCCGGGCGACTTCGGCACGAAGGCTTGCGGCGTGGCGTCCCGGGGGGCCTGTTCCACGTACACGCGACCGCCTTCACGGACCAAGGGAGGCGCCGTGTTCCCCAGTAGGTCGCTGTCGATGATGTGGGTGTGGGAATAGCCTTCGGTGCGAACCTGAGCCGCGCCGTTGTTGCCGACCACGCAGCCGGTGATCGTCACCTGCGAGGCCCCGCCAATCGAGATCCCGCTACGGGCATTGCCGCGACACTTGAGGCCCCGCAAGGATGCGTTGAACACGCTGTCGTGGGCATTGATGCCGTCCACCTGGAAGCCCTGCACGATCAGGTCGGAGAGCACCACGTTGCGCACCTCGTACAGAGTGATACCGACCGGCAAGGCCGCGTGCGTCAGTCCGTAGTGTTGCGGCAGCCGGCCGGGTTCAGCCCGAAAGTAGATGGATCGCTCGAACAAGCACCATTGCAGAGGTTCCAGTTCCGGCGCCCGCAGGGCGAAGGCTTCGACCGGTACGCGATGCGCCGGTCTGCCGCCGAGAAACAACAATTGGTAGGCTTTGCGGGACGGCGAGAAGCGGAAGACCTCACCGCGAACGTGCTCCCAGGCGCTGTCGGGGATCGGGGCGGCGCCTTCCAGAATCGCGCCATTGCCGACCAGTTCAAACGGATGGTCGACGGTCCCGCTGTGACATTTGGCCTGCAAGGTCAGGCTTTCGCGGTAGGGCTCGCCGGCGTTGGCCAACACGACGCGGTCGCCGGTTTTGGCTGCGAGCAGGGCACGCGCAATGGTCCGGCATGGTCCTGCGTTGGAAGCGCCCGAGACGGGTGCTGAGCCGTCGAACCGGTCATCGCCCCCCACGTTATTAACGTAGATATCGCGAGCGCCGGCGCTGGCGGCCAAGACCGCCCACAAAACGGCGACCGTGCTCACGTGGCGCATGCGGGTTTTCTCCAACTCGACGACTCGGTTACAATCTCGGGCGGGGGATTTTGCCCAAGGACACGCCTGACGTCAATCGCAAGTGGCGTGCGGACCCAATTCTTTTGCACTCTAATCGTGCTAGCAGCGGGAGGCAAGCATGCAGGTTACCATCCAGGGACAAACGCTGGAACTGGTCGAAGGCGATCTCACGCAGCAGGAGGTCGACGCGATCGTGAACGCCGCCAATCGCCATTTGGCGGGGGGCGGCGGCGTGGACGGTGCCATTCATCGCCGTGGCGGAGCAAGCATCATGGACGAGACTGACCGCCGTTATCCCCACGGCTGTCCCACCGGCTCGGCCGTAATTTCCGGAGCCGGACGGCTCCCGGCGAAGTTCGTGATCCACGCCGTGGGCCC
Organism: Planctomycetota bacterium; assembly: GCA_026692885.1. The sequence continues at coordinate 12,380 of JAPLNJ010001152.1, read as the reverse complement.
CGTGTGGAACGGAGGGAATTCCGGCGAAGCGGAATTACTGGCCGGGGCGCACCGCCGTTGCCTGGAGCTGGCGGTCGAGCACAACTGTCGCAGTCTTGCCTTTCCAGCGATCAGTACGGGCGTGTATGGCTACCCGCTGGACCGAGCCAGCCGCGTGGCTCTGCAGACGGTGATCGATTTCCTGCGGCAACGCGGCCAACCGGAGTTGGTGCGGTTCGTCTTGTTCGGCCCGGCCTCGCTGCAAGCCTTCCAGACGGCCCTCGGGGAATTGATCTCAACCGCGTAGGGTGGGCTGTGCCCACCAACCACAGCCGGGTCTTGATCAGAACGTTGCACAAAGCTGCCACTGCTAGCGTTGTAGCCGAAGTCGTGAGACTTCGGGCTTCACCCTGAAGTCTCACGACTTCGGCTACTGCTATCATCCACTGCTAGCGTTTGATGCAATGTTCCGATTAAGGCCCAAGGCAGGTTGAAAACCTGCCCCACGACACCGCATGCCAAGCCGAGTGGCCACCGTCGGTAACCCCGCGTCCAGCGATCCAGACCCCGGACGCCGACCGTCAGGAGTCCCGCACCAATCACCGCAGCCAGGACCGTTGCCAGGACAGTTACTCGGCGGTGCTGCAACGCCGTCCGCAACTCGGACGCCCAGTCGTCGGCCACGGCCTGCGTCAGCCAGACCTCGGCGTGGACCCGCGTCAAGGTCCCGTAAGGCCGTTCGCGATCCTCCGCTCGCTCGCGCCGCTGCACATCGGCACGGGACAACAACTGCGAGAGATTCTGCGGCGTTGCCAGATCCACGCGGGCTGGCTGCTCCGTCTGCAGCCAAGCCCGTACGGCCTCGTCCAGTCTGGCCCGCGCCGCCGCCCGAGCGACCGTGGCGTCCGGCTCCCATTCCGAGTTGACCCGGACCCACTGCCCAGGCGCCGGCCGGCATTCCTGCTCTACGCCACCGGCCGAATCCAACAACATCAGCCACCCCATCGCGACGACAGCCAGAGTTCTCATGACTACCCCCCCTTCGCGGAATCAAAGCTACTTGCGTGTCCCGCCGCCCCGGGCAAGATACTCGTCGAACTTCTCCGTTGCCAGTCGCTCGTCCGCCTCGACGGGGATCCCGTCGGTCAACTGCGGCTGGCCGTCCACCAGTTTGTGCAGCGTGCGGATGCGTTTCTCCACCGTCAGAGCCAAGTCCTTGGTCTCTTGCAGCTTGGAGTGGTCGAATTGGAAATTGCCGCCGGCTTGAGCCAACTCCAGCAGTTTCAACTCGGCCTGCAGCGACTCGGCCTTCTCGACCAGCACATCGTGTTGGTGCTGGCACACGCGAATCTTGTCCGTCGCAGCTTCCAGCGTCTTGCGGCGCGAGTCGAGAATCCGCTGCTTAGCCTCTTGCCGCGTGTGGGCGTCCACATAACGTTCCAGCCGCCGCGTCAGATCGTCCTCGACCTGTCGGCTCGTGAACGTTTGGCCGCCGAATTCGTAGCGGTCCTGCTTCTTGCGTAACATTTCCCGCAGCTTATCTATTTCGGCCTTGGCTTTGTGTTGCGACTGGTCCAGTTCTCCCAGTTCCCGTCCCATGTACTCGATCTCTGTATCCAGCTGAGCCGCGACTTTGCGGTTAGCCTGGATTTCCGGAATCAAGTCCGACGTCATCTGCTCCAGCCGCTTCACCTCGAAGCCGATTGGCACGGCGTCGCGCACCTGCTTGCCGATCTCCGCGTGGACGGTCCGGACGTAGCTCCAGACGGTCCCCAGGCCGACCGATGACACGACCAACGATCCCACCGCCAGCAGCCACCCATGCTTCAACTTGAACGTCATGACACACCTCCGTTTCGGAAAGGAATCTCGGCCGGCTCGCCCACTGCAACCCGTGCCGCTACGGTTCAGGCGGCCCGCCCCGCGGAATCTGGCACCCGCGGCTTGAAGAATTCGCGTAGGGTGGGCCAAAGCGAGCCACTCTCCCAGACTTGGCCCGCCGACAGCCAACGCGAGCCTATCACCTCCGATACGGCATTTCGCAGAGCGCCGGCCCACCAGGAGTACACCTGCTGAATCTGATATTTCGAGACGGAAAACAACGGACAGGAAAATGGGGAATGGGGGCTTTGATCGTAAGGTTGCGCACTGCTGTTGGTGCTGGCAACAGGCCGGGTGGCTGGTGGCTGAACCTAAGCGAAGCCCCAGTCCACTGGCGCTGGGGCTTCGCCTAGGCTCAGCCACCAGCCACCCTGCTAGCGTTTTGCGCAAGGTTCCGATCAAGGCCGGGAATGGGCACTGGGAAACACTTGCGAATTCAGCGACGTCGCGAAACTGGGTTGGACGCATCCGCCGCGTGCAGCCACCTGGTCCCAGGGCCCAACCCGCCTCTCCCATTTTCCTGTCCCCCATCTTCCTGTCCTTCTTCCTCCGACCTCGCCCCAAATTTGGAGTGCGGTGATTCATCACCGCTTTGGATTTCTTTTTGGCTTGTCTTACAGCCGACTTCCTCTGGGTCGCGGTTAAACGAAATTTGGCGTCGCCCGACATCGCCCTCCCCCGCTACTTTGGCCACCAGCTGTGGTAAGATGCAGGCTGCCCCCCTGCCAGAATCGCCGGGGCCCAAGGCGGATGGGGTCCGGTAGATCATCGGTCGTCAGCCCGCCTTGACTGCCGCAGGTACTTTACGTACCTTAATCGTTCATGTTGGTTAATGAAGTCCTGCCTATTGCAGACGGCCACCCACCGGGGGCGAAAACCAAACGGGACCGTCAGCGCCGATCTCAACCGACGGACGATGCGATTCTGGTCGAGCAGGCTAAGGCGATCGCGACCCACCTACCGGCCCTGATGCGCCAATTGTTCACCTTCGAGGATGACGCGGCCGAGGAGTTGCCGCTGGCCCAACTGCGGGTCTGTGCCATCCTGCTAGGCGGATCGCGTCCGATGTCCGCACTCAGCCGCGAACTCGCCGTGTCGGTCAGTGCGATGACTCAAGTGGCGGATCGGCTGGAACGTTCGCAATTGGTGCGCCGCGTCGCGGACGGAACTGACCGGCGGTTGCGGTGTTTACAGTTGACAGATCGCGGCGAGGAAATCATGCGGCTTCGCGAAGCTGCTCGCAACCGTAGTGTTCTGGCCGTCTTGGAGGAATTGCCAACGCAGGTGAGAAGGGACATACTAAGCACCCTGGAACTATTGCTGCAAGCGTGCGAGCGGCGGAAAGGTCACGCCGAGCAAGGCTTGAAACTTCCGCAGCGTACGGAGAGGCTGTGAAGAAATCGTAGGGTGGGCTGTGCCCACCAGAATTGCTCGTGCTTGGTGGGCACAGCACCCCTTGTGCACGCATCATTGGCCGATTGTTTCTTTTCACAGTCTCGGAGGGAGAAACACACTCATGAGATTAGTCATTGTGTTGGTCCTGATTCTCGGCTCGATTGCGGCCGGGGGCTGGTACTACGTCACCCAGGTGGCGGTAGAACCTCCCGCGAATTTCCGGGCCGCGAATGTCAAGCGAGGCGATCTGCTGTCCACAATCGGTGCGACGGGGACCGTCGAACCGGAGGAGGTCGTGGACGTGGGCGCTCAGGTGCAGGGGCGGGTGCTTTCCCTGGGTACCGATAAGCGCCGCAGTACCGACGAAGCCGCCAAGCGAATCGACTATGGTTCCGTCGTCGAGGAAGGTACCTCGCTGGCCCTGATCGATGACGCCGTCTACAAGGCGCAACGGGACCAGTCTCACGCGTCTCTGAATCGTGCCGAGGCCGATCTGCTGCAATTCAAAGCCAAGGTGGAACAGACCGAAGCCAAGGTGGATCAGATGGAAGCGGAGTGGTCACGGGCTCAGCGTCTCCGCCCCGATCTGGTCAAACCGGAAGAGCCGGACACCACCGCCGCCCCGTCCCCGCCGGAGCCGGCCCAGGAAAAACCGTTGCGGCGGACGATCTCGGATGCCGATTTCGTGCTGGCGAGGGCCAACTATCGAGCCGCCCTGGCCGATCATCGGGCCGCGGACGCGAATGTCTCGCTCGGGGAGGCGGCGATCGAGCAGGCTCAGGCCGCGCTGCAGTTGGCCGAGACCAACCTCAGCTACACCGTGATCAAGTCGCCGGTGAAGGGCGTGATCATCGATCGGCGAGTGAACATCGGCCAGACCGTCGTGGCGAGCTTGAACGCCCCCAGCTTGTTTCTGATCGCCAAGGACTTGAGCCGGATGCAGGTCTGGGCTTCGGTCAATGAGGCGGATATCGGCCGCATCCGCAAAGATATGCCCGTGCGATTCACCGTCGATGCCTACCCCGGTGAAATCTTCCGCGGTACGGTGGTCCAAATCCGTCTGAACGCCACCATGACGCAGAATGTGGTGACGTACACCGTGGTGGTCGAAACGGACAATGCCGATCTTCGACTCCTGCCCTATCTGACGGCCAGTTTGCAGTTCGAAGTGGAGGAGCACAAGAACGTCCTGTTGGTGCCGAACGCGGCCCTCCGCTGGAAACCGCGGCCAGCCGTAATGGTGGCCGAAGTGCGAGAGAAGATGGCGGCCGAGGCGGCGGCCAAAGGCGGTCGAGGCGGCGGACCTGGAGGTGGTCCGGGCCGGGGAGGCGGCGGTGCGGAGGGTCGGCCCGGAGGCAAACCCACAGGAGAAAAGCAACCGTCGGCCAAACCTGAGAAGACCCGAGATGATCGCGGGCGACTGTGGGTCAAGGACGGAGACTTGGTCCGGCCGATCGAAGTGCAAATCGGGGCCACCGACGGGCTGAACACGGAGGTCATCGGCGACAAAGTCGAAGACGGGACGGAGATCGTGTTGTCGGAGATTCGCGCCGACCGCGGCGGTGGGGACACCACTAATCCGTTTGCGCCGAAACTGTTCCAAGGTCGTCCCAAGCAGTAGTGGTTTTCTCGTTCCGACGCTCTGCGTCGGAACGCAAGCCACGGACGCTCTGCGTCCTTGGGCATACGACGCGGAGCGTCGAAACACTTACGTTCCCACGCGGAGCGTGGGAACGAGAGAAGGTCGTCCCAAGCAGTAGTGGTAATGCCGATGGAACTTATCCGCATCGAAAACATTTACAAGACGTATCACCTGGGCGAAATTGACGTCCCGGTGCTCAAGGGCATCTCCCTGACGATCCAGCGTGGCGAGCTGGTCGCTCTGATGGGCGCCTCGGGGTCCGGCAAGACCACGTTGATGAACATCCTGGGCTGCCTCGACCGACCCAGCTCGGGCGAGTTCTGGCTCGACGGCCAGGAAATGAGTTGCCTGTCGCCGAATCAGCGCGCCTTGGTTCGCACCGCCAAACTCGGCTTTGTGTTCCAGAGCTTCAACCTCCTCCCGCGGACGTCGGCCCTCCACAACGTCATCATGCCGCTGGACTACGCCCCGCGCCGGCCGCTCGTCGGCGAGGCCAGGCGTTGGGCCAAGCTGCTGCTGAAGCGTGTGGGATTAGCCGATCGAGCCGACCACGAACCGTCCCAGATGTCGGGCGGACAGCAACAACGAGTGGCCATCGCCCGCTCCCTGGTGAATCAGCCCGCTCTGGTTCTGGCTGACGAGCCGACCGGCAACCTGGACTCGCACACGAGCGTCGAGATCCTGCGGATGTTCCAGCAGTTGAATGCGGAGGGGATCACGGTCATCCTGGTGACGCACGATCCCAAGGTGGCCTCCTACGCGACCCGGACCATCCGTATCGCGGATGGTGTGATCGAAGGCGATGAACGCCGTGCGCCGGCCACGCCGGAAGTACTCCCCGCGATCGGCCCCGATCAGCCGCCGAATTCCGCAGTCTCGGAGTCTGCGGCCCCTGCCGAGGCCACCCCCCCGCTGTTTGGCCCAGGGCAGTCTGCGCCACGCGGCGTCGCGCTGCCCTCGCTGGTCCCGCATACGCTCGTCACGGCGATGGGTGCCCTGCGACGCAATAAGATGCGTTCTGCCCTGACCACGTTGGGGATCATTATCGGGGTCGGTGCGGTCATCACCATGATGGAGATCGGTCAGGGGTCGGCCGCCCAACTCAAGAAGACCATCGCCAGCATGGGGGCGAACAATCTGATGATCCAATCGGGAGCGGCGGCGAGCGGGGGCGTAACGTTCGGCTCCGGCAGTTCGTTGACGCTCACGCCAAAGGACGCCGAGGAATTGAGTCAGCAGTGCCCGGCGATCGAGGAGGTAGCCCCCATGGTCCGCGCCCGCGGCCAAATCATCTACGGGAACCGCAATTGGATCCCCATGCAGACGATGGGCACCACGCCCTCGTACCTGGCCGTGCGCGATTGGGAGGAACTGGACGAGGGAGACATGTTCACCGAGCGCGACGTGCGCAGCGGCAACAAGGTCTGCGTCGTCGGCGCGACTTTGAAGCGAGAACTCTTTCAGGATGAATCCCCGCTTGGCAAGGAACTGCGCATTCAGAACGTGTCGCTCCGCATCATCGGCGTGTTGAGCCGCAAGGGGGCCAACATGATGGGCATGGACCAAGACGACGTGTTGCTGGCCCCTTGGACGACGATCAAGTATCGCGTGAGTGGCGGCGGCTCGACCGCCCAATCCGCCGCGGCCTCTTCCACGGCCACCAGTTCCATCAACACCCTGAACAACCTCTACCCCGGTTCTACGGCCCTGTACACCGCCCCCTCCGCAACCCAGTTGGCCGATACGCCACAGCCGATTCGCGTGACGAATGTGGATACGATCATGGTCAAGGCGACATCGGCCGAGGAGATTCCGGACGCCATCACGCAGATCTCGGAAATCTTGCGCGAGCGGCATCGCATCCGGCCGGGAGTCGCGGACGACTTCAACATCCGCGACATGACGGAGGCGACCAAAGCCCTGTCATCCACCACGCAGATCATGGGCATCCTGCTGCTGGCCGTGGCTTGCATTTCTCTGCTGGTGGGCGGGGTGGGAATCATGAACATCATGCTGGTCTCGGTCACCGAACGCACGCGCGAGATCGGCTTGCGCATGGCCGTGGGTGCCCGTTCGCATCACATCCTGCGGCAGTTCTTGGTCGAGGCCATCGTGTTGTGCTTGTGCGGCGGCGCCATCGGGATCGGAGCGGGCCGCGGCTTCTCAGTCTTGGTGTCGTATTTTTTGAAATGGCCCACGGAAACATCGCTGCCCGCGATCATCGCGTCCGTCGTCGTTTCGGCGACTGTCGGCGTTGTGTTTGGTTTCTATCCCGCCTGGAAAGCCTCGCGTCTAGACCCGATTGAAGCGTTACGCTACGAGTAACCGCGACCCGTCAAGGTGCCAAATCGGCCAGGAACTGTCGTTGTGATTCGTAGCATGGCTCTCCAGAGCCGTGTACCTATCCCGGAAATCGCGAGCGAATCTGCACGGCTCTGGAGAGCCATGCTACGGGAGTTTCTGTCCGAGCGGGGGTATCGTATACTGCGGGCCATGAGATCCCGACGATGAACGAACTCCGCCTGCTCTTCGACCGTGCCTCCAACGGTGACTACACCGTCCGTCTGAACAACTGGGGCGGCAACGCCAGCCAGCCGCTGCCCTTCACGCCGTTTCTGGAAGATGATGACTTCGAGAACCTCCGCTGGTATCTGGAAGAATTCATGGACCTGCCCGACAGTGGGTCGCTGGTGCGGGCTCAGCGGATCGAGGCCGACCTGGCCGCCTGGGGCCGCAAGTTCTACGACGTCTTGTTCAAAGACGGCGACAACCGCGAACTGCTGAACCATCTTCTGAGCCAAGCCCCGCCGCGTCTGCTGACGCTGGCCACGCGCGACGCGCGACGCGCAGCTCCTGCGATTGCCGTGGGAACTGCTGGCCGATTCGCGCGGCCCGCTGTTCCGGCAGGAGGTCACGATCCGCCGCCAGTTGGAAACGGCCTGCAAACCGATTGAGTACCGCGTCGGCCTGCCGTTGCGGATTCTGCTGGTCGTCAGCCGGCCCGGGGACCTGGGCTTTATCGATCCGCGGCTCAGTACCCACTCGATGCTCGACGCCCTCGCGCCCCTGGGCGGCTACGTGCGCGTGGACTTCTGCCGACCGCCGACGCTCGCCCGGTTGGAAGAACTGCTCCGCCAGGCCCGCCGCCGTCGCGAGCCGTACGCGATCGTCCACTTCGACGGTCACGGCACGTTCCTGCCCGAGATCGAACTGGGCGCGCTGTGCTTCGAAAAACCCGCTGGCGACACGGTCCTGGCCACGGCGAAGACCGACTACGTGCGGGCGGATCGGCTGGGCGAGTTGCTGGCCGCCTACGAGATTCCGCTGGTGGTTCTGGAAGCCTGCCGCACAGGCACGATCGGCAAGCTGGCCGTGTTCCGCTCGGTGGCCCCGCGGCTGATCGAAGCCGGCGTGGGTAGCGTGATCTCGATGAGCCACGCGGTGCACGTCGAAGCCGCCCGGGTGCTGTTGCAGCGGTTCTACGAGGAGCTGGTCACCGGCGTCACGCTGGGCCAGACGCTCGAACAAGGCCGCGCGGCGCTGATCGCCCAGCCCTATCGCTGGATCGAATCCGGCCCCGGCGGCCGGAACGTGGAACTGAAAGATTGGTACCTGCCGCATCTGTACCAGCGCGGTCAGGACCTGGCACTCGTGCCGGCCAGCGCCGTCCCGGCGGGCGGCCATCCCGCCGCGCTGGCGGAACCGGAATACGAATTCGACGCCTTCCTCAGTTACACCCACGCCGACGCCCAGCGGGTCACCGCGATCCACTCGCGGCTGACCGAACAGCACGGCTTGCGGGTGTTCCTGGACGAGAAAGAAATCGGCCCCGGACCGTTGCACGAGCAATGCCGCGAAGGCTTGCGTCGCAGCCGCTTCCTGCTGATTGCCTGTTCGCGCCGGTCGCTGGGCTCCGACTGGGTGCTCGCGGAACACGACATGGCGCGCGCCCGCGATCCGCGCGGCCAGACGATCATCCCGCTGGTGCTGGACGACGTGGGACTGCCGCTCGAGTTGAAAGCCCTGCTGTGGCGAGACTTCCGCGACCCGGCCCAGGACGCCCAGAACGCCGAGCAACTGGCCGGGCAGATCCGCACCGCCCGAGGCCGAGCGTCCGGCGGGGACGCGGCCGCCGTGGCCGGCCGCTTCCGCCTGGCGTCGCGCGAGCGGAGCCAGGTCGGCGCGTTCCCGCCCGAACCGGTGTACGGGTTCCACGGCCGAGCACACGAGCTGTACGAACTCGAACGGCACTTCCGTGCGTACCGTGCCGTGTTGCTGTACGCCATGGGCGGCATGGGCAAGACCACGCTGGCCGCCGAGGCCGCTGTGTGGTGGACTCGCACCGGACTGTTCCCCGACGGCGCGTGTTTCCTGAGCTTCGAGCAATCCGCCAGCGCCGAGCTGGTGATTCAGGTCCTGGGCACCTATCTGGAAGGCCCGCAGTTCGAATCGCTGCCCGCCGACGAGCAGCGTTGCCGAGCGCGGGACCTGTTCCAGCAGAAGCAGGTGCTGCTGGTCTGGGACAATTTCGAAAGCGTATTGCCGCAGTTTTCTGAAGGCGGAGGGCTGAGAGCGGAGGGCGGAGAGCCAGAAACCGACGCGGCTGGAAATGCAGACGCAAATCAACGCTTCTCCGGCAGGGTCTCCGTTTCTTCTGGCCCTCAGCCCTCCGCCCTCAGCTCTCTGCCTTCCTATTCCCCCGACGAGCGGGACCGGCTGGTCGAACTGTTCCGGGACTGGACCGGGGATGCGAAAGGCAAGGGGCGGCTGCTGATCACCTGTCGGCCGGCGGAGGCCGGGCTGGCCGGCTCGCGGCAGACGGAGTTGCAGGGCCTGGCCCGGCCGGACAGCCTGTGGCTGCTGGTACGCGTGCTCGAAACGGCGGGCATCGATCTGAACGACCCGCGGCTGGAGAGGGACAAGCTCAACAAGCTGCTGGACATGCTGGCCGATCATCCGTTGTCCATCGAGTTGGTTGGCCCGCACTTGAAGACCCTGACGCCGGACGAGATCATGGCCGACTTCGGGCGGCTGTTGGAGGAGTTCAAACGCGGCCCAGGCGTCCAGCGGAACGAATCCCTGCTGGCCTCGCTGGCCTTTTCGACGCGGCGGCTGAGCGGTGCGGCGCAGGCGGCTCTGCCATGGCTGGGGCTGTTCAGCGGCGGGGTGTTCGAGGACGTGTTGCTGGACGTGATGGGCGAAAGTAGTCCGCTTGCTCCGCGAGCGGAAAAGCCTCTCGCGGAGCGAGAGGCCCATATTTCTTGGGACGTCGTGCGGGCCGAACTCGAGGCCACGGCCCTGATCCGCGTCGAACGCGACATCCTGTTCGGCAACCGCCCCTACCTCCGCTTCCATCCCACGCTGCCGTACGCCGCGGTGGGCCGCAGCGTGCCGGACCCGGCCGTGACGCGGAAACGGTTCGTCGAGGTGTACGACTCGGTGGACACGGCGGTGTCCCAAGCCTTGTATGGCTCGAACCCGCGCGGCGGTCTGCAAGTACTGGCCCGCGAGGAAGCGAACTTCCGCACCGCCGTGCGCTGGGCCGTCGAGGACCAGCAGTACGCCGTCGCCTCGGCGATGGGCGACACGTTCCGCGATTACCTGCAGAGGTCCGGCCGGCTACGGGAACGCGACGCCTGGGTCACGTGGCTGGTCGGCGAGGTGCGCAAAGGCGGCTTCAGCGAAGCGCTAGCGGATCGTGAACGGGACGAAGCCTGGACGCTGTTCACCCAGGGCCAAGCACGCGAAGCCATCCGCCGGCTGGAAGACCTGATTGCGCGTCTGCGCGGCGCCACCGACTTCGATCCGGCGTTTCAACTGGCCTGGACCCAAGCCAGGCTGGGCCGCGTTCTGAACGCCAGCGGTCTGAGCGAGCAGGCGATCCCGGTATTGGAGGAAGCGGTGCGGCAATGGGAGGCGCTCGTCAAAGTAGCCCTCTCGCTCCGCGAGAGGGCATCCGGCTCGCGGAGCGAACCGACTACGATACGCAAGGCCGAGGCGGAACGCGGTAACCTATCGATGGCGCTGGGCGAATTGGCCAACGCGTTCATGTCCGCCGGGCGGCTGGACGAAGCGTTTGCCGCCTCCGAACGCTGTTTGGAGATTAACCGCGAACTGGGCCACGACCGCGAGGTCGCCGCGGGACTGGGCCAGTCTGCCCAAGTCCTCATGATGCAGGGCCGCCATGCGGAAGCCGATGCCCGGTATAACGCCGCCATCGCCGCCGCCCGCCGCGCCGGCGACAAGGAGTTGGAGGGCAGCTGGCTCCAGCACCAAGGCAGTCTGGCGGACGATATGCGGCAATACCTCCGCGCGGCCAGCCTGTACGAGCGGGCGCTGAAGCTGTTCCAGGAGATGAACGCCGAAGGCGCAGTCATGCGTACCTGCAACCTGCTGGGCGTGGTCGAGCGGAAGCAAGGCCGCTTGCCCGAAGCCCGGTCGTGGTATGAACGCTCACGCGAAATCGCGAAACGGCTGGGGAATGTGGTGAGCTTGGCTTCGGCAGCGCAGAACATCGGCATCGTGTGCCAGTTGGAAGGCAAAGCCGCCCGCAAACAAGGCCGCGAGCCGGAAGCACGGCAGCGATTCGAAGAAGCCAAGCAGTCGATCCAAGAGGCGGTCGGCCTCATGCGCAGACTGGACAACAAGCCTTACGAAGCGATGACGCTCGGCCAACTGGCCCAAGTCCACCTGCTCCTCGGCGAGTTGGACGAGGCCGAGCGGCACGCTCGTCAGTGTCTCGAGATCGACGAGAGGTTGGACATAACTCGCGAGTTGCCCAGTGACTACGCCGTCCTCGCCAACATCGCCCATGCCCGCGGCGATGCGGGCCAAGCGGCCGAGTGGGAACGCAAACACGACGCGGTGGAGGCCGAACTGCAAGGCCGTTCCCGCGGTCCCGGCGGGCTGCCGCCGCAATTCCTGCAAACCATCCAGCGCCTCGCCATCGCCTGCGCCCAAGCCGCGGTCGAAGGCGCTGAACTCGACCCCGGCGCCGAAGCGGCCCTGGCCCAAATAGAAAAGCTCCCCCCGCCGCTGCCCGACCTGGCCACCTTCCTCCGCCAGCTCGCCACCGGCCACGTGTCGCCCGTCCCCACCACGCTCCCCGCCGAAGTCCAGGACTTCCTCACCCAACTCCTGACCGCCCTCCGCGAAGCCCAAGGCGGAACATGAGCGGTTGCAACAAAAAGACAAGACGGACAGGAAAATGATGGACAGGAAGATAATTTCTATCGGGGGCCTTGATTGTAATCTTGCGCAGTGCTGGCAATGACCTGGGTGGCTGGTGGCTGAGCCTAAGCGAAGCCCCAGTCCACTGTTACTGGGGCTTCGCTTAGGCTCAGCCACCAGCCACCCTGCTAGCATTTCGCAAGGTTACGATCAAGGCTTCCATCGCGCCATCTTCCTGTCCACTACTGAAAATGGACCGCACATCAACGGGCCGCTAGATTGCAAACATTGGGAGTCTCACGACTTCCGCTAC
>JAPLNJ010001151.1 GCA_026692885.1 Planctomycetota bacterium | reverse complement strand
CCCCTCCCTTCTCTCGACGATCACCGGCTTTGTGAACGGCGACACGTCCAGTGTGGTGAGCGGGCAGCCGAGCCTGTCGACCACGGCCACCCCGACGAGCCTCACCGGGGTCTACCCGATCAGCATCACGGCCAACACTCTAGCGGCCAGCGACTACACGTTCACCCTGGTATCAGGGAGCCTGACGGTCACGGTTAGTAGCTCGACCGAGCAGCAGCATCGCCAGCAATTGGTGCAAGGCCAACAGGACGCCCTGCAACAGCAGGTTCATGACCTCACAACCAACATCGACGTGCTGTCGCAGGATCTTGCCGGCATCACCGCCGACTCGAAGACGGTCGTCAATTACACCTTCGCTGCGCCATTCAACGTGGATCCCAGTGGTATGTTCCAGGGAACTGGTTGGGACTACTCTTCCGCACACGCAATCGGCGTGACGAGCGGATCGTCGAACAAAATTCCATACGTGGGCCAGCAGTACCACTATTGGACCGGCGTTTACTATACCTGGCGCGCAGCGCTCGATTTCGTGTTGCCGGTCCTGCCGCCCGATGCGACTCCCCAGAGCCTCACGCTGACGATCACGGGGACGAGCACGTGGAACGCAACCAACGCGGCGGGACTCACGCTCTCCATCGTGGACTGCACCCAGACCGGATCGGATCCCAATGCGTTCATCATGGGATCGAAGGTCTTGGGATCAATCTCCTACGCCGATTTCGTCGTCGGCCAGAACACCATCACCTTAAGTCCCGACGCGCTCAAGAGTGTGGTAAACGGACGGTTGAAGCTGGGACTCAGAACCTCGCAGGATCTGAACGGCGAAGCTCCGAGCACGAGCGGCAACAACGGGTATGTGTTCTCCTTGGGCGACCTCGCCAATCAGAGCACAGCCCCGATGCTCAGCGTGAACTACACCAAACTCGACACCGACCCCACGGGGACAGCGGAACTGCAGGGCCGCATCGCTGATCTGAAGCAGCGTTTCGAGACACTCATGGCCAACTCCGCGCTGCTTGGTGGCGCGCTCCAGGACCAGGACGCGACGGTGACGGCACTGCAGGCGCTCGACGCCTTAGAGCTCGGTGGTCAGGCGGCCGACGATGCGGCGACGCGGACGCTACAGGTCCCCATGGACAGCGTGAAGGCCAAACTGCTCGCCATCAGCCGCGGAGACGCACAGGTCTCGCCGATCACCCTCGATCAACCGCGTATCCAGGACCAGCTCACCGCATTGCAATCGCTGCTCAGCGACGCCACGACGACCGCAGGGCACTACCAGGACCAACTCACCACGCTGCAGTCGGTGCTCGATGCCGAACACAGCAGGTTAGCTGATTTGCTGATCGCGACCGCGCGGGAACAAGCCAGCGGAATACCGATTGACGAGGCCACGGTTAGCAACTCGGCCGAGCAGCAGCACCGTCAGCAGCTGGTGCAAGGCGAGCAGGACGCCCTGCAACAGCAGGTTCATGACCTCACAACCCACATCGACGCGCTGTCGCAGGAGCTTGTCGGCATCACCGCCGACTCGAAGACACTGGTCGTCAATGGCACCCTCGCTGCACCGTTCAACCTAGATCCCAGTGGTATGTTCCAGGGGAGTAGTTGGGACTTCTCTTCCGCACACGCAATCAGCGTGACGAGCGGATCGTCGAACAAAGTTCCACAAGTGGGCCAGCAGTACCACTATTGGACCGGCATCTACTATACCTGGCGCGCAGCGATGGATTTCGCGTTGCCGGTCCTGCCGCCGGATGCGACCCCCCAGAGCCTCACGCTGAGGATCACGGGGACGAACAAGGCGAACGCGGCGGGACTCACGCTCTCCATCGTGGACTGCACCCAGACCGGATCGGATCCCAATGCGTTCATCATGGGATCGAAGGTCTTGGGGTCGATCTCCTACACCGACTTCGTCGTCGGCCAGAACACCATCACCTTGAGTCCCAACGCGTTCAAGAGTGTGGTGAACGGACGGCTGAAGCTGGGACTCAGAACCTCGCAGGATCTGAACGGCGAAGCTCCGAGCACGAGCGGCAACAACATCTATGTGTTCTGCTTGGACGACTTGAACAATCCGAGCACAGCCCCAACGCTCACCGTCAACTACACCAAACCCGACACCGACCCCGCGCGGACAACGGAACTGCAGGGCCGCATCGCCGATCTGAAGCAGCGCGTCGAGACACACATGGCCAACTCCGCGCTGCTTGGTGCCGCCATCCAGGACCAGGACGCGACGGTGTCGGCACTGCAGACGCTCGACGCCTTAGAGCTCGGTGGTCAGGCGGCCGACGATACGGCGATGCGGACACTGCAAGTCCCCATGGACAGCGTGCAGGCCAAACTGCTCGCCATCAGCCGCGGAGACCGACGGGTCTCGCCCATCACCCTCGATCAACCGCGTATCCAGGACCAGCTCACCGCACTGCAGTCGTTGCTCAGCGACGCCACGACGACCGCGGGGCACTACCAGGACCAACTCACCACGCTGCAGCCGATCCTCGATGTCACGGCACTCTCGCCGGCCAATCTTGCCATCCAGAAGCACGATCTCTCAGCGAGCATCGACGCTCTGCAAGCAAAGCTGGACGTGGGCGCGACGGTACCACTCCAGGGCCAGGCCCGAACGGACGCGCAGCAGCAACTCGCAGACATCAATACCCAGTTCGCTCCCATCGCGGACAGATTCCAGACATTGAGCCTGTTGAACCAGTCGCTGCTGGCCGAATTCGTCGAAACCCAGACCCTCCTCGCCTCCGGCGCCGATCTCCTTCATAGGCTCGATCCGCTGACCCAGCCCTGGAATCTCGACGGCAAGTTCAACCGATTGCTACTGCTGGCCGAGCGCGGCAGTGCTCTGACGGCAGCCGCCACGGAGCTGAATACGTTTGTCGCTACCCTCCAGGCGTTTGACATCACAACAACGGGCGAACTCCTGGCCAAGCTCCAGGGCCTTGAGACCAACATCCAGCTTGCCGCGCTCAAATTCTCGATCTCGATTGGGGAATGGGAGGCGATCAACGACCAATGGAACGCGCAGCCGTGGATGCTCTTGAGTCAAACCACCCTCAACCAGCTACAGGGCATCGAGGCTCCGAAGCCGTTGCACTTCTCGGTCCTCCAAACCGGTGGCCCCAACGTCACAGTAGGATTCATCGGTTCACCCGAGGGTTACTCCATTAACATCGATCAACTCGAAGGATTAACGTGCTTCGGCTACAGGACCGTGAAAGCCGCAGCGGATGGCGAGTACCAGACGGTCACCCTCACGTTGGACGCCCAGAACTTCAGCGGGACGTACGCCGTGAGGATTCGCGATGCCCGCGGCAATGAGCTCGATTCCATCCCGCTTCAGTGGGATCAGGCTACCCTGACCCTCACCCTCGCTGATCAGTCTCGCCGCTTCCAGCCGATCGCGAACGTGATCGACGACGGGACGCTGTCGCCGCAGGCGCTGTTCGAAGCCGCCCAGTCGCGTGAGACCGCGGAGCAGTTGCCGGCCACGGCGAGCATCGCCCGCGAACAACTGCTCGGAGGCATCACCAGCGCCACCGAGCAGAGCTACGTGCCGGACTTCAACATGAACTACTCGCGAATTTTCGGAGAAATGCAGAACTCCGACCTTCTCAACTTGGCCGCACAGGTCGGTTTCGTATTCACCCTCGACCGCGACCGCGACTCGGAAAAAATGTGGGACGCATTCCTCCTGGCCTACCCGGAGTTCAACAAACCTAACTTGCCGAGCAACTATATCGAAGCCCGCGGGCTGGCGTGGAACAGTTTCATAGTCCAGTTGTACAACTACTCCCAGGACGTGGCCAACCAGTTCGCCTGGATGATGGACGCGGTGCTGTGCGCTCGCCGCGGCATCAACGTGGACACCCAGCAGTATTTGCGTGGAATCGCAACCAAAGAGTGGGACTTAGCTCACTACAGTACGTGCCTGGGGCCGTCTGTTAGTGTCGGGATGGCCAATCCTGATTCGCAAACACTCCTGCAAGCAGCATTCGCCGTCCTGGAACAGAACGCCGATGCCTTCCTGGCGTTCAGGCAGAGCGGATCGCAGCAAGCCGCTGCCAAGCGAGTGGAATTCGAGACGTTCATCGCCGGCACCGGGTCGGCGTCTCCCCCAAACGGCGCTATGAGCGAAGGCGAAGCGCGGCGTTACCTGCGGGCGGCCACCCAGGCCTATCAAGCTGCCGTCGCCCGCGGCGAGAGCGGAGCCACTATCGCAAGCTACGGCCTGAACGTGCTTACGACACAGACTGCCTACACAGCCGTTCAGGGCGGAGCCATTGTCTACGCCACGCCGGTCGAGCCAACGGACTTCGCGCTCAAGCACAACTTCGACGTCGTCCGGGCATCCGACGGAACCGGCACGCCGGAGGAACGGCTCGCCGACTACGTGCGTGCCAACCCAGAGGCCATGCAGTACCTCCCAGGTCTCACCCTGAGCGAGCAGGAGAAGACAGGCATCGCGTTCATGACGAAGTATCCCGGAGATACGCGAGTGATGGAGTACCTGGCTCCGTCGGTGCAGGACGACGTGCGGGCGGCAGTCGCCAAGCAGACTTCGCCAATGGCGAGGACGCAGAATCGCCTACAGGTGGAGACGGAGAAAATGACGGAAAACGCGCTCAATCTCTTCGGAGACGACCTCGCCAGGCTCAGCAAGAACGACGACGATACCTACACGCTGACGATCGCCTCTGTCGACATCGTCGCGTCAACGAACGGCATCCACGAAGCTGCGCCTTCGGTTCAAAACATCAAGCTCACCGCAGAGGACATGGTGTCGCTCCTGCTCGTGAGTCTCGATCCCCAAACGGATGAGGGCAGTACGGTGACCGCCCTGCTCGAGTCACTTTCCAATATCCAGAAGAGCGCCGTCTTACGAGCGGCGAAGCAGTTCATTGAGCAGTATGCCGCGGTCCATGATGCTGCCATGGCAGCAATGAATGCGAACAATGCAGGACTTAAACTCCCACAGACATTCGGCAAGCAAATCATCGACTGCCCAACCATGACGGTGACGGTCGAAGCGAATGTGACACTCTACGACTTCCCAGGGGGCTCTGACCATCCTCGGTACTTAACGCTGACCGAAGTGAAGGATCAACTCCCAGGGATTTCTGCCACAATAGATACACTGCTCGGCAGCGCAACGGTCGACTACAGTGGCAAGGGTCTAGGCGTTTCCGTCCCATACTTAGGGACTAGCCTCAACTGGAAGATGAGTATAGAGATATCGATACCCGATGGAGCCACGTTGACAACGGAGAGACAGCCGATCATCATCCCTACGAGTGATGGAAGACTGGTGCTCGCAGGAGTAGAGTGGAAAGTCAGTTCTATGCCAAAGCCAGAGTCACCAAGCAGCAATTCATCCGTGAACCTTATGCCCAGTCCGGCGTTGGTCAAGCTCAGCATTGCGGTAGGCGCTGTTGGGGCAGCAGCGAAACTACTAATTGAGTATTTTAGTTTAGGACTGTTGGTAGCCGTGTAATACGGCCGTTCCGGGCCAGGACGACATCCGGCGGCAGTGGCGGCCACGGAGGAAGGCCAGAGGGATCTCGGGACGCGCGAGAGCGGAGGGGGCGAGTGGGAGGCGGGCAAGGCTCCTGGTGAAAGATGGCTGGCTTCCGTCAGCGGGCGATCAGCGGAGCCGGACGTCACCGAAACGCTTGCGAAGCTGGCGGACCAGCGTTTGTTGTCGGGTTTCCACAGCCGCGTCTGTTCGGCCCTCAGCGAGGCCCTTCTGTTCGCCAGGAAAATGCAGCCTCATCTTGTCACCCGGTTACCTTGTCTCTCCCTCTCCCTGTCACTCGCGACGGAAGCGATTCGTATTCGTCATCCTCGCCGTTATCCTCGACATCGTCGGCAAAGAATGGATCGTCTTGCTCGCCGCTTTCGCCGGGGTCATTGTCGCGCAACGAGACTTTGCGAGGTTTTCGAGCGGATGGCGTCAGGAGGGAAGCGGGGACTGGCTGCCCCTCTCCTCCCGCGTTCTGTATCCGTTCCCAATCCACCAGCGTGACAAGGAACTCCCGGGCCTGGGAACCGTAGTATGTGCCGACGATCCCGTCTTCCGCCATGAAGTCGATCAACCTCGCGGCGCGGCCGTAGCCGATGCCCAAGGCCCGCTGCAGCAACGAGACGCTGCCGCGGCCCTCGCGGACCACCATATCGACGGCCGACTCGTACAGCTCATCGCGTTTCTTTAGATCCGCGGCCGAAGGGGCTTCCCCATTCTTTGCTTCGACCTTGATGTTCACCAATTCGTGGACGAAGTTCTGCTCGCCCTGGCTCACGAATTCGACCACTTTGTCGATCTCGTTGTCGTCCAGATAGGTGCCTTGGCCGCGTAACAGGGTACTGGTGCCGGGCCACAGGAACAACATATCGCCGTTGCCCAACAACTTGTCCGCGCCCATTTCGTCCAACACCACACGGCTGTCGGTGCGACTGGCCACCTGGAAGCAGATCCGCGCGGGCAGGTTCGACTTGATCAGGCCCGTGATCACGTCGACGGTAGGTTTTTGCGTCGCCAGGATCAAGTGGATGCCGACCGCCCGACTCTTCTGCGCCAGCCGGATAATGTGTTGCTCGACCTCTTTGCCCGAGGTCATCATCAGATCGGCGATCTCGTCGGCCACGATCACGATGAACGGCAGGTGCAGCGGGATCGTGGCCCGTTCCTCTTCCGTCTCCGGCTTGAGCCGAGTCATCAACTCGTCTTCGTCCAACTGGTTAAAGCTGCTGATATGCCGGACGCCGGCACGGGCCAAGAGCGCGTAACGTTCCTCCATCTTGTCCACGGCCCAGGCCAGAATCGCCTCCGCTTTGCGCATATCGGTCACGACCGGATGCATCAGGTGCGGAAGGCGCGCGTAGCCGCTGAGTTCGACCATCTTGGGATCGATCATCAGCATCCGGACTTCGTCGGGCCGCCGAGTCATGAGGATCGAGGAAATGATCGCGTTCAAGCACACGCTCTTGCCCGTGCCGGTGCGTCCGGCAATCAACAAGTGCGGCAGCGTCGACAGGTCGACGAGTAAGGGACTGCCGGAGACATCTTTGCCCAAGAACAGCGGGATTCGCATCTTCTTGGTTTTGCCGTTGGCTTCTTCCATCACTTCGCGCAGTCGCACCACCTGGCGCTGCTCGTTGGGGATCTCGATGCCCACCGTGTTCTTGCCGGGGATCGGGGCCACGATGCGCACGCTGGGGACGCGCAACCCGATCGCCAGGTCATCGGCCAAGCCGGTGATCTTCGAGAGCCGCAGGCCAGCTTCGAGCTCGACCTCGTACTGCGCGATGACCGGCCCGGTCTCAATTTCGACAACCTTCACCTTGAAGCCGAAAGCCAGGAACGTCTTCTCCAGGATTTTCGCCTTGCGGCGGACTTCTTCCTCCTGCTCGGCGTAGCTGCATTCATTGCTGGGAAGCAACAAGTCGAGGCCTGGCAGTTCGTACTCGCAGGCTTCATCCCGGCGCGACGCCTGATTCAGTTCGTCCATCACTTGGTCACGCTCGTGGTTGTCCGATGGTTTGCGCAGACGCAAGGGCGTCGAACCTTGCTGATCCTGATTCTTCGGACGCCGTTTGATCGGTGGCGAGGCATCTTCCTGGCCGGACGCAGCCACGGGCTTGCTGACTTTGGGAGCCGGCTCCAGACGCTGCAGTTCGTCCTTGGAAATATCTGTATTCTGTTTGCCGCGGAACTTAATGGACACGACCTCGCTCAGGTCATGGTCCAGATCGTCCTTGCGCCTGCGCCGCCAAAAACGCTTCAATTGGGGTCGGGCGGGCAAGATCTGCCCGAACTTGTTGGTGCCGGTAAAAATCAGCGCTAAGCTGGCACCGACGAGTTGGATCAGCAGATAATCCGTGCACAACAACAGACCACCGATAGTCAGGCTGCCTGCCAAGATCAGACTCCCGGCCGTGGCGAAATGCATTTCCAGTAGCCCCTTGCCGAGCGCACCCAAATATCCTCCAGAACCGATGACGGGGCCGGCCGAAAACGAAGGTGTAACGATCGCTGCGAGCGCGGTCAATCCGACCAGCGACGCCACCCAGCCGACACCGCGCACGATCGGTGTGTCGATCTCGTAACGCCGCAGCAGGAAGAAGTCCGCCACGGCCAGAGAGATCACCAGATAGTACGCGCCGCACCCCAGGGCATTCAGCAGCAGGTCGGCAGCCCCAGCTCCCCAGCGTCCGCAGGCATTGCTGACCGTATCATTGCCGGGAAAGACTACGGTATCGGGGACATAAAGATTGCAGAGCGGGTGATTGACCTCGACATAGGGGTCGCCCGCCTGATACGTGACGAGTGACGCGCCGAGAAAAAGGGCCAGCACCAACAGGAGCAAGGCCAGTAGATCGGATTTGAGATTGCGATTCTCGAACATGGACGCTGCCTGCCGCCACCGTGGCATCTTGACCGGGTGTCGGGAACCCGTGGGCGCGTCCATGCCCAGAGACGATCCGTCTTGTCTGCCGTCTGTTTTCGACGGCTTGCGTCTGACAGCACCAGTTTCTCTCCGGCCAGCCTTGCTGTTTACCCGACAGTCACGCCGGGCAGCTTTGGCGTGACGGGCATAAACCGCAGGACCCCAACTTAGCGGCTCGCGAGGTTACTCCTTGACCACCGCTTACTTGCCGCGTGGCTTAGCACCTTCGATCTCGCCCGCTTTGAGAGCTTCGGGGTACAGCTTGCCGCTGGGAGCCTGCATCTCGTCCAGCTTCTTCAGGACTTCCAGGAAGTCCTTGCTAACCTCTTCCTTTACCTTCTCGGCGGCGGCGTCTTCTCGGTCCTTGATCTCCTCAAGCCGCTTATTGATCTCCTTTCCTTCGACCATTTTCGCCAGCACTTTGCCTAAATCATTCAGGGGGTGCTCGTCTTTGTTCTCCGTCTTGATGTGGCAAACTTCGCAGGCCACGGATTTCATGCTGTAGTGTTTCTTGAATCCGGTCGCCAGCACACTCTGAGCCTGGAGGGTCGGAGCGCATAGGGACAGGATCAGGCCAGCTACCAGCAGGGTTCTTGTGGCGCGTTTCAAAGTTCAGTCCTCCTCGGAAAAAAGTAGTGTAACGAATGGATCAGGTACGGCAACAAATTGCCCAAGAAGGCCCCTCAGAGGGTTTTCGATGATCTAGTGGGACGGGGGAAAACGCTGGAGGGTCAACTCGTGGCCCGCGGCGGACATCTTGTGCAAGTGAATGCTGGACGTCATCAAGCCGCGTCCCCACAGGATACCTAAACTCCGCCAAGTAGGGAAAGCCCCCCTTCAGATATACTTGTCGCTTGCCGTCTGCCAGAAGCCCGGTCGCGCAAGACCAGGCGGATATATGGCCAGGGGTCGGGTTGCCGTCCGCTCACGAAGGCTTGGTGTCTTCTTCGTCGGACTTCTTTTCGTAGAACTGGATCAGGTCCGAGAAGGAACGCATGGGTTCCTTCCCATCTAACATGGTTTTGGTGATGGGACGCACGGGTTTCGGCTTTGGCGGCTTCTGCTGGTACTTGGGCTGGCCTCCGTAGGACCGTTTGCCTTGGTGGCCACCACCACCTCCTCCACCTCCACCACCACCCCCTCCTTCGCCACTCCGCCGCCCCTGCGGCCGGCCTCCCTGCTGCGGAGCAGGTCTCGCCTCGCTCCTGCCGCCTACCTGAGGCTTCGGTTTGCGTTGTTCTCGCGGTATCTCGCTGCCGGGGCGGATGGCGGTCAAGGAGACGCGGCGGCGCGACTTGTCCACCTCGACCACCCACACGGTCAAAATGTCGCCCACGCTGACGACCTCGTGCGGATCGCGGATAAAGCGATCTGCCAAGCGGCTAATGTGGATTAAGCCGCTATCCGGAAGGCCGATGTCGACGAACGCGCCGAAGTCCACCACGTTCAGAACAGTTCCGGTCAGTTCCATGCCCGGATGGAGATCTTCGAGCTTCACGACCTCGCGACGAAACGCGGGCGGCGGCAAGTCCTCGCGAGGATCGCGACCGGGCCGGGTGAGCGATTTGAGGAGATCGGACAGAAGTAGCTCGCCCACGCCCAATTCTTGGACCAGGGCGGCGACATTCGCTCGACTCGCTTGTTCTGCCAGGGACGGCGACGAGGCGGCCACGGGTTCCCCGGCGGACGGTGGCAGGTCGGCCGTGACGGTAGACAGCGGTTCAGGTACGTCTGCCGCAACCGTCTCGGCCACCGGCGTCTCGGCTGCCGTGGAGGCGTCGGTCGCAGATTCCGTGACTGGCGGAGCAGGCGTGTCCGCCGCTTGATCGGACGAGGCAGGCGATATTTCCGCGGTAGTCGACGACACGGCGGCGTGTTGGCCGAGGAGCTTTGGGATCAAGCCGACGGCGAATTCGGCCAACGTCCTGGGCTTGTGCACGGACGTGGGTTTGTCGCGGACAACGCTGGCCGCCAGTTCGGACACGCTGCCGCCCAACTTGGCAATCAATTTCTGCGCTAATTCGTAGCTTTCCGGATGGATCCAGGTGGCATCCAGCGGGTTATCGCCGTCCCGAATCTTCAAGAATCCCGCCGCCTGGACGAACGTGGCGTCACCAAAACCGGGGACCAGTTTGAACTGTTCACGGTTACGAAACGGGCCGTGTTGCTGGCGATACTCGTAGAGTCGTCGGGCGGTCAGTTGATTCAAGCCGGAGACGTATCGCAACAGCGACGGACTGGCCGTGTTGACGTCCACGCCCACGAAATTCACGCAGGATTCCACGACACCATCCAGGCAGTCCTCCAGATGCTTGACCTTCACGTCGTGCTGATACAGGCCGACGCCGATGTTGGCCGGCGTGATCTTGACCAACTCCGACAGCGGATCCTGCAAGCGTCGGCCGATCGAGATCGCGCTCCGCAGCACCGGATCGAACCGCGGCAGTTCCTCACGCCCCAACGAGCTGGTCGAATACACGCTGGCTCCGGCCTCATTCACCATCACGTACTGCACGTCGTGTTCTTTGAGTTCGTTGGCTAGAATATTCGCGATCAGCAACTCGGCTTCACGGCAGGCCGTACCATTGCCGATGGCGATGATCGGCACGTGGTACATCTGTACCATCTCGACAACTTGCTGACGGCCCTTGCGGACGATGTCCTCTTTGCCAATGACGTGAATCACGGTGTGCCCCAGCACGTCGCCGAATTCGTCCAGCGCGGCGAGTTTACAGCCGCTACGGAAGCCGGGATCGACGGCCAGGACCCGGCGCTGGCGGACCGGCGGCTGCAGGAGCAGTTTTCGTAGATTGCGGGCGAAGACCCGTACCGCGTGCAGTTCCGCTCTTTCGGTCAGATCGCGATGAACTTCACGTTCTAGGCTGGGCACGATCAACCGCGTGAGCGCATCCCGAACGCAGGCACGCAGAAATTCGGCGTGCGGATGTCCGGCCGGGACGAGCAGCTCTTCGGCTTTGCGGGTGAGCGATTCCTGGTCCGCGTCGATCTTGAGCCGCAGGATTTTCGAACGTTCGCCGCGGTTGATGGCCAGCAAGCGGTGCGGGGGAATCTTCGCCAGCGGCTCTTGGTACCGGAAGTAGTCCTTGAAGGACTCGATCTTCTTCTCGCGTTTGCGCTTCTTGGCTTCCTTTCGGCTTTGAGCAGCGAGCTGTTTCAGCGTCAGTTTTTGCGGCTGCAGCTGGGCTGGGGGCGCCGGCGGACAGGGACTCTCGGCCGCGGCTGGAAGTGCCGTCGGAGGTTCCGCCGACACGTCGCCGGTGATCCCGGGCGGCGTCTCGGCAGTGGGGGCTGCCGCTGGTGATACCAAGTCCGTTTCCGCGGGCACCCCGGGTGCCGTCGCGGTCTCGCCCGTGGATTCGGACGGCGGCAGAGTCAGCTGACTCTCCTCGGCCGCGGGCGGCGTTGCTGGCAGCTCGCAAGCCACCGGCGCAGGTACGGCGGCTTCGGTCGGTACGGCGGCTTCGGTCGGTACGGCGAATTCTGATGTGGGCACATCGGGTTCCGCTGACACCCCATCGCTGGGCATCGCTTCGGCAGCGGAAGACCCAATCTCTGACGCCGTTTCGCCCATCGCTGGTTCGTCGGACTCCGAGTCGCCCTCGTCCTCGTCGTCTACATCCGTGTCCGCCTGGACCGACTCCTCGATTCGCGTGCTCACCAACTTGCCGGTGTTCATCACGATTTTTCGCAGCTCGTCGCGGAGCTGCAGGTTTTCGCTGAACTCCTCAGCTATGAGATGCCGGACGCCCTGCAAGACTTCCGCGACGCTCGCCAACTCGTGCTCCGGACCCACACACTGAGCGGCGCGAGTCTCCAAATCGGTGGCGGTAGGCTCGGCGGCCAGGATTTCGCGCGACAGCGGCTCCAACCCCCGACTGCGGGCGATCCCGGCGAGCGTCTGCTTCTTCGGCTTGTACGGAAGATAGACGTCTTCGAGACGCGCGACAGTTTCCGCGTCACGGATCCGCTGGGCCAAGTCCTCGGTGACTTTGCCCTGCGACTGGAGCGACTTCAGAATCTTCTGCTTGCGATCCGTCAAGGCCCGCAGTTTGGTGACCACGTCCTGCACGCGGCGAACCTGCTCTTCGTCCAGGCCGCCCGTCTGGTCTTTGCGGAACCGGGTGATGAAGGGAACTGTGTTGCCGTCGTCCAGTAGCTCGACCGTCGCTTGGACCTTCGCCAACGGCAGGCCGACTTCCCGTGTGACCTGCTCCAGATCAAAATTCAACGTAATTTCCATAGCTCGTTCGTTCGTTGCCGGGTTGTACCGCAATCGGGTCCAGTCGTCATCACAACCAGCTGACCGCGGGTCGTCGCCGTCGCTTCCGCATAACTCTAAGCACCGCAAAGAGCAAGCAATCTACGCCCTGCGTCGCTAGGTTGTCAAGGAATGCTAACAGCATCGGCGATTATCGAGCCCGCGCCAAGCCGAGAAGAAACGATTTGCTGGGATGTCTGTTTTCAACTGGACCGGCCTCACGGACATTCGTCCGGCACAAGATATACCGCACGCGGTTGGTATTGGCTCGTTTAACCCGGAGCCAACGGCGACGGCGCCCGGTGAAACACGCCGTCGCCGTTGGCTCCGGGTTAAACGAAGATGTGCATCCTCAACCGCGTGCGGTATAACGCCACCCGGCAGATACGCACGACAACCGACGGGGAAGCGGAGTTCGCTCGGTTACTCGCAGGTTCCGTTGGCCAGACGCCCGGGCGTGTCAACGGGTTCCGCCGACGGTATACAATGCCGTCTTGCCTCGATGTCCTTTGGCGTCCGCCGGAGATGCTCCCATGCTAATCCCGTACAGCACCGACGCTCCGCTATACCACTTGCCGATCGCCACCGTGGCGCTGCTTGTCGTGAACGTCGTCGCCTTTGTTCCGGTGGCCACGCTGGGCGCGGCCGACTTCGAGCAACACATCGTGCCGTGGATGCTGAGTCACGGCGATGGTCTGCACCCCCTGCAATGGATCGCATCGAATTTCATTCACGGCGGGGTTCTGCACCTACTGGGGAACATGTTTTCCTTGTGGGCCTTCGGCTTAGTGGTCGAGGGTAAGATCGGCTGGTGGCGGTTCCTGCTTGCCTACTTCGGAATCGGTTTTGTTCAATGTGCGTTGGAGCAGACGATCGCTTTGGGGGCCTCCGGTGGAGGATCCTTCGGTGCCTCGGCGATTATCTACGGCCTGATGGCAATCGCGCTGGTCTGGGCGCCGCGGAACGAAATCAGCTGTCTCTTCCTCTGGCGACGCGTGGCCCTGTTCGAGATCCCTATCGTCTCGTTGATCGGAATTCTGCTGGCGATCGAGGTCGTCACGACATTCTTCGTGGGGATGACGCTGAGCAGCCAGGTATTGCATTTCATGGGCGCCGGACTGGGCTTCGCGGTGGGCGCCGTTATGCTGAAGCTACACTGGGTGGACTGCGAAAACTGGGACTTGTTCTCAGTCTGGGCTGGACGCAACACGCAGACGCTGTCGGAGCAGACGGAGGACACCCACCAGGAGCTTCAGAAGCTCATCGATCAGGAACGCTCCGGTGGACGCCGGCCGGCACCTGCGCGTCCTCAGCCCGTGCCGCTGGGGACCCCGCCGCCTGTAACCCAGGTGAAAACATCGCTTGAGGATGTACGCCGACTGATCGCCGATGGCCAGCCGGACATGGCCTACCGCTTGCATTTGGCGATGGCCAAGGCATCAGCAAAGTGGACATTGCCGGAAACCGAACTGATCCGCATCATCGGGACTCTGCAACAGCAGGGCAAGTGGAGCGAGTCGATTCCGCCGATGGTCGAGTACGTCCGCGCGCAGGGTCCCCGCGAGTCGCAGGTGCGGCTCAAGTTGGCCCAGGTGTTGATCGAGAGCCAGCGTCGGCCTGCTCTGGCACTGCGCGTGTTGGGAGAACTCGACCCAGCCGTTCTGAGCCCTGAGGAACGGGCTTTCAGCTTGCGACTTCGCGAGCGGGCCGAGGTCCTACGCGAGGAGGCACCGCTGGAATTAGGCAGCGAGGACTGGTGAGCGTGTGGAATTGCCTAAAGTCCTTGCCCGGTTTGGTCGAAAATTGCGTGGTGCGATAAGCGGCAAGAGGCTCTTCAAAGAAATCGAAATTTTATTGCCCAGGGCCTGTTGACTGCGGACGGCGATTCGATATTATTACTCAGCACACGGTTGGGACTAAACCACTCAACCGCGTACACGAAATTTGATCTTTGACAATTTGGTAGTTTGAGCTCTCATGAGTCAGCGTGAGATTGTGCTGTTTGTCGGCTACAATGGCGTCTCTTTCCGAGGGACGCCCGATGGTTTCGAACCATTAAGTTAGTTTGCTAATTACTGCTCTGGATATTTTGCGAGGCGAAAGCCGTAGCAGGGTGGAAGGGGTGGTTAAGTGAATACTAAATTGAAGGGTTTGATCCTGGCTCAGAATGAACGTTGGCGGCGTGGATTAGGCATGCAAGTCGAGCGAGAAGTGTAGCAATACACGGAAAGCGGCGAAAGGGAGAGTAAAGCGTAGGTACCTACCCCTGGGACCGGGATAGCGGCGGGAAACTGCCATTAATACCGGATAACGTCCCCGGACCAAAGGTGTGATTCCGCCTGGGGAGGGGCCTGCGTCCTATCAGCTAGTTGGCAGGGTAATGGCCTACCAAGGCTTTGAGAAGGCCTTCGGGTTGTAAACCGCTGTCAGTGGGGAGGAAATGCACGGGGGTTCTCCCTCGTGTTTGACCGATCCGCAGAGGAAGCACAGGCTAAGTTCGTGCCAGCAGCCGCGGTAACACGAACTGTGCGAACGTTATTCGGAATTACTGGGCTTAAAGAGTTCGTAGGCGGCTTGTTAAGTCGGGTGTGAAATCCCTCGTCTCAACCGAGGAATTGCGTTCGAAACTGGCAGGCTTGAGTGAGATAGAGGTGAGCGGAACTGATGGTGGAGCGGTGAAATGCGTTGATATCATCAGGAACACCGGTTGCGAAGGCGGCTCACTGGGTCTTTACTGACGCTGAGGAACGAAAGCTAGGGGAGCGAACGGGATTAGATACCCCGGTAGTCCTAGCCGTAAACGATGAGCACTGGGCTGAGCGGACCTCCACATCCGCCCTGCCGTAGCGAAAGCGTTAAGTGCTCCGCCTGGGGAGTATGGTCGCAAGGCTGAAACTCAAAGGAATTGACGGGGGCTCACACAAGCGGTGGATGATGTGGCTTAATTCGAGGCTACGCGAAGAACCTTATCCTAGTCTTGACATGCTTGGGAATCCTGCTGAAAGGTGGGAGTGCTCTTCGGAGAGCCCTTGCACAGGTGCTGCATGGCTGTCGTCAGCTCGTGTCGTGAGATGTCGGGTTAAGTCCCTTAACGAGCGAAACCCTTGTCCTTAGTTGCCAGCGGGTAATGCCGGGGACTCTAGGGAGACTGCCGGTGTTAAACCGGAGGAAGGTGGGGATGACGTCAAGTCCTCATGGCCTTTATGACTAGGGCTGCACACGTCATACAATGCGATGCACAAAGGGAAGCGAGCTCGCGAGAGTAAGCAAATCCCAAAAAACATCGCTCAGTTCGGATTGCAGGCTGCAACTCGCCTGCATGAAGCTGGAATCGCTAGTAATCGCGGGTCAGCATACCGCGGTGAATGTGTTCCTGAGCCTTGTACACACCGCCCGTCAAGCCACGAAAGTGGGGAGGGCCCGAAGTCGCTGAGCTAACTCGCAAGAGAGGCAAGTGCCTAAGGTCAACTCTGCAATTGGGACTAAGTCGTAACAAGGTAGCCGTAGGGGAACCTGCGGCTGGATCACCTCCTTTCTAAGGATAATTGGTTTTTCAATGGCGACGTTGGAAAACGATCCGTGGACGCAGTCCTCACGCTTCATGAGAGACGTCGAATGTTCGACGACTACCAGATTGTTTACAAAAGCCCGTTCAGGTTAGCCGACCTGGACGGGTTTTTTGTTGCGCTGACGGGTAGGGGAATCGCTGGAATTTTGCAGGAATATGAGGGGCAGGAAAATGAAGGCAAGTAATTTCCTTCTTATTTTTCTGCCCGCCATCTTCCTGCCAAATGCTTCTCCGCATTCTCATTGCGCTGACGGTAGGGGGAATCGGCGGAAGTGGACAGGAAAATGGGGGACAGGAAAATAGGGACCCGTAATTTTCTTCTTATTTTCCTGTCCATCATCTTCCTGTCCAATGTCCCCTTTCGGGCAACTTTTGGCTTACTGCTCGCTTCGATCGTCTCGGCGCGGAGCGATTACTTTCTCGACAGATAATTCCATACTGCGCAGTCTGGCGCGGAGAGTGACTCGACTGAGTCCCAGGATTTCGGCGGCGCGGTTCTGATTTCCTCCGGCCTGCTGCATGACCCGCAAGATGACGAGACGGTCGAACTGCTCGCGTCCCCGACGGTAGATATCTGTCTGGCCGCTGGCGAGCCAAGTTTCTATGTTCTGCGGCAGGCTTTGCCAGTCCGGCGTGGGGATCCGGCCGGCGGCGACATCGGGTTCCGCTTCGAGCGGCGCTTCCTGACGCAATTCCGTGGGGAGAAAATCGGGCAGCATTGTCGGCCCGGCCGAGACAATCAACGCCTCGCGAATCACGCTCTGCAATTCGCGCACATTTCCCGGCCAGTGATAGCACTGCAGCAACTCCAGCGCCTCCGGTGCGATCGATTGGATGGCGGTGCCGAGTTGGTGATTGAAGCGAAACAGAAAATGGTGAGCCAGCTCCGCGATATCTTCGCGCCGTTCCCGCAGCGGTGGCAGCTGGATGGTGACACCCCGCAGCCGGTAGAACAAGTCCTTGCGGAACCGGCCCTGCTCGATCAGCGCGTTCAAGTCCTGGTTCGTAGCCGCCAGGATGCGGACCTGGACCGCGATGCTTTCGCTGCCGCCCAGTCGTTCGAAGCGGCCTTCTTGCAGCAGTCGCAAGATCTTGGCCTGCGTGGGCGGAGCCATGTCGCCGACTTCGTCAAGGAATAGCGTGCCGCCGTGGCACTGCTCGAACTTGCCGATTCGGCGGCGGTCGGCACCGGTGAAAGCCCCTCGCTCGTAGCCGAACAACTCGCTTTCCAGCAGCGGCTCTGGGATCGCCGCACAATTAATGGCCAAAAACGGTGCCTGACTGCGCCGGCTGTGGTGATAGAGCGCCCGCGCAACCAGTTCCTTGCCCGTGCCACTCTCCCCCAGAACCAAGACGTTGACGTCCTGGGGGGCGATGCGGCCGATCTGCTTGCAGACGCTCTGCATTGCGGCGCCGCTGCCGATCAAGCGGTCGGCCTGATCCTCGGGCCGATCGCCCTCGGCAATGATCGTCGGCACGTGCATCAGCCGGCTGATGGCGAAGGCTTGGTCCACGACCTGCTGCAACTGGCGGGCATCCAGAGGCTTGGTCAGGTAGTCGTAGGCACCCAATTTCATTGCCTCAATAGCCGTGTCGGCACTGCCGTGCCCCGTGATAAAAATGACCAAACACTTTGGGTCAATCCGTCGCAGTTCGTGAAACACGTCGAGACCCGAGCAATCTCCCAGACGGATGTCGAGCAGAATCACGTCCGGGGACTCTTCGGCGGCCAGCCGCAGTCCCTCGTCGGCCGTCTCGGCCCCAAAAACGGTGACATCCTCGCGATCGAAGACCGCTTCGATGCTGAATCGGATACTCGGTTCGTCATCAATGATGAGCAAACGGTGCATGCGCGGACTCCTGACGCGGCGTGGAGCCGCAACCAAGTAGGTCAGGCTTTCCAGCCTGACACGAATCGAGCGTCAGCCTGAAAAGGCTGACCTACAACCTGTGCGCACCGTGCGCGCGGGCAACAGTTAGGCAAGCGGACAGAAATAATGTACCCACATTTTCTGTCCGCTGACCTTACGTGATTAGGCGCCGGAGCGATCCTCCAGGCCGGTGTCGGCGGCATGCACCGGCAACTCCACAGTGAACACAGCGCCGCCCGATTCTCGATTGGCCGCGGTGAGTTTACCACCGTGCTGTTGGACAATGCGTCGGCTGATGGCCAACCCCAGGCCCGTACCCCGTGCCTTGCTGGTCACAAACGGTTCAAACATTCGGTCCATGATCGGTGGTGGGATACCTGTCCCCGAGTCGCTCACGCTGATCCGACAGCCCTCGCCCAATTGCTCTTCACCGTGGATGGCTACGTCCAATTCACCTCCCTGGGGAAGGGCCTCAATGCCATTGAGAAGCAGATTGACGAACACCTGATGCAGCTGTTCGGGATCACCTTCCACGGGGACCGGCGCACTCGCGAAATCCTCACGAATATGGACATCCTGCTGGTGGGCGTGGCCCTCGATCAGGTTGAGGGCCCGGCGTAACGTATCGCGAAGATCATGTCGGACCTGATGCATCGGGGGTGGACGGGCAAAGTCCAGTAAGCCTTGGATCGTGTTCTCCATCCGGACAATCTGCTCCTGGACGACGCACAGCTGTTTCTCACTCAGAGGCCGCTCGGCGTGGCGTTGGGCGGCGGTCTGAATCAACAGTTTGACTGCCGTTAGCGGATTGCGGAGTTCGTGAGCCACTCCGGCGGCCAACTCACCTACGGCAGCCAGTCGATCGGCGAGCATGGTTTCGCGGCGGGCTTGTTGCAACTGCTCCACCACTTGCCGAATCCGGGATGACACCAACTGGACCTGCTGATGCAGTGTCGACAGGTCGTCCGAGGGGTGCAGTTCGATGCGTCCCAATTCGTGATCCAGTCCCCCCGCGGCATCCTTCAGACTGATGCTGATCTCGGAAATGGATCGTCGCAGACTACGGGCGACGCCGAACCCGCAACCGATGCCGAGGACGGGTCCGGCGATCCAGAGAGCCAACGTCACCAGATCGAACGAATCTCGCAAACGGCTGCGCCGGTTCGTGGCATCCACGATCCGTTGTTCCTGGACTTGGAGCAAACGCTGGCAGGGTTCCGCCACTGCATGTGCCAAGCCTGCCATCTCGAATTGGGGCGGATACTGCGAGCCTGATTCGGCGCGAGAATCCAAGCGCCGGTGGATGCAATCGCGATACACCGAGAACTGTTCGCGAATCTTCCGCACCCAGTCGCGTCCTTCCGGCGCGATGGAATCCGACTCGGCCTCTCGCAGATGGCGTTCGAAGGCATCTTCCAATTCCGTGACCTCGAAGCGTGTGTGGCTGTCCGCTTGTTCGGCGACCTCCATCACGGTAGCCTGCAACCGCCACAGGACATCTTGCATCGCGTCGGCGGCCCGAATCGTCGTCAGTGTTTCCACCAAACCTCGGATATGAGCTTCGTACTGCCCATGTATGTAGTAGATGGTGCCACCACCGACGACCAACCACAGTACGCAGACCGAGGCCGTTGCCCCTACCACTTTTCTCCACACGACCGATCCTCCCCGTCTTGACCCTTGGCAATTCGGTCTGACGCAATCGCAGTGCCAACAACGTCAGGCTTCAGAGACTGTGAGACGCTGTCGTAACCGTATTCTATTCAGTGACTTACGGGAACACCATCGCCCTTGCCCGCCCGGTGAAGACCAACCCGCCGAAGGAAAGAAACTATCTTGGGCGGCCAACTACTTTCCCGGAGTCTTGTCACCGCCTGGCCCCGCCGCGTGGCCCAGCGGATGAGCACTACGGAGCACAACTCGTCGGCATTGCACGGGTTGCGATCGACCGGCTGAAATATATGTCGCGTCGGCACAACCCTTGCATTGCTGGATCACAGGATTCAGCAGAAGCCCCCAGTCGGGAGGTCAACATGTTGGTGCTTAGCCGAAAAGTGAGCGAACAAGTCGTCGTGCCCCAGTGCCAATTGACAGTCACCGTGCTGGACGTCGCGGGCGGTCGAGTGCGGCTGGGATTTTCAGCCCCTGCGGACGTGGCTGTCCTGCGTAAGGAAGTCGTGCAGTGGCGTCCCGGCCCGGAGGGACGGGAGCAGGGAGAACAGGTTATGTCTGTGCGAATTCTGATTGCGGAACCTGATGGGTTTGTCTCCGCCTCCTATCGCGACTGCCTATGTCAGCGGGGTGCCACGGTGGACACCGCGACCACCGGCCTAGAGTGCCTCGAAAAGTTGCGGGAGTTCGCGCCGGACGTGCTGGTGCTGGAGCCGGACCTGCTCTGGGGGGGCGGTGACGGGGTCCTGGCTGTGATTCACGAGCAGCCCGAGTTACGGCCCGCTTTCGTGATGTTGGTTTCCCGCGCCAGCGATCGCGGCCTGCTACACCGCGTGTCACGATTCAAGGTCGACGACTATCAAATCAAGCCGCTGACCGCCATGCGGCTGACGAATCGGATTGGCAAACTACTCAGCACACAGCTGGGGCAAGTTACTTTGGAGGGTGTGACGGCGAAGCTTGCCGAACATTGCTGGCGTGAGCCCGATGATGCGGGCTACCGAGTGCTGCTGCCCGCAACAACCGCGAGGCAGTGACCGTCTTTCAGCGGGACTGACCGAACTGAAGCGGGCTATCCTACGCAGCTTAATGGCGGCCAGAAGTGGTCAACTCCGGCGTTCGAGCTTGGCGATGGCAACCAGCGGTTGAAACAGCGGAGGCCAGGGATGTATTTCGCCATCGCCAGAAGACGCTCGCTGCTGTTTAACACCCAGCATGTCGCTGCTCCGGGCTCGGACGCTGGTGCCGAACACGGTGCGCCGACACGTGGTGCGGAGCACCGCGAGGCGTACACGAACTAGAACGAGGAGCGTGCCCAGGGAGGTATTTTGTCTGACCTTGGCCTCGTGTCCTGGTCCTAAGCTTGTGCATCGTAAGGTTGCTGTTGGTGCTGGCAACGGGCCGGGTGGCTGGCGGCTGAGCCTAAGCGAAGCCCCAGTACCCGGCGGTACACGCGACTATTCCTACTTCACCGTTACAACCGATTTCGATATATCCCACAGCCGAGCAGAAGAATCGCTTGGCCCAGGCTACGCCCCGCGTGACGTCGGCAGGAGACCTTCGGACCGCTCGGCGGGAGACGCAACAGGGGAACGCGGCGACCCTTGGCCGTTCTTTCGAAGACGGTTCGGCCAGCTTGAGGGAACCGGACACTCTTCGAAATTCAAACAGAGACACGAAAATGTCGCGCGAGCTCATAACCCAGACGCATGGTTAGAAACTGGCGACCCGCAGATTATGAGTCTGGGGCGCAGCGGCGAGCCACGTCGGCTGAGTTTCGCGTTCCTGTGGCCGCACAAACGCCGTAAATCCACCGAGCAGGCGCTCGTCCGAGTTCTTGCACCATACGGCAATATCGTGACAGTCTGCGGGCCGTTCGAAGTACAAAGTCAGCAACCGGTGGACCATTCCGGGGGCTGCGTTCGACCGGCGATTCTTCGACGATCCCTTCTCATCTATTGCCCTGACCCGGACAACACGAAGCCTGCCCAATGGCCCGTGGAGGCGGTCTTGGACATCGGCGTCTGCGTGTCGGACTTTGGCAGCTTGACTGCCTTGTCGAATGCAGGGCCCCGCGTGGCGGCTAGGGTCTCAACCTGCTCGGGATGTCGGTAGACGTAGAGCTGGGCCTGGCGTAGGGCCTCGATGGGGGGCATCTTTTCTCGCCACAGGTTGTGGTAGAAGAGTCCCATCAGTACGGCGGTGACTTTGTCGTCAACTTTCCACAGACTAGCAACAACGTTGCGCGCTCCGGCGACATGGAATGCGCGCTGCAGTCCGAAGACGCCTTCCCCGCCAGCAACATCGCCCAGGCCGGTTTCACAGGCAGAGAGCACTACGAGATCCATCTTGGTCAGGTCTAGGCTGGCGACGGCCTCAGCCGTCAGGATGCCGCCGTCGCCCTTAGGCAAGCCGAGTTCGTCCTTCTCTCTGGATAAGTTAGCGCCGGCCAGGATCAGGCCCGAGAGCACCAGCGGATTGCGCCCAGCCACAGCGAGGCGCTCCCTGAACAGCCCGATCCGCTCTTCGAAGGCGCCCTCGTTAAATTGCAGCGCGGAGCGGAACTTCTTGTCGGCAAAGAAGCCGTGAGTGGCAAAGTGCGCCCAAGAGGCGTTGGGCAACTCTTGGACCACGCGCGAGCTGCTGGCCTCGGCGCCGGTCAGCTCGACGTGCTGACGATTGCCTGCCAATGCAACCACCGCGGCCACTTCGCGGTTGCTTCCTTCGAGCTGCCTCCACCGCACCCCTCCCTCGTCCATCGCGGCCCAGCGAGTGGCGAGCATTTCGGTCGCCGCGGTGGCCTGACGGGGCTGGGCGTCGTAGCTTACGCCCCCGACAACCAACAACCGGCCCGCGTCGTTGGCCGACGAAGCGGCGGTCAACTGCTCCAAGAGGAATTGGCCTGAAGGCACTACCGCCAGCGCATAGTCATCCAAGAGCACGCGGCCGGAGGCCCTGCCGGGCAGGGCGCCCCAGGGCAGACGCGTCAGATCGCCGTCGGGGCACAGGTATATGGCGTGAATGCCCGGCGGCAAAGCTTTTTCAATCGGTTCCCAGAGCAGTCGCCGCAAGGCCGGGGCATGCACAGCCATTGCTCCGTATGGGGCAGCCCGCCATGCCGAGATGGCCTGATCAATCGGCTCGGTCGGGCCAATCTCGATGCGAGTTACTGGCCTGTCGCGCGAAAGCAGGAATGCAGTATACCAACTGGGAACCCTCAGGCCTGGCTCCTCCGGCCTGTTTCGAGCCTGCTCGCGATATTGGCAGTAGAGTAGATCGACCAACGCCACGCCGTCAGGCAACTGGCCGACCAATTCCCTGTGGCTGCGTCGGCTGTTTTCTATTTGGCGGCCGAACTCGGGCAGTTGGGCTGCCAGTTGGCGCTCCAAACGTTCCTTCTTATCGCCCAGTTCCTCAAGTCGCTTCAAAGCATCCTGCGCCCCAGCGGGATTGGGACTCGCCGGTGCCACAATCAACGCAGCCAAGGACTGACGGGTTACGAGGTACTCCTGGTACTGCTCGCGGGCCTTGGGCGAGGGGATCTGCTGAATTTGCCTCTGGCGGCGGCCTACGCACTGCTGGATCAGCCCACGACGTGCCCAGACCTGTTCGTAAAGTTCCTCCACATTCACACCGCCCTGCAGGGACAGCAATACGCTCGGCGGTCGGAGGTTCTGACTGACAAAGTTGATCGCTTGAGCTTCAGACAGCCCCGCGACCACGTTCGTCGCGTTTCGCAGCTCAATCCTGGCCGCGTCGGTGGCCAAGGTCATTGCCTTGGCGTACTCCCCCGTGGTTGAGTGCATGATCGCCAGGTGTTCGAGGCTAATGGCGTAGTCAGGATGTTGCTCCCCCAGGACCTTCCGACAATTCTCAGAAGCCTCGTGGAGAAGCGGTTTGGCCTTGGCGTACCCCTCCGTGTAGCAGCTCGCGATGGCTAGGTTATGGAGGCACACCGCGTAATGTGGGTGCTGCTCGCCCAAGACCTGCTTGACGATCTGCGTCGCCTCTCGATACACCGACTCCGCCTTAGCATATTCGCCCCTCGAAGAATACAGTTCCGCCAACTGGGTCAGGCTAACGGCGTACTCCATTCGCTGCTCGCCCAGGAGTTCGCGTTGAAGCTCGAGGGCCTTCTGAACGAGCGGCTCGGCCTTGCCGTATTCACGCATGGAAAGGTACAGGGAGGCGAACTGACTGAGCGCCGCGGCAT
This sequence comes from Planctomycetota bacterium, assembly GCA_026692885.1. Next base: position 9,910 of record JAPLNJ010001151.1, on the reverse strand, counting down.
ACGAGAAATGCCGTTCCCCCAACACCTGTTGGTTGATACTCAGCGCCTGCTGCAACAACCGCTCCGCGTGAGCGGGTTCGCCGATCCTTGTGCATAATGCGGCCAACGCGATCAGGCTCTGAGCGTAGTCCGGGTCCCTCTTACCGAGGATTCTCGCTTGGAGCTCGAGTGCTTTCTGTAAGGGCGGCTCCATTCTTGCGTAATCGCCCGCATAATAGTAGAGCTGAGCCAACATCGTGAGGCCCATCGCATACTCGGGATGCTGTTCACCTGCGACTTTCCTGCGAATCTGCAAGGCTTGGCGATAGAGCGGCTCCGCTTGGGCATACTCGCCGATCGTGACGTACACTCCGGCCAGGTTATGAAGACACGTGGCGTAGTCGGGATCCTGCTCGCCCAAGTGTTTTCTTTGGATGCCGCACGCCTGCTCAAGGAAGCTTACGGCTTTGCGGTACTCTCCTCTTTGGTAGTAGAGCGTCGCCACGTTATTGAGAACCCTGGCATACTGAGGACTTCTTTCGCCCAAGACCATCCGGCAAAACTCCAGGCCTTTGTCATAATCCTGCTCACCCAGGAGTTTTGCGATGGACTCAACTGCCTTGTCCGAGAAAGTCCCGAGTTGCCTCTTGGAGCGATGCTCCTGACGAAGGTTTGCTTCTTGAGCGGGTGTCAACGGCTTGCCTTCCTCCGGCGGCGAAGCAGGAGCATTAAGTGTTGACCGAGGATTTGGCGTAGGTGGTTGGGCAGAACACGGCGATGATACAGCTCCGAGAGCAGCAAGCAGGACATTGACGATGCCAGTGAATCGCGACAAGAGGGATTGGGAACGGATCATCGACGGGACACTCCTGCGCGCGCCCTTCTTCCTACGGCGACAGACGATCGTTGGAGCCGCCCAATCCACCTCGGTGACCTCGCGGTTTGATGTCGTCGAACAAGTGTTTCCGCTGCCCGCCAGCGTCCTCACCGTGCGGCCCGTGGTGTCGTTGTGCATCTCACTCTCCTTGGCTTGCCGCGCTCACCGCACGCAGGACCGAGAAATAGGGTTCCAGGCGTCGGCAGAGCAGCTCTTGAGTCTGTAACACCGGATCATCGATCCGCAAGGGATTAGAGAACTGCGGACCGCGGAGGCCATCTTCCGCCGCGGCCACGGGTCGACCGTTCTCGAACCAGACCAACGCCTGTGGGTCCTGGCAGGATTGCCTAGGCAAGTTTGCGAACAGCACGTCGAGTTGCACTGCGGCAGGCAATGGTTGATCGCGAGCCAGCAGCAATAGCGTTTCCATGCCGCGCGGACCGTGCAGGGGCCAGCCCTCGTCGACCGCCGCGGGTAAGGCCAGCCGTTCTAGCGGCGTCTCGCGCGCCGGGCGAGAGGTCCAGTCGCCAGGGGTCCAAGGGTAGACGGGCCACGCCACCCCTTGGCTGTCGATCCAGACCAGATAGACATACGCCGGACGGTTGAGGCGGGCCTCGACGCGGATCTGATCCCCGAATCGCAGCGGCAAGGCCTGGCGCTCCTGGAGCCGCAGCCCGCGCCGGACAACGACCGCCGGATTCCAGACCAAGATGTCCGCGGTCCCGGTCAGGGCCGGCAGTGCAGACGGCCCCGGGCGGGTGCCGAAGAACCAGGCGACCGTGGCGGACAGGACCAGGATCGCCCCCGCGACGGTCAGCAGCGATGTGCGTCGCGAGCGGGGACGCAGCCAACGGCGAAGGTCCGCAGCCAGGTCGCCGGCCGTCGCGTAACGCCGCGTCGCATCCTTCGCGAGACACTTGAGACAGATCCGCTCCAGCTCGGCCGGCAACGAATCACGATGTTGCCGGGGCGGTCGCGGCTCCCGGCGCTGGATCTCCTCGGCCAACTCCTGAGCGCCTTCGCTGGCGAACGCGTGCTGTCCGGTGAGCAGCTCATAGAAGATCGCGCCGAGGGCCCACACGTCCGCCCGGCCATCGAGCCACTGAGCCTCGCCGCGGATCTGCTCCGGAGCCATGTAGCGCAGCGTTCCGGAGCGGTCCCCGGCCAGGCGGCGCTGGACGCTTTCGTGCAGCGCCAAACCGAAATCGGCGACGTAGGGCCGTCGCGCCGCGTCAAAGAGGATGTTCTGGGGTTTCAGGTCGCGGTGCACGAAACCCTCACCGTGGATGTAACCCACGGCCTCGGCGATCGTGGCCATCAGTTCGGCCGCCTGGCGCGGTTCGAACGGCCCGCCGCGGAGACGCTCGGCGAGCGACGGGCCGTCCATATACTTCATGACCAGGTAGCAGGTCCCGTCCGGTTCCCGGCCAAAATAATGTACGGGAACGATCGCCGTGTGCTCCAGCCGGGCGACCGTCCGAGCCTCGTCCAGTATTGCGGCCAGTTCCAAATCGGACCGGAATCGTCGGCGGAAAGGGATCTTGATCGCCACCTGCTTCTGCAGCTCTTCGTCTTCAGCCAGGTACACCGCGCCCATACCGCCCTCGCCGATCAGCCGCAGAATCCTGAAGTGGCCCAGCCGCGTACCAGGAGCCACCCCGTCGCGTGCCGTCAGCGGGGGTTCGGCAGACGTGCCCAAGTGTTCCACGCTGGCGATCGTCTGGAACAGTTCGCGGATTTGCTCCGCCAAGTCCGCGTGTGCCTGCACATACTCCGCGATCGACGGCCGTTCCCCGCGGCGCAGACGTTCGGTGAACTCTTCTGCCAACTGGTCGAGCAACACGTTGTTGGAACTCTCGGTGTTCATCTCAACCCTCGCTGAAACCCGACCTGTTCGTCAAAATCTCGCGCAGATGCTTCATGGCCCGCAGATAACGCTTGGTGGCGGCTGACGGCGTGATGTCCAAGCATAGGGCCACTTCGACGTTCCTAAGCTGTTCGACGTGGCGCAGGGCAATCACTTCGCGGTCCAGGGAGTCCATTTTGTCGAGTGCTTCTTCGATCCGCTTCTGCGATTCCCGCCGCATCGCCGCCTGACTCGGGCTCGTATGCCCAGCCACAAGTTGTGCGGCCACGTCGGCACTGCTTGGTGGAGGCACCAAGTCCGGCCCTGCTTTCGCCTCGCGGCGGGCGTCTCGACAGTAAGCCTCGAGGTGCTCGCGATGAGCCGCCTGGACTCGTTGGATGGTCAGAAACCGAAGCCAAAGGAACAACGGCATATCGGGATTCCGGAAGTACTCATCAAACCGTTTCAAGGCGTCAATCGTCGCTTCCTGCAGCACGTCCGACGCATCGAGTCGCTGCCGAACCCTAGGGTCCAAGCGTAGTGCCACAGCCCGGTGCAAACGCTCCCGGTACTGGTCAATCAGTGCCCCACGAGCTTCAGCATCCCCGCTGGCCGCCCGGTGGAGCAACTCCTCTTCGTCGTGTGTCTCGAGGCCGTTCAATGCCGACATAGGTATGACTGGACGTAGACGATGTGTGGGAACGGAAAAAATCCCGAAAAAAATCCGCCGAAGTGGTCCCCAACGGAGCTTCCCAAGCAGTCAGTAGTTTAGACGGATTGACGCGGAGGTCCAAGACGGGACGGAATTTGGGCGGTAATCTGCCGCCGGTGCGGTGGTCAGCCAAATAGTGGGATTCTCACGAGGAGGTGACTAATGTCTAGGCGATTCTTGAAAACAACTGGATCTGCTGTGGCGGTTTATGTGGTGCTTCTTCTTGAAGTGGCGATGGCGCAATCTGAGGCAGCACAGAGTTTGCCGATGGCGCAAGATCAGGCGACAGCACGCAACGATTCAGCGGCGCGGAAACAGGCTTCGCTGCGGAAGCAGGCGACGGTACGCGATCAAGCGGCGGCGAGGAAGCAGGCGGCGGCGCGAAAGCAGGCGGCGGAACGGGCACAAACCAGCGACTTCAATGCCCGAGTCGACCTGGCGCGAAAGCAGGCGGCGGCGCACGCGCAGAGCAGCGATTTCAACGGCATGAATGGTTTCAACCAGGCAGTCGGGAAGAACTTGAACGGCAACGGGAAGCTCCCCCCCGGCAAGAATTCCTTGCCGGTGCCGGGAAATGGCATGGGCACCTTCGGAAGCGGGGCCCCCGTCAATTCGTTCCGGCTGTACCCAAACGCTTATCCGTACACCAACCGGAACGCCCGCCCAGGCTGGACGGCGCCCGGCACACAGTACGTCGCTCCAAACCCCATGTTCGCGCCGGTCTTCGGTCGTACCTATTCAAATGCTCCCACTCAGGTCCGAAGCACCAATCCCATGTATAACCCGGCCTTCGGCAGAACGTACTCGAACAAACCGTAGGGCAGGCGGCGGGAAATGGCGGAGAGACGGACGCCAAATCGACCTCGGACCCAAGCCGCGTGCCGCCTAGCAAGGCGTGTCCCCAACTTTTCCTGGCAACGACACTACGTCCGGGCAGTTTCCCTACCGACGGCGGGCGGGTACAATCACTCGCGGAGAATCCGGCCATGCCCCTACGATTGTCGTCTGCTTAACCTGCGCGGTCGGTGTGGTTCGGGCACCGGGTGTTGCCTGGAAGATCTTGAGCGAGATCCTACCCTGTAACCGTCGGCAAGTCCGCCATTGATCTGTCCGACGAGTTTGTCTGCGAGAGCTTTGACGCTTGCGTTGTCAGCCACCCTTGGTTGGAGAGGACGAAGCATGCGAGTAATCTGTCCGCGCTGTAAAACCGACCTAGCAGTTCCTGATAACTTGGCAGGCACGCGGATTCGCTGCGGGAATGCTGATTGCCACCATGCCTTTACGCTTCCGACCACAGTGCGGAATACGACTGCGGTTCGGCCCCCCACAACTTCTTCAGCGGGTGCCGGGGGAACTGCGGTGCGGGGGCCGGCAGATTCAGTCGCGCCGGGGGCACGATCGCCTGGGATCCCACTGGTGACGGAGCCATCACCCGAGGTGACGTTGCCCGCGCCGCCCACTCCGGCAAGGAATCGACCTTTGCCACGCGGGGTGCTGCCCATGTCGCAAAGTGATGGCCAACGTATCGCGGTCAAGAATCCTTCGGAAAGTCCGCCAACAGATTTGGGCGCGGTTGGCCAAGCAGCAGCATCGGTCGCACCTCCTTCGCCGCCGCCGCTCCCACCCCCCTTGCCGTCGGCTGCCGGTGCGCGAAGCACCATCCAGACCCCTGTGGTTTGCGTCACCGGATCGGGGGTCGATGCAATGCCTGGCCAAATAGCCTTGGCCGCTCCCCTAGGGCCGCCGGCTTCTGCTGCCGTCGGAATCGACGATGCGATACGTTGCCCCTACTGCGGTTCCAAGCAGTTCTTCGGTGAACGGAGAATATCGGGCACGGGGTGGACCCTTATTTGGATCGGGGCCGTGGGGTCGGTCATCAGCCTTGTTCTTACCGCCGTCGTCATTGGCTTCTGCACGATCTTTTTGACGGCTCCCATGATCATCTTGGGCCGTTTTCAGCGGAAGTATGTGAATGTCTGTGCCAGATGTCGGCGCACATTCTAGCGTCTCGTCCAAGATAAGGGTGGAGGTCTTGTTTTCACGCGGTGTTACCGATCATTTCCCGCTGTTGGTTAAGTTTTGTCACTCGCAGCCGTTTGCGACTACCGTCGGGCGCGCCTTACGATGACCACATCAAGTCAACATCTGATTCCTGAGTCGCATATCGTCAGAGGGAAGAACCACAATGCCGGCCAGACGATTCTACCCGCGATGCGCCCAAGCGGCTCTCGAAACTGGTGGACGGTGACGATTGTGCTCGCAGTCGGCACGATTTCAGTGATGTGGTGGTTCGAACCCCAGCAACTGAAGCTATTGCGTTGCAGTTTGTACGGCGCTACGGGCCTGCACTGCCCCGCTTGCGGGGCTTCTCGGGCGACCCACGCGATTTTGCACGGGCGGTGGCAGGAGGCGTTGCACTACAATGCACTGTGGGTGATCTCAATTCCGCTGGTCTTTTACGTGGCAATTTCCGAGATTCGTGTTGTCGGCGGCGCCCGGCCATTGCCTGGCGACCTGATCCGCCGGGCGTGGTTTTGGTTCGTAGTGATTGCGGTCGGTCTTTTGTTCTTTGTGCTTAGGAATCTGCCCTGGTATCCACTGATGCTCTTGGCCCCAACCGGTTGAATCCGGCGATGCAGCCGACGGCAAGGCGAAGCGAATCAGGCGTGAGAGCTCGGGATTGACGCTTGCACAACAGATTGGCGAAGTCTTAACGCAGCGAGGGAAACGCAATGGAGACGCTCTGTCCATTCTGCCGCCAAAGGCACACGATTTCTGACGCACATGTCAGAAAGTCGATGCGCTGCCCGAACTGTCAGCGCACGTTCATGGCAAACCCTGTGACGGGGGTGGGTACCGGAGGCGGGGCGCCGGTTGGACGGGCGTCGCCACGTACTACGGTTCGCCCCACAACTCCGGCGCCTATTCCAACGGTGGCAACTGCGGCCTCCGCGGTCAGGCCGCCTATTCCACCGAGTGGGAACGTGGTTCAGCACCAGCGCCCGGAGCCCAGTGGACCGGCAGGTGCCGATTGGACCCCTGAAGAAATCCCGGCAGAGTACCGGGACTCGCCGCGACGAGGCGGGCACAACTGGAAAGACTCCGTTTGGAAGTTGCTCGACGGAGCCAGTTTCCAGAGGTTCAGATGGCCGTTGACGGTTGGCGGTGTAATCGCTGGTGGGTTGGTGCTTCTATGCCTTGTCTGGAAGCTTCTGACTGCAACGGTCCTTGACGGGGGGCTACCCAACTGGGTCCGCTACTATGTGCCGAGTGACTCACAGACCGTCGTCTACTGCAATCTGGAAAAGTTTCACAGCACGAAAATTGGACAAGAACTTAAGGACGGTCTGGCTTCTGTGCCTGCGGCGGACATGGAAACGTTTGTCCGTTGGGAGGAGGTGCGGGACGTCTTCGTATTGGTGGGTCAACGAGACGACAATATCTTGGTGCTGCGCACGAAGGCGGATCTGCCCGTCGCCGATCTATTGGTGTCCAAGGTGCGACGTAATTCTGAGGCGGATAAATTCAAGGGCTTTGAATACGTTCGCATAAACAGGACGGATAAGTGTCTCGCCAAAACAGGAGACCGTATCTACTGCACTACGGACACGGAACGCAACATGGAGAAGACGCTGAATCGTCTCAAATCTCGACAACTGGAACAGCTCAACAAGGTGCTGCAGCGTGCAATCGGGGCTGTCTACAGCACCGATTACTACGTCGCGGGCCGCGTGTCGGCGTTGAAGGGAATCATAGAAAAGGCTCGCGGCGGCATGGACTGGAGTAACTCGGCCGCAGAGCGAGCTCAACGGAACTTCGTCCCCGCCAGAAATAGCGGTCCAAGTTCAGAACAAACGGATCGTTTCGTGAAAGCGCAAAACCGTATCACGAAAGCAGCCAATAGGATGTTAGGGAGGTTCGAGAAAGCAGACTATTACACAGTCTCCCTGTCGATGAACTCGCGGGTAAGCCTCGAAGGGCGAGTTGTGTTTCCGGACCGCGATGATGCCGAAGAGTTTGCGAAGGCAATCGAGGACTTCAAGAAGAGTTTCGCCGAGGAATTGGAAAATCTCGCGCCGGCATTTGAGGAGCGAGAGGCGGATTCGTTTCGAGAGGGATCTATGTTCGCGAAGAAAGTATCCGACGGAACGCGGTTCGTTCGTCACGGCAGCGAGATCCGTGTTGAAACGCATGTCGAGACGAACACCATCATTGACATGATCAACCGCATGAAGGCTGATGGCGAAAAACGTGGGGCACGGGAGTGAGCGATCAAGGTGGCGGGCTATCCTGTCCGAGTAGGCACGAGGTCTCGACGAGAAGAGAAGTTTTGCCGACACGGCATGCTGCCGCGCCTTCTACACCCCGTCGAGACCGTTCTTCCGCGATGCCGCTGACGCTGGCGACGAGGAGACTTGTGCGATGTTGGTCCAATGTGCGAAATGTGGTAAGCATCTGACGACGGCCCAATTGTCACCTGGTTCGCAGGGACCGCAGTGCGTCTACTGCGGTGCTACGGTTCCGGTGTTCGATCAGAACACCCTCGTGACGCAGGGCCAACCTGCGCCCGTACCATCGGCCGCTCCGCCGGATCTTCAGATCGAAGGCTACGAGATTCTTGGCCGCCTGGGCGAAGGGGGCATGGGAATCGTCTACCTGGGCCGGCAGGTCTCGTTGGACCGGAAGGTCGCGATCAAGGTCCTCTCGCCGGGGCTGCTCCAGGATCCGAGCTTTCTGGTTCGCTTCGATCGCGAGATCGCCGCCCTGGTTCGCCTGTCGCACCCGCATATCGTCACCATTTTCGACCGCGGGCAATCGGCCGCGGGCCACGTCTACTACATTATGGAATACGTGGAAGGTGAAAGCGGGGGCGCACCACTGGACTTGGAACGTCTCATTGCGGAGGGGCGTCTGGACAGCCAGCGGACTCGGGAATTGATGCTCCAGGTCGTCCAGGCACTTGGTTTTGCACACCGCGAAGGGATCATCCATCGCGACGTCAAGCCCACCAACATCCTGATCGATCGCCACGGTTTCGCGAAGGTGGCCGACTTCGGCATCGCCTGTATGCGTGCCGACTTCGCGGCCCGCCAGGTGACCATGGCGAACGCATCGGTGGGCACCGCGATGTACATGTCGCCCGAGCAGCAGCGGGATGCCGCTTCCGTCGATCACCGCAGTGACATCTACGGGGCGGGGATCATGCTCTACCAGATGCTGACCAGCCAGTTGCCGCTGGCCGGTTACGCCCCGCCTTCGATCGCGGTGCCGGGCCTCAGCCGGCAGTGGGACGCGATCGTGGCCAAGGCGGTCCAACCCAGGCCCGAAAACCGCTTTGCCGACATGGCGGAGTTGGAAGTGGCTCTGAGAAGCCTGGGGGCGACGGTGGTGGCCCAGCCCCTCCCCGTTCCGACGTTCCCACCCGTCGCGCCCCAGAAAACGGCCGGTGGCAGCGTGCCGACGGTCTGTCCCCAGTGTGGCAGCCAAGCCTCGGACGCCGACCAGTTCTGCGTGACCTGTGGAATCTCGCTTTGGACAGACTGTCGGCAATGCGCCCAAAAAGTGTTCGCCGCCGCGAGGTTCTGCCCCGGATGTCGCGCCGATGTCGAGAACCAACGCGTGTTCGACGACTATTTGCAGCTCGGCAGAGACTGGCTCGAACAGGCCAGACCGGGACCGCCGTCCACCAACTGCGTACGTCAGCTTGAACAGGCCCGATTAGCCCTGGTCAAGGCGCTCACTTGCATTGACTCCGCGGACGCTCGATCCTTGGTTGACGAAGGCAACCGTCTGTCCAGCAACTTCGCTTGGCAGGCTGGGGAGGTCGCCGCGCAAGCGAAACGTCTGGACGAAGCGACCTACTGCTACGAACAAGTACTGGAAGCTTCGCCGGGCCAGGGGGTGGCCACTGCTTGCCTGGAAAAGCTCCGTTCGTATCGGGGGGACCTCATCAAAAAGGCCCAGCGACTGTTCGCGGAAGGTCAGCAGAAAAAGGCCGTCACACTACTGCGAACCGGAGTTGAACAGTTCGAGAACGACGACGAGCTGCTCGCCCTGCTGACGCAGTACCACGAGAACAGCGCGCAGTTGCGGCAACTGAGGGATCAAATCCCCGCACTTGCCGAGCAGCACCGCTGGTGCGAAATCATGCAGATTTTGGCGGAGTTGGAGCAGAGCGGCATTCCGATGAAGGGGTTCGACGAAGATGCCGCGAGGGCCCAGCAGAAGCTGGCGGCCGTCGAGCCGCTCATCGCAGCAGCCACAAGCTCCCTGGAACACGGGGACCCCACTCAGGCATTGGCGCTGGCGGAACGCGTGCTCCAAGAGGTCGCGGACCACGCGGAGGCGGTGGAAATCACGAAACTGGCACGCCGACGCGCGGCCTCGAGACGCCGGTCGCGCCGATTCGCCGCCGTGGTGTTCGGTGTGGCCTGTCTCGCCCTGATCGGCGGCGTCGGGTACGTGTGCGTGAGGGAGGCCCTGGCCATCGACGAGG
>JAPLNJ010001150.1 GCA_026692885.1 Planctomycetota bacterium | reverse complement strand
TCGGGGACCACGGAGCTTCCCTGGCTCGCATCCTGAGCAGCAATACGGCGTCGCTTTCCGGGCAGCAACAAGGCGAAGAGCTGGCGGGACACATCGCCTACTATGCCGACGACCTGACGATCATCACCTGGAACGCAGCGCTGGTTTTCGGCAACGACATGGACGACGTGCTGACGGTGCTGGAATTGGCCAACGTACAGCTGCGTGAGTTGCACTACCTGGACGATCAGCTCGACGACAGTCTGCGGCAAGCCTACAACCTCAGCGCGCAGGCGACCGGGGTTCGGGCACAGATGCGACACATCCGAGAGCTGATGCTCGATGGGCAAGCGTTCAGCGAAGCGGTGACGAACGCGTTCAAGCCGTTCGCCGACGTGTTTCTGGCCCGCGTCTACGCCCTGGCTTCCGCCTCCCTAGGGATCCAGAACTTCTACCGGAGCATCAAGGACAAGCTGCATCTGTTGAACACGCTGTATACGACCCTGGCGGATGAGGCCGAGCACGAGAAGTCGCTGCGGCTTGAGTGGATCGTGATCATCCTCATCGCCATCGAGATCGTCATGGGGTTGTCCGACAAGCTCCTCCCGTGGCTGCAGGGCGGGTAGGTTCTGCTACGTGTTGTTGACGCAAAGCGTGAAGATGTGGCTGCTGCTCCGGAAACGCCGGATCTAAACCGACTGGATTGGCAATGCCGAGCGGAGGACGCTAGCGGCGATTCCCCCTCGGCGGATGCCCCATTGCCACCCTGATTGTTGAGAGCATTGATCACGATCAACGCGTCGATGGGCGACACGGTACGGCACGTTCCGCTGCGTGTAGCTTCGCATTGGCTCGTCCAGACTTCAGGGGGCGTCTGCCGCGACGGTGGACTGGTTCATCCAAACTTCACGCCTTGCTAATCGTATCTTTTCGCGACCGTATTTTACAAGCACGACGCGCAAGCGAGTGAGTCTGGATTTCGCTTGCCGGTCCACCCCGGACTCACTCGCTTGCGCGTCGTGCTTGTATTTCCAGCCTTTGGCTGGCTGCAAAGATGTGCGCAGCAGTGGCGGTAAGGGGCGTCTGGCAGATGCTGGCCCCGTGCCAATCAATGGCAACGGCCAGCGTCAGCAGCTGGAACGCCGCTTACGTCGTGAGGTCACATCTTCGGATGGGATGGTCGATTCGCCAGTGCGAGCAAGATCAGTTGCGATCGCTACGGGTTCATGGATCGAGGTAATGGCCGAAAACGGCAAGGTTAGCCTCTTGCTCAAATAGAAGTGCGTCATTTTCGACAATGGCCGGATCGCCACCGCGTTGCCAGAGGTACGACAGTACGTGCACGATGGTCTTAGAAAACCGTTGGCGGGCGTGCCGGTACTCATGACAAAGAATCGTAGCTATCCGGCCATCGCTCTCAGCGAACGTTCCTGGGCTGATCGTCAGGATACCACGGAAGGTATCATACCGGGCCAGGCAACCCGATCCGTCGCTGGGCATTTTCCAGCTATCCACAAACTGCAGCTTCCCCCGGCGATCCGTATCGCGGACCCAAAGGGCCACGTCGGGACTCACCTCCTCCAGAATGGCCAACGCCGGCGCAAGGGCCGTTCGCCGAGCCCCAGCAGCTGTCCGGGCAAACATGCAGCGGGACGCCGAGACGCGATGGGGGGCGAGTGGGGCTGCGGACGACAACGTGCGGAAAGGTGCCATCGGGCCGTCTCCGCCAGCCTGCCAGATTTCTGTCAGCCCCAACAATGCCAGTACGGCTACACCGTACTTGAGGCAATAACGAGGAACATTTCGGACGTCTTCCGCCAAGCGTCTCGCCCACGGCGAACAGCAAGGAACGGTCGGTCGATTCGCCGCCTGCTGAGTGTTGAGCCGCGGGAAGATCACATGCCAAGTCGCGCTGGCTCCCATCACCACGTACCTCAAACAGGTTCTGCAAACAGCCCGCACTCGGCGACGACAGCGTTACGGAAGGCTGCCTGGAGGGAGGCCGCTGAGCACGAAACTGCTACTTCGTCAAGTCCAGGCGCAGAAATCTTACCAACATCTAACCGTTACTGAAAGAGAAAAACACGAAACAAGACGGGAAGCATTGCGACCCGACGCCCCAGATGCGTTCTTAATCATCTCTTGACTCCACGCTAACTCAAATCTCATCGGCCCGGATCGGTGGAGGCGGACTGAGCGTGCGGTCCGACAAAGTTGGATTTGCCCGCAGGAACCGTGACGCTGCTCAAGGTCACCGTAAGCGGAGTAACAGAGCCGCTCGCACTGCAGTACACGGCCGAGAACTTCCTGGTCGGACCAGATGCCGGATTGCCCGTGGTTCTCATACGGAGGATTCACGGCAAACCTGCACGCACGGTGCTTCGATCGAACGATCCCCCCGGGCCATCGGCGCTCGTCAAACGCCAGCCGGGCGTATCAGGGGCACAAGCTTGCTTCGCCGTCCCCACCCAGAAACCGCCTCGCGGTCATGATCGACCATTGGCAGCGTAGGACCCAGTCACTGCCAACGTATGGTAGCAGTCCCAGATTTCGCGCCCGCTAATGGCCCGTTAGAAATCCAAGAAGTGAAGGCTTTGTCGTTGACCAAGAAGCCCGGCGAGAAGCCGGCCGCCCCGACCTTTGAAGAGACAGATTAAGACCGACCGTCGGCTTTGCCTTATCTGGGTCTTTAAGCACCCCCCGCAATTGCCATCACTTCAGACGAACGGCAGTCCAAGCGGAGACGGCCGCGAGCGGACCCGCGGTCGGCGTCACAAACAAGACGGCCCGGCCGGCACGCAGATTGGGACGCAGATGCTTGCCGACGTCGACCACGCCGTGGCGAATGGGCACTTGCGTGTCGAAATGACGCACTTCGACATCGCGGGCGGCCAGAGTGGCGATGCCTTGCGGCCCGGTCAGGTCGTCGGGCCAGGTGCCGATTTGGACCAGTCGACCATCGTTGGCCTGGGCACTCAGACCTACCGCTGCCAGAGCCCCAATCACCCCGCCGTTCGTGCCGCCCAATCCCTCCAGATGGATTCCGCAATCGCCAGCCAACGTTCGCGCGGTCTCCTGAGTCACCAGTTCTTGCTGACAGTGCCGGCCGAAATCGACCACCGCTGTCGGCACCGCCTCCGCCACGCACAGTCCCGGATCGCTGCCCGGTACGAACCACTGCTGCATGCGTTCGCGCAGACGCTGGATCAAACCCAGGCGATCGGGATGACCGAGTGGCTCCAGCAAGATTGACGCCGAGCCGTTGTGGCTGGTATACGGTACGCGCGGATCGTCCAGGAGCTGATGGCGCGTGATGCGCAGGCACTGATATTCATCCGCCACGACCTGCACCAGAACACGGGCCAATTGGTTCGTACCCGGCGTGTCCAGCAGGTCCGTATCATCGATGCCGACATGGATCACGGTCACGACTCCACCGCATCTGCCCCTGCCTCGACCGCTCGCAAGCGGAACCAAACGGCTGCGCAGACCAGACCCGCGATCAGTCCACACAGGCTGTAGGTCCACGGCGCCACCGTGGCCCAGTCTGACAAGGGGCGCGCGTGCCACGCGTCGAGGCCGACCCACTTGCCGCCCCCCCGGACCGTAAACGCTGCCAGGTTGGCCAGACAACCGGCCAAGGCAAAACGAGCGTACAATCGCCAGCCGCCCCGGGCATGCCAAAGGACGAGATCCAGCATCGGTCCCAGCAGGCACAGACTCGTGAAGGCCCCGATTCCCGGCGTCGGGCCGCCCGCAAACCGGAGCAACAGGGCTGTGCCATAAGCGCTGCTGCCCATGACCAGGCCCCCAAAACGTCGCGGGGCCAGCGACAACCCGAGCGCCATCGGCAGCATGGCCCGCAGGATGGCGTGCCCCGGCACACGCAGATGGAAGTCCAAGCAGGCCACGGTCACCGCCGCACCGCTGCCCGCCGCAATGAGGATTCCCAATTCTGCCAGATCCGCGCCGTCGACATACCTGTTCAGGGCGGCGGACCGGCTGCTGGCGGACAGCTGGGGATGCCGTGGCAACAGTGACTCGCTCATTCCGTATCCTCCGTCCGACGACACACCCCGGGCCACGCAACTGCCTCGCCCCAGGGCAAATCGCACCGAGCTGCCATTCGGCCCCGCTTCATCCTAGGACGAGATTCTCTGGCCGGCAAGAGGATGGTGGGGTGGTCTTCGGTCCCGTTGGTCACCTACCAGCATGGTCACATAATCAGCGACAATCCACGACTTCGTGCGTGTCGGGCGTTCTGTGAGCGTCATTTCAATAAATCGAGTTGCTTGGTGACCACGCTGTGCGGTAACGCGCCGTAGCCGGCCTTAACCACCACTTCCTGTCCGTCCTTGGAGAGTACGAACTTGAGAAACTCTTCGTTCAACTTGGGCAACGGCTGCTGGGGACGCTTGGCCACGTAGATGTGCAGCGTGCGTCCTAGCGGATAGCTGCCGGCCACGGCGTTCTCGATACTGGCCTCCGCAAGCGGGGCCTTCAGGGTCTTCCCCAGCGGCAGCGCGCGAACGTCCGAGGTTCTGTAGCCCAGGCTCGCGTAGCCGATGCCGGCCGGATCTGTAGCCACGCCCTGCACCACGGCCGCCGAACTCTCCTCCTCCCTCACCGTATCTTTGTACTCGCCCTGTAACAATGCCTGTTGTCGGAAATACGCGTAGGTGCCGCTGTCCGAATTGCGGCCATAGATACTGATCGGCAGCTTGGCCAAGGGGCCGGCCAAACCCGCGTCGCCCCAGGTTACAAGGTCCGGAATACCGCTGTTCTGGGTCGTGGAAAAAATGCCGTCGACTTGGGCCATGGTCAGCCCCTGAAGCGGATTGTCCTTGTGCACGTACACAGCTACGCAGTCCACGGCCACGCTCAAGCAAGTGGGCTTAAAGCCGCGTTTCTTCTCGAAGACTTGCTCTTCTTCAGGCTTCATTTTCCGCGAGATAGGACCCAGTTGCGCTACGCCCTGCGAAATTCCCGGCGGCACCGTGGCCGAACCCTTGCCTTCGATCTGAATCGTCACGTTGGGATAAAGCTGACGAAACGCTTCACCCCAGTGGGTCATCAGGTTCTTGAGGCTATCGGATCCGATGCTACTTAGGCTCCCCTCCAAGCCTGAAACCTTGTGATAGGCCGGGAGTGATTCCTCGGCCAGCAGTGTCGACCGACCACCATCCAGAACGCCCAGAATCGCCAAGACCCCACCCAGCCATGCGTGTTGGTGCTTCCAAGAGTAACTCACGGAGACGCTCCTCGGATAAATCAAGAAAATGTGCACACGGTCGGCAGTTTAGCGCACGCCGGTTAACGGATCATTTCCAACGTATTAGCCAATTGTTAGTGAGGTAATAAGAGATCCCAAAAAACCGGCTTTGAACAATCCGCCGGTGGCAACGAATCCGATAGCAAGAATGGCAGAGGTGCCGGTAGGCCAACAAATTGCTATCGCTATGAGTTAAGTTGCTCTGAAACTCTACATGTCGGGTCAATGATATGCTTTACAACAATAAGAACTGGATCGCAGCAATTCTGGTCACCTTCACGACGTTCGCTGGTGCGGCGGTGGGCTTGGGGCAATACTCATCCGGCACCGAATCCGGCACATCTAACGGGTCGAATCCTGCTGTCGTTCAGTACACGACCTCGAACAGTTCGGCGTTTGCCGAACTGGAAGCCCGTATCGCCGAACTCGAAAACGCGCGCCGCCTGGAGCAGACCGCGTCGGGATCGAACGGGCAAATTCGCGACCCAGCCCTTGGTAAGATCGAAGAACGAACCCGGCCTGCGGAATCCGGCGACGATGCGGCAGGGCCCATTCGTAGCTGGCTCGAAGGAATCAAAGATCCAGCGATCACCACGGTCGAGCAGCAAACGCGGGCAACGGTCGCCAAGAAGAACTGGTTCGATCGTCTGAGCATTCGCGGCTACGCCCAATTCCGCCTCAACGAAGTGCCCTGGTCCGATCCTGACGGAGCGCCGCCGCAATACGTCCACGATAGTTCCGTCGGTCAGAACCAGAATTTTCTGATTCGCCGGGCACGCCTGATCTTATCGGGCGACGTTTCCGACCACATGTACGTCTACATTCAGCCCGACTTCGCCGCTACGGTGCCGGGCAGTACGGACGCCAATCAATACACACAACTGCGAGACTGCTATTGTGACATCTACTTCGACGATGAGAAAGTCCATCGGTTGCGCATCGGGCAATCGAAAATCCCCTACGGCTGGGAGAATTTGCAGTCCAGTTCCAACCGGATTCCTCTTGATCGCAACGACGGCCTGAACAGTGCCGTCCGGAACGAGCGGGATTTGGGAGTCCTCTACTATTACACGCCGGAATTCGCGCAAGACCTGTTCAAGTACGTACTCGAAAAAGGGCTGAAGGGTTCAGGGAACTACGGCTTGTTTGGTGTCGGTGTCTACAACGGCCAAGGCGGTTCATTTCGCGAACAGAACGAGGGTATGCATGCGGTGGCACGATTGGCTGTGCCCATGCAATTTGCGAACGAACAGGTCCTGGAACTGGGAGCGCAGGCCTACTCGGGCAGCTACACCTCGCTGACAGCAGCGATTCCGCCATCCAAGAGCGCGCCGACCGCGGCTAGCGGCGGATATATGGATGAACGCGTGGCGGGGACGCTGGTTTACTATCCCCAGCCTTTCGGATTCCAGGCGGAGTGGAACGTCGGACGTGGTCCAGCACTCAACGAAGCCCAAACGGCGATCATCGATCGCCCGCTGACGGGCGGGTACGGCATGCTGCTGTATCGACACGAAACAGCCTGCTGGGGAACGCTCTTCCCATTCCTCCGCTACGACTACTATCGAGGAGGCTACAAGCCGGAAAGGAATTCGCCCTACGCCAAGGTCGACGAGTGGGAAACCGGCGTCGAATGGCAATTCAACCCGCAAATGGAATTGACCCTCGGATACACGATGACGGACCGCACGAATACGACCGCGCTGGCCACCGGCCAATCGTATCGCCAGTTCGTGGGGGACATTATCCGAATCCAATTTCAGATGAATTACTGATCGCCTCGCGAGACCCGAGCGTGTGCGGCCAAGAATCCTGGCAACCTCTTCGTAGCCGCCTTCGCCAGAATACGACTTTCCCGGCGCTACCGAATTCTGGCGAATTCTGGCGAATTCTGGCGAATTCGGCTACCTGGCTCCGGGCGTTATCGCCCTCGACTTCGCGTGACGATTCTGCCAAGCTCTCACGAGCGACTTCGCATTGGCTGGTCCAGACTTCATGGGGCGTCATGGGCAGGTAAACTCCCACAGTCTGAGGACTTTGTGCTCTTCGACGACGAATCGTGCCTGCGTCTCGCGATCGAAGAGTCCTAGCAGGCCGTGTTCCTTGTCGTCGAATCGCTCCAGCGTGTTTCGCGACGTAATCAAACGGATGTAGGTCTCCGGTTCCACGAACTGCGTGGCCCGTGTCGGCAATGCACTGGGAAGAGCTGTCATGACCATAACTTCGCACCTCCTTCACGACGATAGACACTCCGCTCAACAACCGGTGCTAGCTTATGGCCCGCCGGTCGACTTGGAAAGGTGCCGTACCTTGTGGACAAATCCCCAGCGGTCCATTTCGCCGCCTTGTCCGATCGCAACCCGTGCAGCCGCTTGACGAAAAAATCTGTTAGGATTCAGTGAGGCCGGCGTTAGGGTTGCTTGCGATGAATCCCGGACGCCGCGCGTCCCGGTAGAATCGTGAATAGGCAACGCGCGCTCATGTTGTCGTCCTCTGATTCACGGACGATCCATCGCCTCCACGGCCCCCACGGCCGCAGTGACCACATTAGGCGGCAGCGGCACGTACCCCAACTCCTCGCTGAGGTGCTGGCCCTCTGTCAAACACCAGCGGCACAGATCCTGTAAAGCCGCCGCCTTCTGGGAATCCGACTGCTTCCGGCGGACGAGAATCCAAGTGAGGGTCACCAACGGATACGATTCCTCACCCTCCGGGTCCGCAAAGAACAGCTTTCGGATGGAACCGCTGATACTCGGCGAACCAACGATCGTACAGGGGCGCTGGAAACGTGGCCCCCGCACCCCGCAACAAGAGACCACCTTCAGGAACCTGGATCTTGAGGAACCGCGAGTCTTCTTGCCGCAACAGGCCGTACAACGTATCCTGGGCCATTCCGATCCACTACTGCAAGTGCAGGGACCCTAGACGAAGAGGTGCAAATGGACACGCTCACAGGAGTTGCAATTGGACTTATGGCATGGTTCGTGGTGCGTTTTCTCTTGACCGGTTTGTACACGGTTGCCCCGAACCAGCGGGCTGTGAAGACGGTCTTCGGGCGCGCTCAGCGATTGGGCAACATGACGACCCTCGACGATGCGATTGCGGAGTCTTTGAGGGAGACCGAGAGGGAGCGGTACTGCTATCCGCAAGTCCGCGTCATCATGCCCGGTGGTCCCTATTTCAAGTGGCCGTGGGAGCAGGTGCATAAGGTCTCCGTCGCCACCGAAACGGCGAACATGGCCTTTGATCCGGAGTCGCCGCAGGCGAACCGAAACGGTACCGTACTCGAAGCGGTCACCAAGGATCAGTTGAATACGGGGCTGACCGGCCAGATCCGGTTCCAAGTGTCCGAGCGGAACCTCTATGCCTACATCTTCGGCGTGACCCACCCGATTGCGCACGTGATGGGCTACTTCGTCGCGGTGCTGCGCGAGAGAATTGCAACCTTCGAGGCGCCAGGAAAGAGGGAGGCCGATGGGGCGCCGGGCGCAGTTTCCGTCGAGGGCATTTCGATCAACGATCTTCGCAAGAACCTGCGGGACTTGAACGAGCACATGGACCGAGAATGCCAGTGCTCGCAGGCCCGGTACGGGATTCTGCTCGACGCTTCGCTGATTACCGGGATCGACCCCCCGCTGGAGGTCGAATCAGCCCTGGCCGCGATCAACACGGCCCACAACCAAGTGTCCTCGGATATCAGCCTGGCGACGGCCGCAGCCGATCAGCGCATCGTCGAGTCCAAACGCGCGGTGGAGATCGAGACGCTGAACGCGGAGGCGGACGTCGAGCCGCTTCGGCGTCTGGCCACCCAGCTCGCCGTGCTCAAACAGAACGGCAAGGCGGCGATGGATGCCTATGTGCGGAACGTAAGACTGGCGCTGTTTGCCCGTGCGAAGCGTGTCATCGCGGAGGTGAAGTCATGAACCACACACTCACTATCGCCATCGCTTCATTCCTGGCTCTTCTGATCGGCGTGCCACTGGCGCTGGGTGTGGCACGCATCTTGGGCGTCTATGCCATCGTGCGCGAGCGTCGGTGCCACGTGTACGTGTTGTTTGGCAAGGTGATCGGGATTCTGAGCGAACCGGGGTTCTATTTCCTGTGGCCGCGATTGGGCTGGAAGGGGTTGTTTGTCCAGTGGCTGGGACAGTGTCACGTGACGGACATGCGTCTGAATCAGGAGTACCTGCGCAGTGCGCCAGTCAACTCGGAAGAGGGCGCGCCCATGGGCATCGGGATCTGGTACGAGATGTTCATCAGCGATCCGGTGGCTTACTTGTTCAAGAACATCGACCCGCGTGGTTCGCTGGCGGCCAACGTCAGCAACTCCACGGTGCGCTGCTTGAGCAACCTGCCGCTGGCGAAGATGCTAGTGGACCGCCACACGATGAGCCGAACCGTGCGTGACGAGGTCACGTTCAAGTCGAACGAGTGGGGTTACAGGTTGGGGTCCATTTACATTCGCAAGGTTCACTTCCGCGATCCCGAGATGATGCGGCAGATCGAGAGTAAGGTGGTCAACCGACTCCGCCAGGTCACGGCAGCCATCAAGCAGGACGGGGCGAACCAGGTGAGTATTATCAGAAGCACTGCGGAACGCCAAGCAGCGGTCGAGTTCGGCAAAGCGGCTGCCGTGCGACCGGCGATTGTGGGCAAAGCGATGGCCGATATCTGCAGTGACACAGAGGTAGCCGAGACGCTGTTCGAGATACTGGAAACGCAGCGGATCGTGGAAGGTGAAAGTCACCTCACCCTGCTTCGGATGACGCGGCACGCCCTGCTGGCTGATCTGTTTGCATCGGACCCGGGCAGCGATCAGGCAATCACGAGACACCAAACCGCGCCGGTACGCGATGTCCAGGCGACTACTCCCAAACTGTCACCGGACAAGTGAGTCTGGTCATTCCACGGCGGGGATCGAACCGGAAGCGACCATCGCCCTGGTCGTGATTGCAGCCTGACGGCGCGGGGCCTTGCCGCACTGGGGGTTTGAGCTGGGCTTCATGGCTTCCGCGTTTCCACGTTGAGCAGGTCGAGGTTCGACAAGTCGCTGGGCTTGGGCTTGAACCGCTCGAACGCGAGGCGCTGCTCGGGAGTCAGTTCCCGGTCGACCTGCCCGACGAGCCGCAGGACGATTTCGGCGCTGTGGCGGATCGTTTCGGCGCGCACGTCCTGGGCCAAGTCCTCTTCCGTCGAGCGGCGCGGCAGATGCGACCGCACGATCCGCAGCACCAGCGGATACAGGTGCTGGACCAGAGCGTGCGCCGCCGCCGCGTCCTGTCGGCGTACGCCATCCAAGCACTTCTTGACGTCGAGCGCGGCGGTGTTCAACAACGGTCGGCCTCAACATACCGGGCTTCGCTTAGGCGAGAGTCGAGCGTCAGTCGCAGATGCTGACCGCGAGACTGGCCGAATACTGGCCCAGGATCTTCAGCGTGAGCAGTGCGCCGTCGCCCTGCTGCTCCGCAGAGATCTCGATGGGGTTCTCCTGCTTGGCGGAGATCGGCGTCAGCGCCACGTGCAGCAGCGGTGCCTTGTCCTTGCCGTAGACCAGCAGTTCCGGCCGGCCGTCGGCCCCTTGGCGGACGCCCAAGACACAGAGGGCCACCGCAGCAGACTCTTGGTCGCCGCTGACAGTCACCATCTTGAGCTGGCCGACCTGGGCTGGCTGCCCTCCGACCACAGGGACGACTTTGAGCAACCAGAGTTGACCGATCGCCACGGCCTCCGGCCCGGCTTTGGCCACCGTTTCGAGGCGGAGCTTCGACTCAGGCAGGAGCAGTCCGCCGCGATTATCGCCGTGCACTCCCACCGGCCGTTTCACGTCAGGATCGGTGGGAATGGGGGTGTCGAGCATCTTCGGCAGGTCGCGGCACAGACGGAAGGCGGCCTTGAGGGCCTCGTCACGGGGCAAGGTATCTTGCCCTGGGGCCAGGGAAAGACCTGCCAGGAACAACACCGCAGCCAGAATCGCTCTCATCATGGATCTCCTTCTTAGTTCTCGTCACTCTTGGTACTTCACAATCATAGCCGGCTACAGAACAAGTAACGCCGGGTATCCGGGTTAGGTTACATGCTTGCGGCCGATCCTTAACGAATCGCGCCGGGGTCGCTCGCTGGCTGGAGGCCCGCCTGCTGGTCGACCGGCACGGGCGGCTCCGAAAGTGGCGGAAGCTCGGGCAGCACCGGCAACAGGAGGCTGGAGGGGTGCGCAGCGTCGTGGAGGATGCTCACCGTGCCCGGCGGCGGATGGGAATCGTATCGGTAGCTCGGGGCGCCCGACTTGGTGACCCCGATCGGATCACCTTCCAGCGGCTGCATGAGGACCAGCGCCAGCTTGTGTCCGGAACGGAACACGTGGCCAAAGGCCGGGATTTCGATTTGGTACTCGGTCGGCTCGTGGGGTGTTACCGGCTGGAGGCTGGTGTGCGGGTGACGCGGCCGGATCAATTGCTTGTGGCCGTCGCACTCGACGTAATCGGACCGCTCCTCGTCGATCGCACGGTGCGATGCCCGCAGCAGTCCGCGCTGCAGCCCATAGTACTGGCCGTCCGGGGCGAGGTCGGCCACGAGGACGAAAAAGTCGGTGTCGATGGTCGTCACTTGGGCCCACAGCGTGAGCACGGCGGGACCGCAGACCGCGGTCGGCGCCGGAAATTCCAACAGGTAGATCGCTCGCCGCTCCGGCCCGCGCGGCGCGCTGTGCCCGACATGATACGAGCCGGACGGCTCGGCGTTCTCGGCCGGCGCAGGCAGGAGCCGGGTAGCGCTTCGCAGATAGTAACGCGTCCAACGGGTTTGGGGCAGCGGGAAGTCGCCGGCCAACAGCGGCGAGTTGCGAAGGAGGGGACCGCCGTTCACGCTGCCGCGGCTTTCAAAGTAGCATTCCACGCGCCGCGACGGGTCAGCGGTCAACTCATCGGGTTCCTCGAGTAGCCAGTGGCCGAACCATGCGGCCGCGCCGCCCGTGGGCCCCGGACACGTGCCGTGATTGCCCTGGCCCACCACCAGCCGCTTGGGGGTCTGATCGGGGATTCGCTTCCAGAGCTGCCAGCCCTGCGGGCCGGTTTGCTCGTCCTGCCAGGCATGGGAGATCAAGATCGGTGCCCGGATCCGCGAGGCATAGGTGCCCAAGTTCTGCTCGTGCCACTTAGGTCCGTCTAGCGATTCGTGGAGCACGAGCCAGAGCATGTCCTGCGTGAGATCGCGTGTGGGCCGGGAGTTGACAATTGTCAGGTAGTCCGCCGGATCGAGTCCCCGCGCGCCGGTGGCGGCGAGACCCGACCCGAAGGGACCGTCGGAAGCATAGTAATTGTTGAGCCAGTCGACGGGGAAGCCACAGTTGCGGATGCCGCCAACGTAGCTGATATCGCGATAGAAATCGTCGATCAGGCCGCCCACGCAGACGGCCTTGAGCGACGGCGGCTGCGTCGTGGCGGTCAGGAATCCCATCAGTCCCGGCCACGAGAAGCCGTGAATGCCGACTCTGCCGTTGGACCAGGGCTGCTTGACAATCCAGTCCTCGATAATCTCGTGGCCATCCTGCCAGGTCCGCGGCCGCCAGGGACTGAGCTGGCCGCCCGAAGCCCCGCTCCCGCGGATGGAAGCATTCACCGTTACGTAGCGGTGGCCATACTCCCCGGGGTCACCCGGAGCCGTGACGAACGTGTACCCGCACGTGCGGAGGATGGCCGGCCACTTGCGCTGCCGGTCGGCCGGGTCGAAGTCCTTGGGATAGCCCACCGCCAGTGCGATCTTGACGCCGTCCGACATCGTCGCGAAAGTGAACTCGCGTTGGATCGTCCTGCTGGGGGCAGCCTGCTGCTCGAGTCGCCTCTGCTGAAGCTTCTGATAGTAAGCCCTGGCTTCCTCGACGGACAGGACACCGTCATGATCGGCGTCGGCCTCCGGATACTCCTTGAGCCATTGCCGGAGTTGCTCCGCGCTGGCGCCGTCGATCGGGTCGGCGGCGCTGCCCGGCACGGGCAGCGCCAGCCACACCAGCATCAAGAACCCAAAGGTGCATCGCGTCGTTGTCATCGCCTTCGCCTGCATGTTGTTCCTCCTGGAGAATCGGTTCGTTGTCACAGGCTGACGGTCAGCCGTGTTCCCGGCTTCCCGAGCGGCGTCTTGACGGTTCGAGAGACGCCGTCCTTGTTTACGGTGACTTCATAGTCGCCATGAAACGCGCGTACGCTGTACTGCCCGCGACCGTCGGTCGAGCCCTGCACGTCGGTCCACCATTGCCGGAAGACCAGTTCTAGGAACGCTTGGCCGTTGGGCTTGGACGACCAGTCCTTTCGGAACAACGCCGCGCGCGGCCGCCAATGAGACGGCTCATAAAAACCCCATTGTTGCAGCATCTGCACCGACGGATGGCTGAAGACCGCAATGAAGAAGTCCCGGAGGTATTTCCCTTGGAGGTCTTCATTGTCCATGTCCACGTCGAACTCGGCCACCTGGAGTTCCAAGCCGTACTTGGAAAAGCGGTCCAGAATCTCCAGCACTCGCTCCGGGTCCGTCAGGACATCGCCGAAATGCCCCTGAAACCCAATGATCTCCAGCGGAATCTTGTTCCGCAGCAGCATTTCGATCTTCTGCTCATACCACGGGAGGTTCTTCTCGGCGTCCACCGCACCGTAGCCGATCATCTTGTGATCCAGAATTGCGAGCCGGGTGTTCTGGTCCAGTGACTTCACGATTTGATACCAGCCTACGATGGCGTCGTCGGTCAGTTCCTCGGGCAGGAAATTGGTGTCCACGAATTCGTTGATCACAAAGGATTGGCACATCCGGCCCTTGATGGCTATGACTTTGTCTGTGAGATGCTCGTTCCACTCGCGGATATAGGCGGCGTAGTCCTTCTTCTTGATGAGTTCGTGAATCCTGTCGGGGAGCGTCTTGGGTGCTTGCCAGACCATCGGATGGCCGATGACTGGAATGCTGTGCTCAGCGAGCCAGGAGAGTGCCTTGTCCAAATTTGCCCGCTGCCTTCGATCCTCCCAGCTTTTCCAATTCATGACCGCTTCGGGCGTGGCCATGTTGAAATACTTGAGAAACCTCTTTTCATACTCCTCAGCATTTTTGAGATCCCGGCTCTCGAAATTGTAGATGCACGGATTGAACGAGGATCCGAACCGGAACGCATGGCGCTTCATCGCGACGTGGACCTCCGCGTTCGCCACCGGTCTTCCAGTCTTGTCGGTGACCAGAATGTCCAGCGGGCTCTTCCTGATTTGTTCGATTCGCGCCAGGCAGTCCTTGCGCCATTGGGCGTTCTCCTCGATGCCCTTGTAGCCGGCCGAAGTCTGGAAATCCACCACTCGTTTTGTGGTGCCGAAGTTGCGGACCTCGACGCCACCGATTTCCAGCGTCTGCATTTCCATGCCGCACCCAAACGAGATCTTTCCCTGGCCGGGCGGATGGCTCTGTTTGGAAACAAACGCAAATTGGAACTTCTTCCATTCCTGATCGGATGTGGCGAGCGTTACGTAGGAATTCTGGTGCGGTGGCCCCTCCGTGCCGAACGCAACTGTCGTCATCGCCTTCCCATCCGCAGCCGACGACTTCACGCAGCGCATGTGGAAGACGATGAGCAGGACATCACCGGGTTTGACGGGTTCTTTCGTGAGCCAGCTCACGCTGGCGGACCATTTGTTCCCCGAGCCGCGTGTCGTGGATGTCATTCTCACGGCTTGCTTGAACTCCGGATGGTTGATCGCGATCTCATCCGCCTGAACGGCTGGTGACGGCAATGCCTTGGTTGTGTCCAAAACCTGGGTTCCCTCTCTCGACACGTCATTCCCGGCAACTGGCAACGCGTGGACGAAGGCCGCCAGGCAGAAGATCACAAGAGGACTCATTCTCGCTCGGCCCGTGCTTGAGGAGTCAGTGTGCATCTTGTTGTCCAGGGTCAGCGAGGTCACGTCGAGGTAACGGGCCGACGCCTTGCCCGGCAGCCTCGCCCCGAAATGGGTCGGCATGAGGTACTGCCCCCCCGGCTCGAACGGGCAGCCACGCCCCAGCGGCATCTCGGCACCTCGCGCCGCAGCGGCTGCTCCGATGGTCGCTGCCGCCAGCGTCATGAACTGCCTTCTCGCGATGGTCGTCATGCGATTCCTCCCCGAAAACGCGGTCGAGCGAAGGGATCAGGGGTGCCCTACGGACGTCCGTTGGTTACCAAGTATAACGCCGGGCGTCTCGAGGAGGTTACATGGCCGGGCACGAGAACGACGGGATTTCTTGCAAGGCACTTCCCTGAAATAGGTTGCAGGAAATGCCAGAAGAACAGGGGGTACGACGGGCCTCCGAGCCCGTCGCATTTCGACGGCTTCGGAGAGCCATCGTACAGAACTCGCAAATAATCCGGGCTATCCCTTCGAGGAGCGCCTGCGACAATTCACTTTGCCTTTGCATTTCACACGTCCCTGCCTCAGGTAGCCGGCCAGCACGTCGACCATCACAGGCCATTTCCCGGGAGGGGCATCCTCCGTCAGGACGAGTTCCAGGCCGGAGACAAGATCCGCGCCGTGCCCCTCGAAGACCTCGGCAACGACTTCCTCAATTTCAAAGCCGTACTCATCCTCCAATTCATCCTCGAAGTCCTCGTCAAACTCGTCGTCGAAGTCTTCGAATACGTCCTGATCCCCAGCCCTGCCATCCGTCCGCGAGAAATCCGCCAGGACTGACGCATCGCATTCCTCGTCGCCGTCGAAGCCAATCGCGTTATCGTCGTTGCGAAAACCAACGCTGCTGATCATCTCAAGTCCTCCTGGTTTCGATCTGGAATGGTGAATGGTGGGGGAGTATCGCCTCTGCCTCGCAGGAATTATAGACGGCTAGCAGTGAACGTCGCGCGCGGACCAGGTTAAGATCTGGTGAAGTTGACAGCGCCGGGCGGCCTGCGCCACCGTTCATCGCCATTGGAGGTGATGTGCTCCGTTAGAAGGCTGAGGTGGTGGAGAAGGCTGAGGCGGTCTTCCTAGGCGAGGCGTTCGAGGTCAGAATGTTCTCGTCCGCTCAAGCCGCAATACGACACGGAGGACATCGCATGGATCAGGATACCGTTGGATCCGCAGCCCTTCGCGGGTGCTGTCGCGTGTACTGTGCGCTGGATATCGGCTTCTCGGTCGATCTGAAGCGCTGTTCCGGGTTGATCCTGGAGGCTCGCGAGGCGGGCGGTTTCCGTCATCACGCGCGGGCGCCGCACTACTTGAACCTTCGGCCCCCGCCGGTTCACATCAGCCAGGCTGCGGAACCGATACAAGGAACGACGTTCCGCACGGATGGCACGGTCACGCTCAAGGTGTACGACTTCGGAGCGGTCTCGGTGGAGTACCGCATCCCCTTTGAAAAGACGCTCGACCAGCTGGCGGAGCTCAGCACCGAACTGTACGACGACCAACAATTCATGGCGGATGCCCGCGCGCGATCCGAAATGCTGTTGCGCGCCATCAGCCCCGCAGTCCGGCGGCCTCTGGTGCGTGAGCAGGCCGAGGACTACTTGGTTTTCGAGATCCCGGAACTGGGAGATGCCGGCCT